>NZ_CP016033.1:309036-618072 GCF_001663175.1 Erythrobacter neustonensis | reverse complement strand
CCTCGCCGCCGGCCTGCGCGGCCTTGTCGATCGCGCGCTGGATGTTGTCCTTGGGCATCGACTGCGCCTTGGCGGCGTTGACCGCGAGCCGCAGGCGCGGGTTCATGTCGGGATCGGGCATGCCCATCTTGGCAGCCACGGTGATTTCGCGGCTCAGCTTGGAGAACTGCGCGGCGCGTTTCTTGTCCTGCGCGCCCTTGCGGTGCATGATGTTCTTGAACTTGGAATGGCCTGCCATTGGACGATGTCACCGAGAATGTTGGAAGTGTGAGCGCGGCCCTTACTCCGTCAGACGCAGCCGATGCAAGCGGGCGTGCGACGGGGCTGCGCGGGCGAATGGCCGAGGCGGCGCGGTTCGTGCTGTGGCCGGGCTATACCGGGCGCCGCGTGCTGTCGCGGGGCGCGGCGGCCATCGTGGTTCTTGCAGCGATGCTTGTGCATGCAGGATGTCTCGCCCTTGTCGTCGGCCCGCTGTGGCTGGCAGCGCGCGCGTCAGGGGTGCTGCCCGCGGCGGATATTCCTGCCGATAGCCTTGCCGCCAGCCCGCTCGCCTTTCTGGTGATCGCGCCGCTGCTCGAAGAACTGCTGTTTCGCGGCTGGTTGACGGGCCGCGCCGCAGCCTTGCGGTTTGCCGCCTTCGGGTTTGGAGCGCTGGCCTTGTTGCTGGCGGGGCAGTGGTGGCCCGAACACGCCCGCGCGCTGGGTCTGGCGGGCGCGGCGACGGCGGCAACAGGGTTGGTGTGGTGGGGCGTCACGCGCCGCCGCGACACCGCCGTTCCGCGCTGGTTCGCCGCCCGTTTCGCGGTCATAGTATGGGGATCGGCGATCCTCTTCGGCCTCATTCACCTAGGCAATTTCCGCGCGCTGGAAAGTGCAGCCGGATTGGTGGTGGTGGCGCCGCAGGTGCTGGGCGGGATGATCCTCGCCTATCTGCGCACCCGGCTGGGTCTGGCGAGTGCGATCGCCTACCATGCCGGGTACAATGCGCTGTTTGTGCTGGCGGGCGGTTAGACCCGAACTGCGGTGCCGCTGGCCGAGACCATCAGCATCGAGCCGCGATCGCCGATAACCTCGTAATCGAGATCGACCCCGACCACGGCATTGCCGCCGCGCGCGGCCGCTTCGGCCTGCAATTCCTCGATCGCCTGATTGCGCGCATCGGCAAGGATGCGCTCGTAACTGCCCGAGCGCCCGCCCACGATGTCGCGGATATTGGCGAACAGGTCGCGGAACAGGTTCGCGCCGACGATCACTTCGCCCGTGACGATCCCGAGGTAGTCCTGAATGGGCCTGCCTTCGAGCGTGGGGGTGGTGGTGACGATCACGCCGCGCGCGTCTTTCCAGGGGGAAGCCATTGTCCGTCTCTCCTTGCAAACTGTCTTACGAAGATAACACAGCGTAGCGGCAATTCAATGGCACCCCGCCGGAAGCGATCACGCCATGCCGAGCGCGTTCTTGTAGGTTTCGAGCAGCATGTCCTGTTCGCTGCGATCGTCGGGCTTCATCTTCCGCAGGCGGACGATCTGGCGCATGATCTTGGGGTCGTAGCCGACCGCCTTGGCTTCCAGATAGACATCGCGGATATCGTCGGCGATGCCCTTCTTTTCTTCTTCAAGGCGCTCGATGCGCTCGATCAGCAGGCGCAGGCGGTCGTCGGCGGATTCGGCCATGGGGAAACTCCGGTTGATATGAGAATCGGTTGGCGGGCGCGATAGCCATCCCGGCGGCGGGGGTGAACCGCCCTTGCGAATTATTCCTGTGCGTTCTTGGCCACGCTTGCCTCCATCCGCGCCAATTGTTCGGGCGTGGCGGGCGATTGGCGGGTGGCCTTCCATTCGGCCGCCGGCATCCCGTGGATCATTTCGCGCGCGGCGTCCTTGTCGCCGTCGTAGCCCGCATCGCGGATCCAGTCGGCAAGGCAGTTGCGGCAGAAGCCCGCCAGACCCATCAGGTCGATGTTCTGCGCATCGTGGCGATGGCGCAGGTGGCGCACCAGGCGGCGGAAGGCGGCAGCGGCCTGAGCGTCGTCCAGCGTATCGAGCGGATCGGCATTGCTATTCATCGCGGCTTTCCCTTGAGTTGAAAATCGGCTGTGTCATAGGCGAACCCAACCAGGGATAGCCAGACATGTCACGACGCGATCAGTCACGGATCGACCCGCGCGGCCGCAAGGTCAAGATTCTCGCCACCATCGGCCCGGCGAGCCGTTCGCCCGAAATGCTCGAAAAGCTGGTGCGCGCCGGGGCGGATGCCTTCCGCCTCAATATGAGCCACGGCAGCCATGCCGATCACGAACCCGTGGTCGCCGCGATCCGCGCGCTGGAAAAGCAGTTCGCGCGCCCCATCGCGATCCTTGCCGACCTGCAAGGCCCCAAACTGCGCGTCGGCACCTTTGCCGAAGGGCAGGCGGTGATCCGCCATTCGGGGCACTTCGTCCTCGACCGCGATCCAACCCCCGGCGATCACAACCGCGTCCATCTGCCGCATCCCGAATTGTTCGGGATCATGGAGCGCGGTCAGCGCCTGCTGATCAACGACGGCAAGATCCGGCTGAAGGTGCTCGAAGCCGACGACAATCGCATCCTGTGCAGCGCCGAGGTTGGCGGGGTGATTTCGGACCGCAAGGGCGTGAACGTGCCCGATGCCGAAGTGCCGATCCCCGCGCTCACCGAAAAGGACCGCCGCGATCTTGCCTTTGCGACCGAGCAGGGCGCGGACTGGATCGCGCTCTCCTTCGTCCAGCGGCCCGAGGATATCGCCGAAGCGCGCAAGCTGATCGGCACGCATGGCACCGCGATCTGCGCCAAGATCGAAAAGCCCAAGGCGGTCGACCGGCTGGACTCGATCATCGAGATGGCCGACGGGATCATGGTCGCGCGGGGCGATCTTGGCGTGGAGCTCGAGCCTTTCGAGGTCCCGCCGCTGCAGAAGAAGATCGTCAACATGGCGCGCCGCGCGGGCAAGCCGGTGATCGTGGCGACGCAGATGCTCGAATCGATGATCGAGGCGCCGACGCCGACGCGTGCCGAAGTCTCCGACGTGGCCAATGCAGTCTATGACGGGGCGGACGCGGTGATGCTTTCGGCCGAAAGCGCGGCGGGTGCATGGCCCGAGGAATCGGTCGCGATGATGGATCGGATCGCGGTGCAGGTGGAACGCGACGAGGGTTACAAGGCGCGCGTCCGCTTCCTCGAAACGCCGCCCGATGCGACCACCTCCGATGCGCTGGCGCATGCCTGCATGACGATCGCGGACACCGTGCCGATCAGCGCGATCACCGTGTTCACCGCCAGCGGATCGACCGCGCGGCGCGTGGCGCGCGAACGGCCTGCGACCCCGGTGCTGGTTCTGACCCCGTCGCCCCGCACCGCGCGGCGGATGGGCCTGCTGTGGGGCGCGCACGCGGTCGTGACAAAGGATATCGGCAGCTTCGAAGAGATGATCGCCAAGGGCAAGCGCATGGCGCTGCGGCACAAGGTTGCAGCCGCGGGGGCCAAGCTGATCGTGCTTGCGGGCGTGCCGTTCGGAACGCCGGGTGCGACCAATCTGCTCCACGTGGTCAGCGTGACCGGCGACGAGTTGGACAAGCACACCGGCGACTGATCGGGCGGCTGACCTTAGCTTACAGCGATTGGGTGACCCTGAGGTTCAGGCGCGGGGACTTGTCGCCTGTATCGTAGCGGTCTTCGGTAAGCGGCACCGCCACTTCGAAGTCCAATTCAAGGTCGCGGGTGAAGTCGGCGCGGAAGCCGGCACCGCTTGAAGCAAGTGAGCTTGCACTGGTTCCTGCGCCGAGGTCGGATACGGCGCCCCCATCGGCAAAGGCATAAAGCTGCAAACGCCGCGAGGCTCCCCGCGCGCGGGGCCAATCGTACCGCAGTTCGGCAAGGCCTGCTGCACCTTGATCGCCGACGACCTGCGCGAAATCATAACCGCGCAGAAACTGACCGCCGCCCAGCGCAAAACTTTCACCGATCAGCAGCGGGGCGTTCGACAGCTGCCCGGTCGCGGCAAGCGAAAGGCTCACCCGGGGCATGATCCCGGCTCGCCAGTTGAACCACCACGACAATGTCGTGAAATTGGTCCGCGTATTCCAGCGCGACGCCATGGGGTCGCTGTTACCGGTTGCGCCGAGCACAGGCAGTCCCTGACTGACCGTTGCGCGGCCCTGCAGGTTGCCGCCGGCGAGCGGGCCGTAACCGTAAAAGCCAAGCCGGGCGAGCGCGATACGATCAGCGCGTACGTGGATGCCAAGACTGTCCTGCTGCAGGTCCTGAAGTTCTGCACTCCCCTCCAGCCAGAGGCTGCGCTTCTGCGCGCGCAGAAGCGGGTGACGCAGACGGATCCCGCCCTGCCATGCCTCGCCTACCAATTTGCGGTTGGCCAGATATGCGCCCGGTTCGGTTCTTGAGTAACTGCCGAATGCGCCGACAGCGGTGCCCGCATCGTTGATGATCACCGTGTAGCGTGCGTTGAAGAAGACCAGTTCCTGCGGGTCCAGCGGCGTCGCCGAAAAGCTGAGGTCGATCCGGTCCCCGCCGGAGATCAGCCCGTTGGCGTCGAATTCGATCCGAGCACGCACCGGTCCGATCGGCTTTGTACCGTCGCTCGCAACCAGCGCGGTCCCGCTGATGTGATCGCGCCCCGCGTCAACCACCAGAATACGGGCGTCACCGTCTTGTTCGAAGCGTGTGCGGCGGATCCGGACACCGGGCAGGTCATCGGCAAGCAGGACGGCGCGCTGCAATTGCGCCAGCGTTACCGGGCGCCCGTTCGCCACGCTTTCAAGCTGGCGGCGGATCGCGGAATCGGTTGCGCCTTCAACCCGCACGCGATCGATCCGCCCCTCGTCGATCCGCACTCTCAACAATCCGCCGACAAGTGTCTGTTCGGGGATCCATGCGGTGGCGAGCATATAGCCCTGCGTGCGGGCCCGCGCGGCGACTGCATCGGCAAGGCCGGCAAGGTCGCTTCGGCGCAATGGCCGCCCGGCGAAGGGTTCGACCGCCTGCGCAAAGTCGGACTGCCGCATCACGGCCAATCCATCGATCACGATCGCGCCGACATCCATGGCGCTTTCGGTATCGATCGTCTGCGGCGTATCCAGTACCGGCAGCACTTCGATCCGCACCGGGACGGGCAAAGGCAGAATCTCTTCTTCACGGTTTGCCTGCGTTGCCGGATTGGTCCGGTCGAAGGCATCCTGTGCCACCAGCGGATACGCCGCCAGCAGCATGGTAGCTATCGCTCCGATCGTAACCGCCCGCGGGATGATGTTGCAGTCCTTTCCGTTAAATCAGACGAAGAAGTAACTCGCAAAGGTTAACTAGTTATCCAATAGGACTTTCTTAACCACGAGTTTCAATGCGATTGCTGCAACTCTAGGTATAGATTGCTAGGCATGACGAATCTCAACCGCATCATGCCCCGCGTGCTTTTGGCGTTTCTGGCGCTCATCCTGGGGAGTACGCCCGCACTGGCTCAAGCCTCAGGCTGGAGTGTCAGCGAGGCGCGAGGGACGGTGACGTTGGCGGATGCGTCCGGGACGCGGCCCGCCAAGCCAGGCGCGGTGCTGGCGGCTGGCACGATGGTTCGCACCGGTGCGGGGTCTTCTGCGGTTCTGGTGCGCGGACGCGAATTCGTCACGATGCGGCACAACGCGCAGCTGCGAATCGCCCCGACTGCGCGCGAGCGTGGAATCGTCCAGATCATTCAGGATTATGGCAGTGCGCTGTTCAGAATCGGAAAGCAGGCCAATCCGCATTTCGGAGTCGACACGCCCTATCTTGCTGCGGTGGTGAAGGGCACGACCTTTGTCATTACGGTCAGCGAGCAGGGTGCAAGCCTTCAGGTGACCGAAGGGGCGGTCGAAACCGCGACGCTCGATGGCGGGGCGCGCGAACTGATCCGGCCCGGCGCGGTGGCAATGATCGCCGCTGGTGATCCGCTGCGCATGGTGATCGAAGGGCAGGGGCAACGGGTGATCGATTCGCCGGCACGCGCCGCGAACACTTCAGGCAACACCGCTCCTGCGGCATCCGCCACGCCGGCCCCATCGGCCGATGCGCCGGTATCGCCGGGCGGTCCTGCATCCTCCGCGCCCGAGGCTTCGAATGGGGCGTCCACAAACAGTACCGAGCGCGAGCAGGCGCGCATTGATCATGCAATCGTGAGTGCGCCGCAGGATCTGGGCGAAATGTCGCAAGGGTTTGTTTCGGGCGAAGTGGCTGTCATTGCAGCGGCGATCATTCCTGAAACGCCCGGCCGCGGCGGACCGCCAACAGGAGACGGACCAGGCCAACCTGCCAATGGCGGTACTCCGGCAAACGGCAATGGATCGGGCGCCGGCGCAGGCTCAGGGTCCGGCGCCGGCGGTGGTAGTGTCGGTGGCGGCACTGGCCATGGCGGCGGAGCATCCGGCCCTGGCGGAGAAGGCAACCCCAGCGCAGGCGATGGCGTGGTCTGTGCGGGTGCGATCTGCGTACCGGGGCCGGACAACGGCAACGGCAACGGCAACGGCAACGGTAGCGGTAGCGGTAACGGTAACGGTAGCAGTAACGGGGCTCCAGAAGACGGCACCGGCAACGGCAACGGCAACGGCAACGGCAACGGGGCACCGGAAGGCGGCAGCGGTGGCAATAACGGTAACGGCGATTCCGGCTCAGGCGGGAATGCCGGGCCGGATGATCCGGGCGCGGGCGATGGCGGGGACGACAACGATCGCGGGAACGAAGGCAGCGATGACAACGGTGGTGACGACCAAGGCGATGAAGGCCAAGGCGATGACGGCGGTGACGACGATGATCGTGATGATGACGCCGGCGGCAAGGACAATGACGACAGCGACGACAGCCGCGGTGACGATGACAAAGATGACGATGGTAAGGGCCGCGACGGTGATGATCGCGGTGAAGATGGCGACAACGACAGCGACGACGGCAAAGACGACAAGGGCGACAAGGACGGCAAGGACGCAGATGAGCGTGGCAACGGGCGCGGACGTGGCGGGCGCGGCTGATGCAGCATATCGGGTTCCGGTTTCAGCGCGATAATTCCGGCCGCGCAGCCCCGATTGGGCATTTCAAGGAAAAGGGCACAACATGACCGCTGCGCCCTTACTTCTGCCGAGGGCCGCGGCCAGCGGATCTTTCGACAATTGGCGGATCAAATGTCTGGTGATCGCGCTGCTGGGCGTGACGGTTGCGATGGCAGCGCTTTCCGGCTTTATGCGGGGCGCTGAAAACCGGATCCACGATCTCGCTTTTACGGTTTTCAACCGCGCTGCGAGCGGACAGGTGCATGTGGTCGAGATGGACGCTGCCAGCATGGCTGCCATTCGCAGCTGGCCTTGGCAGCGTGAACACTATGCTGCTGCCCTGCGTCAACTTGATGCGGCCGGTGTGCGTTCGATCAGTTTCGATGTCGATTTTTCCAGCAACGGTAATCCTGCGGGCGACAGGGCCTTTGCTCAGGCGATTGCGGATGCAAATGCTGCTATCGTGTTGCCGACATTCGGCCAGGCGGCGGATTTCGGTGATGGACGAAAGCTCGATTCGCTGCCGATCCCGGAGTTGCGAGAACATGCGCAGCTTGCATCGGTTTCGGTTGCCCCGGGACCTGATGGTTATGTCCGTACGATGCCGCTGGGCACGATAACCGATGCCGTCGCCCGGCCATCGATTTCGGCCTTGATCGCAGGCGAGGCTGGCTCTGCCGGGGAAAGTCTGACGATCAATTTTGCAGTCGATCCGGCCACGCTTGCGCGCCACAGCTTTATCGCGATCGAGAAGGGTTTGTTCGATCCTGCGCTGCTGCGCGGCAAGGATGTTATCATTGGCGCAACCGCGGTCGAATTGGGCGATCGCTATGCGGTGCCGCGTTTCGGGGTGATCCCGGGGGTGATCATCCATGCGCTGGCAGCAGAGACTCTGCTTGGCGCGCGCCCCGTGACCGGAACCTGGGCAATACCGCTTTTGGTCGCAGCGTTGCTTTCTTATGGCCTGCTTGGCGCACGGCGACGGCGCGCAGTCCTCATTCGCACCCTTGCCGCCGCAGTAGTGCTGGTTTCGGGCTGGATTGCGGCCCGGATCGGACTTGCGATCTGGACGGAGATCACCCCTGCGCTTGCCATGGTAATGGGGGCAGGTGCGGTCCGATACATTGTCCTCACACGGCGTTTCGCCGCTCAGGCCCGCCAGCGCGACCCCGAAAGCGGCCTGCCCAACCGGCTCGCTTTCAAGGCCCGCGCCGCGGTCGCCAGTGATCGCTATGTCGTCGCTGCACAGATCGACGATTTCGACGCGCTCAAATTGGCGATCGATCATGTCGGTCTTGGCGACCTCCTCCGGCGGACGGCTGAGCGTTTGCAGGTCGCAGGCGGAGGCAGCGGGGTAGTCTATCGCAGCGAGGACCGCACCCTTGTTTGGTTTTCTGCGCTGCCGATCGACGAGCTCCAGGCTCATCTTGCAGGCCTGCGCGCAGTGATGCGCAGTCCGTTCGATATTGCGGGCCGGCGTCTAGGCGTTTCGCTAACGTTCGGGGTCGCCGATTGCACCATTGCCGACCCTGATAGCCATGCTGCGCATGCCGCCGCTTCGGCCAAGCGCGCAGGCAAGCTGTGGCGGCTGCATACTCAGGAGGCCGGCGCCGCGATCAACCTTGAACTGGATCTGCTGAGCGAACTGGACGAGGCGCTGCGCAGCGGCAATATCGCCGTCCTCTATCAGCCCAAACTCAATCTGGTGACGCGCCGGATCGACTCCGTCGAAGCATTGGTGCGCTGGAACCACCCCAAGCGCGGGTTGCTCCCCCCGGATTGCTTCATTCCCCTGTTCGAAGAGCGCGGGCGCCTGGACGAGTTAACCCTTGCGGTTCTGGAGCAGGCGATGGACGATGCGAAGCGCTGGCACTCGGACGGCTTGCACATCGCAATCGCGGTAAACATTTCGGCTGCCGTATTGACGTCTGAAAACTTCGAAACCCGCGCATTGGCAAGGATCGCCCATTCGGGGCTTCCGGCTGAGCAAGTCACCTTTGAAGTCACCGAGAGCGCGCATTTCGAGGATACTGCCGAAGCGATCGCCATGCTTGAACGCTTTCGTGCAGCGGGCATCCGGATTTCAATGGACGATTATGGCACCGGGCAATCGGCGCTCAACTACCTCAAGCTGCTACCCCTGTCCGAGTTGAAAATCGACCGGATGTTCGTGGCCCAGGTGCATACCGACAGGGGCGATGCCATGCTGGTGCGATCGACAGTGCAGCTGGCCCACGAACTCGGGCTCAAGGTGGTGGCCGAGGGCATCGAGGAGGCCGCCTGTCTCGACTTCCTCACAGAAATAGGCTGCGATCACGCGCAAGGCTATTTCGTCGGGCGTCCTCTAGCCGCAAACGATCTGGCAGCACTGGCCGCAGCGACATTGCCCGCGTCACAGCCGCCTCCGTTAGTTAGCGCCGCCTGATCGCTGCCGCGCTTTTCATGCACGCATCCTGCTGATACGCTTGGCTTGAGATGCCGCACCGCGGCACGTATGCGCGAGAGGACGCCGATGAAGCACATGGTATCTGCAAGCCTGGTCGCGGCAGCATTGGCAGGGTGTGCCACGATGGGCGATAGCGCCGCGACCGACCCGGCGACCCCTGCGGCCGGCACGCCGATGGTGTGCAATGCGGCAGCCGTGCAGAACCACATCGGCCACGATGCGACCCAGGCCATGGGCACCGCGATCCTCAAGGACAGCGGCGCGCGCACCCTGCGCTGGGGCCCGCCTGAAAGCGCGTGGACGATGGATTACCGCGAAGACCGGGTGAACGTGCGCTATGACAGCGCGATGAAGATCACCGCTGTCACCTGCGGCTAGAAATGCGCCGCCACGCCTCGTCCGGTTCGCCGTTCGAAGCGGCCTTCGGGTTTGCCCGGGCGGTGCGCATCGGCAACCGGATCGTGGTTGCCGGCACCGGCCCGGTCGAGCCCGATGGCTCCACCACGCCCGGCGATGCGGCGGCGCAGGCGGAGCGGTGCTGCACCATCATCTGCGCGGCGATCACCGAACTTGGCGGATCGCCCTTGGATGTTGTCCGCACCCGGATGCTGCTGACCGATCCGGCGGATCAGGATGCGGTCGGTGCTGTTCATGCGCGCTTTTTCGGTGCGGCGCGCCCCGCGGCGACGATGGCAGGAACCGCGTGGCTGTGCCGCCCCGAATGGCGTGTCGAGATCGAAGCCGAAGCCGTAATCGGCGATTGAGGCGGCAGTGCGCGATTGAACAATATGCCGGGCGTTACGGCGTGGCAGCCGCAAGTCGTTCCCGTGTCGCGGCGATCAGCGCCGGCAGGTCGGGCAGGCTTCGCAGCGCATCACCGCTCAGCAGCACATGAGGCTCCGGCCCGTCGCCACCGAGCAGAATGGCGGGGAGCCCGACACCGCTGCGGTCGAGGTCGCGTTCGAATTCGTCGCGGTACAGGAACATCACCGGCATTCCGAGGGAATCGAGAAATTGCCGCCACGCGCCGCGCATGCTGACTGCGGAATAGGTGAGCGCGCACAGCGAACACGGATAGGTCGCCGGCGACAGCAGCTTGTGCACCGCATCGCGCAACCCGTTCAGCAATCCGCCCCTGGCGTTGTAGACCAGGATGAGTGTCGGGCGCGGGGCGATCATGCGGGCAGATACGGCCGATTTGCCTGCGCTGGATGCATGCCCCATCGCGCGCCTAGCAATTTTCTGCCCGCCACGTGCCCGCGCTGCCCTTTTCTGGCGCGGGCAAGGCGGCTAGAGCACGCGCCATGACCGGACAATTTCAAATCACCGAAGACCAGCTTGCGATTCAGGAAATGGCGCAGCGGTTCACCGCCGACCGTATCACGCCCTTCGCGGCCGAGTGGGACGAGAAGCACATCTTCCCGCGCGACGTGATCAAGGAAAGCGCCCAGCTCGGCTTCGGGGCGATCTATGTCTCCGAAGCATCGGGCGGGATCGGCCTCGGGCGGCTGGAAGCGGCGCTGATCATGGAGGCGATGGCCTATGGCTGCCCTTCGACCAGCGCCTTCATCTCGATCCACAACATGGCCGCGTGGATGATCGACAGCTTCGGCAGCGCAGAGGTCAAGGCCAAGTATCTCCCCGATCTCGTCACGATGGAAAAGATCGCAAGCTACGCCCTGACCGAGCCCGGCAGCGGGTCGGATGCGGCGGCATTGAAGACCACCGCGCGGCTCGATGGCGACCATTACGTCCTCAATGGCACCAAGCAGTTCATTTCGGGCGGCGGGGTCAACGATATCTATGTCACGATGGTGCGCACCAGCGATCACAAGACCAAGGGCGTGACCTGTCTCGTCATCGACAAGGACACCCCCGGCGTCAGCTTCGGCGCGCCGGAGAAGAAGCTGGGCTGGAACGCCTCGCCCACCGCGCAGGTGATCTTCGAGGACGCGCGCGTGCCGGTGGCCAACCGCGTCGGCGACGAGGGCGAGGGCTTCCGCTTTGCGATGATGGGGTTGGATGGCGGACGACTGAACATCGGCGCCTGCTCGCTGGGCGGGGCGCAGCGGTGTCTGGACGAGGCGATCGCCTACACCAAGGATCGCAAGCAGTTCGATCAGCCGGTCGCCGATTTCCAGAACACCCAGTTCATGCTCGCCGACATGGCGACCGATCTGGAAGCGGCGCGCGCGCTGCTTTATCTCGCGGCGGCCAAGGTGACCGACAACGCGCCCGACAAGTCGCGCTTCTCGGCGATGGCCAAGCGGCTGGCGACCGACAGCGGCTCGAAGATCGTCAACGACGCGCTGCAACTCTTCGGCGGCTATGGCTATCTGAAAGACTATCCCATCGAACGCTTCTGGCGCGACCTGCGCGTCCACTCGATCCTCGAGGGCACCAATCAGGTGATGCGCATGATCGTGGGCCGGGATCTGCTGCGCCAGTGACCGCGACACGCCTTGCGCTGACGACGCTGGTGGTGCCCGATTACGATGCGGGCATCGCCTTTTGCGTGGACGGGCTCGGCTTCGACCTGATCGAGGACAGCGACATGGGCGGCGGCAAGCGCTGGGTCGTGGTCGGCGGCAGGGGCGGCGGGCGGCTGCTGCTTGCCAAGGCGGCAAGCGACGCGCAAAGCTCAGCGATCGGCAACCAGACCGGCGGGCGCGTGGCGTTTTTCGCGCACACCGACGATTTCACAGGCGCCCATGCACGGCTCGTCGAAGCAGGGGCGAAATTTCATGAAGAGCCGCGGCATGAAGGCTACGGCACGGTAGCAGTGTTCAGCGATCCTTTCGGCAATCGCTGGGACCTGATCGAACCGAAAGAAACGGGGCAATGACTGACGACGTTCTGATCCGCGCGAATGGCCCGATCGGCCATATCAGCCTCAATCGCCCCAAGGCGCTGCACGCGCTGACCCTGCCGATGTGCCACGCGATGAGCGCGGCGCTGAGCGAGTGGGCGGATGATGACAGCATCAAGGCGGTGATCCTCGATCATGCCGAGGGGCGCGGCTTCTGCGCCGGCGGCGACATCGCCTTTCTTCGCGATTCGGCGCTGAACGACGGCGGGGTTTCGGGCCGCAAGTTCTTCCACGACGAATACCAGTTGAACCACCAGATGTTCACCTATGGAAAGCCGATCGTCGCCTTCATGGACGGGATCACGATGGGCGGCGGCGTGGGTATCAGCATGCCCGCGAAATACCGTGTCGCGACCGAGAACACCCGGTTGGCGATGCCCGAAACCGGGATCGGCCTGTTTCCCGATGTCGGCGGCGGCTGGTATCTGTCGCGGCTCGGTCAGCGGTTGGGCCAGTTCCTCGCGCTTACCGGCGCGCGGCTCGACGGGTCTGAGTGCCTGTGGACCGGGCTTGCGACCCATTATGTCCCGCATGAAATGCTCGAAGGGTTGAAGGCGCGCATCCACGACCACCCTGACCGGATCGCGGGCGTGCTGAGCGAGCCGGTCGGCACGCCGCCCAAGGCCCGGATCGAAGCCAACGCCGACAAGATCGCCAAGCATTTCGGTTCGGACGAATACGAGGACATTCTCGCCAGTCTCGATGCTGCCGCGGACGCCGGCGACACCTGGGCCGCGACCGAGCGCAACACGCTGGGCACCAAGAGCCCGCAGACCTGCAAGGTCGCCCTGCGCCAGCTCGCCGAGAGTGCGCAGTTGAGCGACTTCGCGGACAACATGGCGATGGAATACCGCATCGCCAGCCGCGTGCTGACCCGCCCCGATTTCGCCGAAGGCGTGCGCGCGGTGATCGTCGACAAGACCGGCGACCCCAAATGGAACCCGGCCACGCCCGAAGAGGTCACGCGCGACCTGATCGACGCGATCTTCGCGCCGCTGCCGGCGGGTGAAGAGTGGAAGCCGCTCGCAAATTGAACAATCGTCATTGCCAGCGCAGCAACGCAATCGTCTGCGACATGCGCCACATGGCGCCCGGATGGTCGCTGCGCCGGCATAATGGCAATGACGAGGCATGGAGAACCTGATGACCTACGAAACAATCACCGTCGAAACCGACGCGCGCGGCACCAGGGGCGTCACGCTCCTGACGATCAACCGTCCGCAGGCGCTGAACGCGCTGAACTCGCAGGTGCTGGCCGATCTGATCGCTGCCTTTGCCGCCTATCAGGCCGACAGCACCCAGCTTTGCGCAGTGCTGACCGGGAGCGGCGACAAGGCCTTTGCGGCTGGCGCGGACATCAAGGAAATGAGCGAGAAGGCATCGGCGGAGTTCTATCTCGACGATTTCTTCGCCCTCTGGACCAGCGAGATCGTGCGCAAGACCCGCAAGCCGTGGATCGCCGCGGTGAACGGCTTTGCCTTGGGCGGCGGGTGCGAGCTGGCGATGATGGCGGATTTCATCATCGCATCCGACAAGGCGAAATTCGGCCAGCCCGAGATCAAGCTTGGCGTGGCGCCGGGCATGGGCGGCAGCCAGCGGTTGACCCGCGCGATCGGCAAGTCGAAGTCGATGGAGATGTGCCTCACCGGCCGGATGATGGGCGCCGAAGACGCCGAGCGCAGCAATCTGGTCGCCCGCGTGGTGCCGCATGACGACCTGATTGCCGAGACGCTCAAGACCGCCGCCACCATTGCCGCGATGCCGCCGATGGCAACCATCGCCAACAAGGAGATGGTGAATTCGGCCTTCGAAATGACGCTCGATCAGGGGCTGATCGTCGAACGGCGGATCTTCCAGATCCTGACCGCGAGCGAAGACAAGGCCGAGGGCATGGCCGCCTTCATCGAAAAGCGCGAAGGCCAGTGGAAGGGTCGCTGAGGCCTGCCGCGTAGGGGAGAGTGACATGAGAATCGCCTTTATCGGCCTCGGCAACATGGGCGGCGGGATGGCCGCCAACCTTGTGAAAGCCGGCCACGAGGTCCGCGCCTTCGACCTCTCCGAGGCGGCGCTAGCCGCGGCGCACGGGGCAGGCTGCGCTACCTTTGCGACTGCCAGAGAGGCGTGCCAGGGTGCCGAGGCGGTTGTCTCGATGCTGCCCAATGGGGCTATCGTGCGGCAGGTCTACATTGGTGACGTGATCGGGCACGCCCCCGAGGGCGCGATCCTGCTCGACTGCTCGACGATCGATGTCGCCACCGCGCGCGAAGTAATCGAAGTGACCGAACAGCACGGCTATCAGATGGTCGATGCTCCGGTGTCGGGCGGGATCGCGGCGGCCAATGGCGGCACACTCACCTTCATGGTCGGTGGCAGCGATGAAGCCTTCACCCGCGCGGAGCCGATCTTGCAGGCGATGGGCAAGGCGGTGATCCACGCCGGGCAGCCGGGCAACGGGCAGGCGGCCAAGATCTGCAACAACATGCTGCTCGCGATCCACATGATCGGCACCTGCGAGGCCTTTGCCATGGCGCAGAAGCTGGGGCTCGATCCGCAGACGTTCTATGACATCTCCAGCGTCTCATCGGGCCAGAACTGGTCGATGACATCCTATTGCCCGGTCCCGGGCGTCGGCCCCGTCACCCCGGCGGACAACGGCTATCAGGGCGGGTTTGCTGCAGGCCTGATGCTCAAGGATCTGAAACTGGCGATCGACGCCGCAAACACCGCCGGTGCCAAGGTTGCCCTCGGCGACCATGCGCGCGCGATCTACGAGGCCTATGCCGAAGATCACGCGGGAAGCGATTTTTCCGGCATCATCCGCACGATGTAACGCGGGCTAGCTGGCTGCGCGGTTGAGTTTTGGGCACCGCGCGGCTGCGGCACTCGCCAGCGCAGCACCGGCATCGGCACCGGCGTCACGTTGCGTAAGCAGCTTGATGCTCTGTGCAAGCGCACCGCAATCGAAGGCGCTGCCTCGGCGCAGGCTTTCTGCCGCGATTGCGGCAAAGGCGGCGGGCGGCATCACCTTGGGGCCGCGCCGCAGGAAAATCGTATGCCACCGCTCCCCGCCGACCACGATCTCGGTCAGCGTATCGCGCCCCACCTTGCCCGAGCCACCAAGCACCGAGCGGCCAAGTTCCTCGAGCAGGGGGTCGGGGGTCGATTCGCGCAGGAACAGCGCGGCATAACGCCGTGCGGCTTCGGGCTGATTGCCCACTTCCAGTGCAAGGCGCAGCACGGCTTCCTGCGCCAGGGGTTCGCGCCAGCCGCGCTGTCCGGCAAGCTGGATCGTGCGCGCTGCGGCGGGTGCCTGATCGGCTTTCGCCTGAGCGATGGCGAGGAGCGACAGGTTTTCGGCAGGCAAGGGACGTCGCTGCACCAGCAGTCTGGCTTCTGCGAGTGCGCGCGCGGTGTCATTCGCCTTCAAGGCCGACTTCGTGATCGGCACCTGCGCCTGACTGCGCAGGAACTGCGGCACGGCCGGCGCAAGTGCCGGACTGCGGCGCGCCATGTAATCCAGCTGGAGCAGGATCGTCAGAATGGCCAGCGCGGCGAGCGCGGCGATCCATACGATCTGCACGGTCCGTCGCGCGGTCATGCTGCAGTCTCCCGGCGACTTGATGCGGTTCGTATCAGCAGCAACAGTGCAAAGGCGGCGAAGGCAAGCATCGTCTGGTTACGGAGCGGATAGTCGGTGATCGATTGCAGCGCGACCGCGAACAGGAAAACGCCGCCGCTCCATGCCGCCCAGCGCATGCTGCTGTGACGCGCCTTCCAGCTCAACCATCCTACCAGCACGATCCACCCGAAGGCGAGCGCCAATCCGAACGCCCCGGCTTCGATCGCAAGTTCGATATAATCGTTATGCGCACGACCGGCGCGGCGCTTGGTGAGGTTTTCGAGCGATTCGTCGACCAGCGAGACATCGTCGTATGTCCCCATGCCTGCACCAACCGGCCAATAGCGTTCTGCGCTGAATACCGCGTCGTCCCAGATGAAGCGGCGCGGATCGTCCTTGGCCTCGAACCGTTCGAGCGCAGCGGCCACACGTCCCGGAGCTGCTGCGACCAGAACGCCGACACCGCCGAGCACAATTGCCCCAGCTGCCAGTGCGATGAGCATAGAGCGCGAGCCTGAACTGCCTTGGCGTTGTGGAAGTAAAGCGGTTAGTCCCCTTATGAGGCCGAGGGTCAAGGGTATGAGGGCGAGCACCTGTCCGGTGCGCGACTGCGTCAATACCACTGCAATCATCAGAAGCACGCATACCGCAGCTCTTATGAGGCCGACAGCCGGGTGCCGTATGGGTGAGGGAAGCAACGCGGCAAGGCTCAGGGTAAAGCCCAGAAACAGCGCGGTCGAATTGCGGTTGGCAAACAGCCCTAGCAGCAGGTCGCCCGGCGCGCGCGACCCATGCGGGGTGAGCGCTTCGGAAGAACTCGTCACCTGGAGCAAACCGATCAGCACGGTCAACAGCCCGAGCGCGACAACGCCCCAGCCGCAGTCGATCAGCCGTTCGCGCGGCAGGCTCCAGCCCACCCAGAGCACCGTGGCGGGGGTGATCAGCGCCGATAGCGCCAGCATGGTGCGCACGGGATCGACGCTGGCGGGCATCCAGCGGTTCGCCGCTCCAGCCGCAGTCAGCGAATCGGCGACCAGCCCGGCCGACGGCAGGTTAGCCCACGCCGATGGCGGCAGCGGAATGATCTGAAACAGGGGGAGGGCAAGACTGGCAATGATCAACCCGCGCAGAATGAGCGGCGATTCGCGCCAGAATTGCGCGACGTTGTCCATGCGTGCGGAAAGCAGCAGGATCGCAGCAAGCTGAACCAGCAGGTTGCCGCGCGGTGCTCCGATCCCGCCGCCGCCGAAAACGAAGGCGACCAGCAGCACCCCACCCAGCATGAAAAGTGTCGAACGGCTGGCCGCGTTTCGGTTCACAGATAGTCTCGCGGTTGGGCGTGGTCTTACGAAAGCAAGGCAGCACAAAAACAAAGACGCCCGGTACGGTGTACCGGGCGCCTCTATGTCAAATCGCAAAAACGAGCAATATGCTCAGCTTAGCATGCACCAGGCGAAGCGCAGTCACTGTCGTCGTCACCGATCACGCCAGCTGCGATGAGGCCGCCCACGACGATGAGGCCGACTGCACCGGCAACGAGGATGAAGTTCGCGCCGCCTTCTTCGTCCTGACCTTCGCCGGCAGCCGAGCGGCCCAGACCAGGTGCCGAAACCGAGGTCGCGAAACCGGCATCGCCGGCACGGGTGTTTGCGTGAGCGATGATCGGCGCCGAAACGAGGCCAAGCGCAGCGGTAGCGGCAAGCGTGCGAGTCATGGTCTTGAACATGTTGGAGCCCTTTTCAAATTTCTATTCGCGCCAGTCTCTATCGCAATGCACAAGGCTTTGCAAGGTGATATGAGCCGGACGTACTGGCATTCCCTGACGATGTGAGCTGGCATGATCAAAGCGATGATCCTGCAGGTCCGGGCAGCCTAACCTCAGCAAGGATAAATTGTTCCTCCAGCAGAAATTATGATTGCTACGGTGTTGGTCAGAGTCTTCGAGGATATACCCAGACCGCACCGCCGCTGGGTTGTCACAGGCTCGTACTCACGAACGATCCAGCATATTGAGACTGACACACGGCACTCCATCAAAACAGAATTCATTAATCATCAAGTCAAAAAGCTGGATATCAAAAAATATCTCATGCCTTGCCGCATAACCTTCAAAAGATCAAATTTTGTTATATATCCATAATATTATAGTATTTCGCTTTCGCAAATTATAAAATAATTTGGTTTTAAACTTGCTCAACATAGAATGTGGATTTTATAACTTTGCGACTTAAATTTGCGATTAAAGATCTACCTGTGTTGGTGTGTGAAATCGGAAGTAGCCTTTGGGTTTAGTTACCGCAAGGACGGTAATCCGTACGACCGGCATTGTTCACCATTTGTTCTTTTCAGAACATCCCGAAAAATGTATAAAAGCCGCAGAAATCCAAGGGAATTGGCCCTTGGATGGTCTCGGATCGTCCCAGCAAATCCCGGGCTTTCCGAACGGTTTTGCGGGCCTTTTGCGGGCTCATGCGAAAACCACATTGGGAGAAGGCCCACATGCCTCTGACCGAAACCAAGCTTCGCACGCTCAAGAGCAAAGACAAGCCCTACAAGGTCGCCGATCAGCGCGGTCTCTACATCGAGGTCACCCCGTCAGGCGGCAAGCTGTGGCGATTCCGCTACCGGATCGGCAAGACCGAGAAAAAGCTGTCGATCGGCCCCTACCCCGAAATCAGCCTAAAGGAGGCGCGCGATGCCGCCTACGAGGCGAGACATACTGTCGCGTCAGGCGGTGACCCCGCGCTGGAAAAGCGCAAGAGGAAGATCCGCAACGAACTTCTCTCGGCCCAGACCTTCGAGGCAGTGGCGCGGGAGTACATCGAACAGATGATGGTCAAGAACGGGCTTGCTCAGGCAACGCTCGTCAAAGCGAACTTCTTCCTCGAGCAGCTCACGCCCGCCATCGGCAATCGTCCGATCCATGAGATAGAGCCGTTCGAAGTTCTGGCGCCCCTCAAGCGCCTCGAGGCAACCGGCAAGCACGAGACCGCGAAGAAGTGCCGCTCGTTCGCCGGGCGCGTGTTTCGCTACGGCGTTGCTACCACCCGCTGCAAATCCGATCCCACCGCCATGCTGAAGGGCGCGCTCGTGACGCCGCGCGCGCAGCACTATGCTGCGATCCTCGAGCCCAAGGAGCTCGGCGGCCTCTTGCGCGCCATCGATGACTACACCGGCCACCTGGTCACCAAATACGCCCTCCAGATCGCGCCGCATGTCTTCGTGCGGCCAGGCGAGCTGCGCCATGCCGAGTGGCACGAGATCGATCTTGAAGACGGGGTCTGGAAGATCCCCGCTGGCAAGATGAAAGCGCGCAGGCCGCACGCAGTGCCGCTCTCCAAGCAGGTGGTAGGCTACCTGACCGATCTTGCCACCATGCTGGGTACCGAAGGCTATGTCTTCCCGTCGGCCCGCAGCGGCAAGCGCCCGATGAGCGAGAACACGCTCAATGCTGCCTTCCGGCGCATGGGCTATTCCAAGGATGAGCTGACCGCGCATGGCCTTAGGGCCACCGCCTCCACCTTCCTCAACGAATCGGGCCTGTGGAACCCTGATGCGATCGAACGGGCGCTCGCACATGGCGACAGCAATGTCGTCCGCGGAATCGGTCACCGCGGCAAGCATTGGGACGAGCGCGTTCGCATGGCACAGTGGTGGAGCGACTACCTTGATGAGCTGCGCGCTGGCAAAAGGCGGCGAGCCACATAAATTGCCTCATGTGTGAACGGTATATCGGAGCGATGTTGGCACACTGCGGAAATGACGGGCAGTTGGGTAGCGGAACGGCACTGTTTAGGCCAAGGCCAGATCTATCTCTCGTAGTTAACAATCATTGCAACACTTCGCTCAAATCACAACCCCACGCAGCTGACGAACTCTCCTGCGTTTTGCGATTGACCCGCAGCGGCCATCCTGCAATGCGCCGCCCGGGGCGACAGTTTCATTTTCGGGCAGGTGGATCAACGCCATGACAGCGCAAGCAGCCAGACGCGGCATAATCCTTGCAGGAGGATCGGGCACGCGCCTCTATCCGTTGACGCGCGGTGTCTCCAAGCAGCTGATGCCGATCTTCGACAAACCGATGATCTACTATCCGCTCAGCACGCTGATGCTGGCAGGCATCCGCGAGATCCTGATCATCACCACGCCCGAAGACGCAGCCCAGTTCGAACGCGTGCTGGGCGATGGTTCGGATTTCGGCGTCGCGCTGACTTATGCCGTCCAGCCACGCCCTGAAGGTCTGGCGCAGGCGTTTCACATTGGCGCCGATTTCATCCGCGGGGGGCCATCGGCGCTGATCCTCGGCGATAACATCTTTTACGGGCACGGGCTGCCCGAACTTTTGAGGAACGCGAACGCGCGCACCACCGGCGCGTCTGTGTTCGCCTATCGCGTGATGGACCCGCAGGCCTTCGGCGTGGTCGAGTTTGACGCATCGGGCAAGGCAATCTCGATTGAGGAGAAGCCCATGACCCCCAAGTCGAATTACGCAGTAACGGGTCTATATTTCTACGATGAAACCGTAGCTGACCGTGCGCGCGACCTTGCCCCTTCGCCGCGCGGTGAGCTTGAGATCACCGATCTCAACCGGCTTTATCTCGACGAAGGCCAAATGTCCGTCGAAATCATGGGACGTGGTTTTGCCTGGCTCGATACCGGAACCCATGCGTCGCTGCTCGACGCGGCTGCCTATGTCCGCATCACCGAGGAGCGGCAGGGTCTCAAGATCTGTTGCCCTGAGGAGATTGCCTGGCGTCAGGGCTTCATCACGTCCGACCGCCTGCGTGAGATTGCCGAGCCACTGAGAAAATCGGGTTATGGGGAATATCTGCTGAAGCTGCTCGAAAGTCCGATGCGACCGTGAATATTATCGAAACCACGCTTTCCGGCGTGCTGATCATCGAGCCGCGCGTGTTCGGCGATGCACGCGGGTTCTTCATGGAAACCTGGAATGCGGAGGCCTTCGCCAATGCCGGGTTGAACCTGAACTTCGTTCAGGACAATCACAGCCGATCGCAGAAAGGTGTTTTGCGCGGGCTGCATTTTCAAAATCCCGGCCCGCAGGGCAAGCTGGTGCGGGTGGCCCGCGGGGCGGTGTTCGACGTCGCTGTCGACTTGCGTGGGTCGTCGCCGACATTCGGGCAATGGGTCGGGGTAGAACTGAGCGCGGCCAACAAGCGGATGCTCTGGGTGCCCGAAGGCTTCGCGCATGGGTTTCTGACCCTCGAGGACGACACCGACTTTCTCTACAAATGCACCGCGCCCTATGCGCCGCAGTCGGAGCACACATTGGCATGGGGTGACCCCGCTGTGGGGATCGACTGGCCCCTGATCGGGCTCGATCCGCTGATTTCGGAAAAGGACGCGCGCGGGCTTTCGCTTGCGGATGTGAAGGTGTTTGCATGAGGGTTCTGATCACTGGTGCCAACGGCCAGCTTGGCGGGGCACTGCAGCGCAATGCGCCCGCATGGGCCGGGGTGAATGCGATCGACATCGAGGATGTCGACCTCACCGACAGCGCGATGTTGCGGGCGCGGTTGGTGGTTGAGGCCCCAGACCTGATAATCAATACCGCCGCTTACACTGCCGTCGACAAGGCCGAAAACGACGCCGATCTTGCGCGTGCGATCAACGCTGACGCGGTCGCAATCATGGTCGAGGCGATGGGCCAGTCGGGCGGCAAGGTGGTGCACGTGTCGACCGATTACGTGTTCGATGGCAGCGCGGCCACGCCCTATGCGCCCGGCGATGCGCGCAATCCGCAATCGGTGTACGGGCGCACCAAGGCTGCGGGCGAGGACGCGTTGCGGCCCGAAGATCTGCTGGTCCGCACGGCGTGGGTTTACGAAGCGGGCGGGGCCAATTTCGTGCGCACCATGATCCGGCTGATGAACGAGCGCGGCGAGATCGGCGTGGTGAATGACCAGATCGGGTCACCGACATGGGGGACCGGCCTTGCGCGCACGATCTGGGCGCTGATCGAAAATCAGGCCACCGGCATCTTCCACCACAGCGATGACGGCGCCATCAGCTGGCACGAATTTGCGCTCGCTATCGCCGAGGAGGGGCACGCGCTGGGGCTGATCAAGCAGGTTCCGGTGATCAACCCGATTTCGACTGCCGATTATCCCACACCTGCGCGCCGGCCCGCATTCTCGTTGCTCGATTGCAGCGCGACGCGCGCGCTGTTGGGCGACCGTGTGGTTCCATGGCGCGAACATCTGCGCCTGATGCTGATTGAGGAGGCTAAGCTTGGCTAATCTGCTAGTTACCGGCGGGGCCGGCTTCATCGGCGGCAATTTCGTGCATTATTGGAATGCCAGGCACCCGGATGACTTGGTCGTGGTGCTCGATGCGCTGACCTATGCTGGCAATCGCTCGACCCTTGGTGGCGCCAAGGCCGAGCTGGTGGAAGGCGATATCCGCGACACCGAACTGGTTGAAGGTCTGTTGCGTGATCACGCGATCGACACGCTGGTGCATTTCGCTGCAGAAAGCCATGTCGATCGTTCGATTGTCGGACCGGACGCCTTTATCGACACCAATATCCTTGGCACCAACAGCCTGCTGAAAGCCGCGCGCACGGTGTGGTTGGCGGGCACCGGGGTTGCTCACCGCTTCCACCATATCTCCACCGACGAAGTTTTCGGTTCGCTCGGGCCGAACGATCCGGCTTTCAGCGAAACGACGCCTTATGCCCCCAATTCACCCTATTCGGCGTCGAAAGCAGCTTCCGATCACCTAGTCCGTGCCTATCACCATACCTTTGGGTTAGACGTGACGACCAGCAATTGTTCGAACAATTACGGGCCCTACCAATATCCCGAAAAGCTGATCCCGCTGTTTCTGCTGAACGCGCTCCACGGGCGCAGCCTGCCGATATACGGCGACGGCATGAACGTGCGCGATTGGCTCCATGTCGAGGATCACTGCCGCGGGATCGAAGCCTGTCTCGCTAAGGGCCGGCCCGGTGAAACCTACAATATCGGAGGCGGCGCTGAACTGCCTAATATGGAGGTTATCGACACGATCTGCGCCGAAGTCGACCGGGCTTTTGCCGAGGTGGACGGCCTTGCCGCGCGCTACCCCGATGCGCCTGCGGCCAAGGGCGAGGCGACGAGCAGCCTCAAGAGCTTCGTCACCGACCGTGCCGGCCATGACCGTCGCTACGCCATTGACGAGACCAAGGCGCGCGCCGAACTCGCCTATGCGCCCGAGCGCGGTTTCGAGGAAGGTCTGCGCCAGACCTTGCGCTGGTATCTCGACAACGAAAACTGGTGGCGTCCGCTTGCTGCGCGCATTCAATAAGAGGCGAGAGGCATGACCGCAGACACTCCCCGGCCCACCCGCCGCAACGAAGGCAAGTGGTTCACCACGATGCAGCGCCATTTCCGAATAACGCGCTTCGCGGCGATCAACCGCCTGATCGAGACATTGCTTGCAGGGCGCGAGACGATCACCATCCTGGATGTCGGGGGGCGGGCCGAATACTGGAATATGCTCGCGCCACAACTGCGCGAGAAAGTCCACGTCACGCTTCTCAATTACGGCGACGAGTTGGCCCTCTTTTCAGAACACGTGGCCGCGGGGCTGCGGTTCACCAACGTTGCAGGCAACGCTTGCAACATGCCGCAATACGCGGACGGCAGTTTTGATCTCGTCCATTCGAATTCGGTCGTCGAGCACGTCGGCAGCTATGCCAATATGTTCGACTTCGCCAATGAGATCCGCCGTGTCGGCAAGGCCTATTACGTCCAAACGCCGAATTACTGGTTCCCGATCGATCCCCATTCGGCCTCTCCGTTCCTGCACTGGCTGCCCGATCCGATCCCCCGCATGCGCTTCTATGTCGGGGTTACCCGGCGCGTCGATGAGCGCGGTGCGGCAATGAGGCTCGATGGCACGAAGATGATCGGACGGATATTCTTCGGTGCCCTGTTCCCCGATGCAGTTCACACCAGCGAACGGCTGGCGCTTGTCTTTGTAAGTTCGTTGATCGCAGCGCGCGGTGCCTGACATGACAGACGCTCTTCCATTACATATCGGTTTGCTGTGGCATTCGTGCCTGTCCGAGAACCTCGGCGTCGGTGCACTCAGTGTGGCCAATGCCAATCTGATCGCGGCGGCAACGGAAAAGGTGGGCCGGCGGCCGGTGTTTCATCTGATGGGCGTGCGCGGCGCCTTCGATTACAGCCACGAAATCGCCTACGAGAACCATTTCGAGAATATCGGCTACAAGGCGCTGGCCAATCCTGCTTCCAGCCTGCACCGGACGCTGCGCCAGTGCGATGTGGTGTTCGATATCGGCGGCGGCGACAGTTTCTCTGACATTTACGCCGCGCGGCGGTTCTGGCTGATTATTGGTTCGAAGATCGCCGCCCAGCGCAGCCGCGGGCCGCTGATCCTCAGTCCGCAGACGATCGGTCCGTTCCACACATCTGTCGCTCGCCATGCAGCAGTGGGCGTGATGAACATGGCGCAGACGGTGTTCGCCCGCGACGAGACATCGTTCAAGGTGCTGGAAGAGCTTGGCATGGGGCACCGTTCCGCGCTCACCACCGATGTCGCCTTCGCGCTGCCTTTCACGCCTGCGCAGGGCAAGGACGCGCGCGATCTGGCATCGGGGCCGATCAAGGTCGGCCTCAATGTTTCGGCGCTGCTATACCGCCGCGATCTGGCGACCGGTGACAGGATCAAGCTGACGGTCGATTACCCCGCGCTGATCGACGCGCTGGTTGATCGCATCGCGCGCGAACCGCGGGCCGAATTGCATCTTGTGCCTCACGTTCTGGCGGCCTCGACGCCCTATGAGGACGATTACGCACTCGCCGAGGAACTGTACGGGCGTTATCCCGCTGCGGTCTTGCCGCCGCGATTCTCCGGGCCTTCGCAGGCAAAGAGCTACATTGCGGGGCTCGATCTTTTTGCGGGAAGCCGAATGCACGCGACCATCGCAGCGATTTCGTCCGGAACCGCGGTGGTGCCGCTTGGGTACAGTCGCAAATTCAGCGGGCTTTTCAACTCGCTCGGTTACGGCTGGAATGCGGATCTGACATGCGAGGACAATGCGGCAGTGATGACGCGCTTCGATGCCGCGCTTGCTGATCTGCCGGCAATTCGTGAGCAGGCTATTGCCGCCAATGCCGAAGCACAACGGCGGCTAGGGAGCTATCGCACTGCTCTCGACGCAATCATCGCCGAAGCGGCTGCACGTCATGTTTGATATCGAAACGATCAAGAATAACGGACTCTGTGCAGGCTGCGGGCTATGTGCGGGCATTGCAGGGCACGGCACATCACCGATCGTGATGGAGGTCTCGTCCGAAGGGTATATGCGTCCCAACGCTGTCGATCCGATCCCTCCCGCATTGGCCGAAACGATCGACGCAGTGTGTCCCGGTGCTAATATCCGTCACGATGCAACCACTGTGGGCGCGGATTATCATCCGGTCTGGGGACCGTTGGTCGAAGCCCGGCTCGGATGGAGTACCGACGAAGAGCTGCGCCGCAACGCTTCGTCAGGCGGCGGCCTGTCGGGTATTCTCGTCCACCTGCTTGCGAGCGGCGCAATCGACTATGTCGTGCAGACCGCTGTTGCGCAGGATTCGCCCGTGCGCAATGCGATGGTAATCAGCACGGGGCGCGACGACGTGTTCCATGCGGCCGGTTCGCGCTATGCCCCGTCCTCGCCACTAGCCGATATTGGCGCGCGGCTCGATGCACCCGGCAGGTTCGCTTTCGTCGGCAAGCCCTGCGATGTTGCCGGACTGCGCCAGTTGGCGCGGCGCGACCCGCGCGTGAACCAGAAGGTGCCGGTGATGATCGCATTCATGTGCGCGGGCGTGCCCAGCTATGGCGGCACTTCGGCATTATTGACGGCGATGGGCGTCCAAGACGAGAGCCGGGTGGCATCGTTCCGCTATCGCGGCGATGGCTGGCCGGGCTTTGCCACCGCACGTCTGGATGACGGCACGGCCTTCACCATGGATTACGATACCAGTTGGGGGCGCATCCTCAACCGCCACCTGCAATTCCGTTGCAAAATCTGTCCCGACGGGGTCGGCGAGTTCGCCGACATCGTATGTGCCGATGGATGGTATTGCGACGCGGATGGTAACCCGCTGTTCGACGAGCGGGAAGGGCGCAGCATCATGTTGACGCGCACGCTTCGGGGTGAGGCTATCGTTGGCGAGGCTATCACCAGCGGTGCCATCGCCAGCGAACCGCTCAGCCTTCGATCGCTCAACCACATGCAGCCCTTCCAGGCGAGACGCAAAGGCATGGTCCTGCCGCGGCTCGCCGCGATGATGCTGTCCGGACGCGAGCGCCCGCGCTTCATCAATCTTGCGCTCGGGCGCAATGCCCGCATGCTCGGCGCGAAGGAAATCTTGCGCAGCTTCGCGGGAACGTTCCGCCGGCTGCTGGCGGGACAGGGTCGCGACTGATGCCAATGCCTTCTAGGACTTGGCGACCGGCGCAAACACTTCGCAGAGATCGCGTGCTAAGTCGTGCAAAAATGGATACGTTTCCGTCCGGATGTAGGTCGGATTGATCGCTTCGGGCGCGGCTCCTGGGGTACGGCGACAGGCCTCAGCAATAGCCGATGCCAGTTCGCCGTCCGTGATCGACGAGATCGAAATGATGTTCGGGTGGAAGTTCGCCAAATCCTTGCAGAGATAACTGTTGGTCACGGTATTCAGACCGAAATGTGCCATTTCAAGCGGAGGGTAGCTCGGGTGAGGGGAGGCCATAAGGCTCACGCCCACCGAACTTCCCAGCAACATTTCGGCATAGTCCTCCAACGACAACTTGCCGATCGAGGTCAGCTTGCGTCCATCGCCCAGCGGTACCGGCTCATGCGGCTCGCCCGCTGAGACGATCTCCCAATCGGCGAATTCCGGATAATCGCGCGCCCAAGCTTTCAGGCCCCGTACAAGCGCGCCGAAGCAATTACGGGCGACGCTAGGGCGGCCGTAGACCAGCACCCGCTTGAGTCGCTTGGACGCGCCCGCGCGATTAAGATAAGGCCGCAGCGCCTCCACAATCACCGGTTCGAACACATAGCGGCGGTCGAAGCTGTGGGCCATTACGTCAATGTAACGTGCGAGACTACCGCTGTTAATGATGGTCCACAGGGGCCCGGTATGATCATAGGCGCCACGTGCAAGCATGTGTGCTGACGAAAATTCCAGCCAGCCCGGTTCGTAATCCTGGGCAAGTCGGATCAACGGCATGGGCGGGGCATTGAACAGGTCTGCCTGAATATGCCGTATTCGGCCAAAATTGAGCATGTTCCACCAAATTTGGGTAATAAATATCTCACGTGGGCGAACTTCGATCGTGTCGCCTGCAGACACGACGAGCTGGACCTGTTCAGGGCGGATGTCCAACCCCGCTTTCGCTGCATATTTGGTAACAATAGAGGGATCCGAGTTTGGGCCTGCATTGGTAATAATCACACGTGCATCAGCGTTGCTGTTCTGCCGCAAGGCCATCGCAAGGCGCGAAAAGATGTCAATTCCGGTTGCAGCTCCACCGAAGTCGGACCCTTTCGTCATGAATTGCAACACCGAGGTGACGCGCGGGCGCTCGTTATGCTCAGGTTCGACCTGATAATCACACAGTGCTGTCTCATCGATTGGCGGCGGGGTAATCGCCTCCCTGAACTGCCGCAGCATTGACTTGATCTGCGGCGGAATCCTTTGAGAGACATAGGAACGCTTTGCCATTTTACTGCGCCTCCGGTTTGGTCGCGACAAAGGTAAGATATTCAGTATCCTCGCAGGTTTCTGCGCCCGCCGCGGCCACTGCTGCTGCTGCTGCGAGCTGCTCTTCACCCCCGCATGACGCCAGCGAATTGCGCCACATCACGGCGCGGATGGTCGGATCGACATATTGCATTGGCCTAACGAAGCCTGTCGTGAGGAGTGCATCGACCATCGCCTGACGGCTCGGAATCACGAAGTGGCGGGGCGTTTCAAGGCAACGCCATTGTCGGCCAAAAATGTCCAGCCCGCGCGATCCTCCGTTGGGCAATTCCACGAATAAGGTGCCGCCGGGCTTTAGCCAACGAAACAACCTCGCCAGCAATGCGTGGGGATCCGGTACGTGCTCCAGCACATGTGCGAGCGAGATGTGATCGAATTCCTCGTGCCATCGCTGTTCGTCGATCTGCGCAACGTTGCCGACCGGAATGCCATGTTTCGAAAGGCCGTCAATCAGCTGCGGATCATATTCGAGGCCCTGCAATTCATGACCCAGCGGCCGCAGGAGCAGAAGATAGGCTCCGCTGCCGCAGCCATAGTCAAGCACCTTCGCAGGCGCTTTGGGCGCAAAGCGGTAAAGCCGGTCGATGCCCTGAAAGTTCTTGTTCGTTAGTCGCGCCACGATAGACATCGCCCGTGCCACCGCACCCGGACCGCGCCCGTATCGTGAGCGGATATAGGCGTTGCGGATTATGTATTTAAGAGAACGCGAGCCAGCGCCAGTGTCGGGATCGGCATGAGTGTAATAGCCCGCGTAGGCACGCCCTAGCCGTGCGCCGACCGGCCGTTCGCGCAGCCAGAGGCTCCTGCACGCGTTACAGCGCATGAACGTGAACAGCCCGTCGTCCCGTCCATAATTGAGATCGGTGACACGGTCAGCGGCCACAAAGCAATCCCGCGATTGACACATTGGGCAGCGATCAATGATTTCGAGGTCGTCGCCAAGTTCAAAATCTATTGCGCGAGGGGGCGCATTCTCGTCGAACATACTCGTTTCCATCGTTAATGTTTGGCCGTCGACGTCGAGCGGCCTTACGGTGTTGCTCGCGGTTTGTGCTGAGTTTATAGATCAGTTTTTTAAACCGTATTACCCATACGGATCGCGCACTCCTTGCGGCAATTTCCTTCGGAGAAGGCGGACCTGTTGCAGTCGAACAAACGCGATGCTGCGTTGCAGCACGTTCCAGCTTCCATAAACCGAAGAATTCTGATTTACGCAAGATCGAGGTGCATCAAGGTTCGCAACGATCCAAGGCTTCCCAGCCCACGATGGCGGGGCGTAGTACCGCGAAAGGCGATCAGGCTGTGAAACTTGTAAAAAATTCCGTTGTGAATCTGTTGCCGACAGTGGTCGGTGTTCTGACCAGCATCCTGACGATACCGCTCTATATCTCACTTATCGGCACGGATCGTTATGGAGCGTTGTTGGTTGGTTTCGTGTTGCTCGGCTATTTTGGGCACGTAGACTTTGGGCTTGGTCGGGCAATAACGCACCGGCTGTCTTCGAATAAGGAAGAATCTGCCGTGCGGGCCGGCATTGTGTGGTCGGCGCTGGTAGGGGCGGCGGGTATTGCGGTGCTGGGCGGCGTGGTGGTTTTTATTGCGGCCAGAGTTTTCTTCGGATCCTTCTTCGAGGCGGACGAAGCGTTGCGGGTGGAGGCGCTGGCAGCGTCGTGGCTTTTCGCGATGTGCGTGCCAATTATCCTGTTTACGGGCGTGTCGTCAGGGGCTGTTATATCGTTAGAACGGTTTGGTACAGTGTCGTTCGCGACAGTGGTGGGGAATCTGCTGTCCCAGTTGCTGCCGCTTTTGGTGGCAGCGCTCCATTTGACTGACCTTAGCTGGCTACTCGGGGCATCGGTGCTCGGCCGCCTTGCATCACTGATCCTGATAATGACCAGTATGTGGCGCAATTTCCTTTTGGGTCAGCGCCTTGTCGCATCGCTCCAGCAGTTGCGTAGCTTGTTCACCTATGGATCTTGGATTATGGTGACTGCAATTGTCGGCCCATTAATGATCATGTCCGACCGCCTTGTGATCGGCGCGGCGGTTAGTGCAGCCGCAGTGGTCGCCTATTCCGTACCGTTTCAGATCGCTTCGCGGACGGCCATGCTGCCGGGGTCAGTTGCGCAGGTGCTCTTCCCCCGGTTAGCATCGCAGACCCCGGAGCAATCGCTGGCGCTCGGCAAGGTATCCGTCGTAGTTATCGGCCAGCTATATGCGTTTATGGTCGTGGGCCTAATCTGTCTCGCCGGACCTCTTTTGCAGCTCTGGTTGGGGGATGATCTTGATCCGCGGTCGGTCTTGATCGGTCAGATCATCATCATCGGTTTCTGGACAAACGCGCTAGCTTATGTGCCCTTCACTCTGATTCAGGCGAGTGGTAATTCTCGCTTTACCGGGATTATGCATCTAGCAGAATTGCCGGTCTATCTGGCGATGCTGTTCGGTTTGGGCCTGACGATTGGCCTCGCCGGGATCGCGCTAGCTTTTACTTTGCGAACCACTCTTGATTGTGTCGTACTTTTCGTCAAGGCGGGTTTTACCGATCAAGCCACCTTAGGTCGGTTGATTGGGCCAGCCTGTGGGATTGGCGTGGCCTTGTTGGCCGCTCAGTGGATTGATGGTTGGCTGTCCGCTCTAACGCTGGCGACTGCAGTCTGTATTCCCCTGCTGGTGCTATGCTGGATTCAGGTTCCTGAGGCAGCCAAGCGTGCTGTGCTGGCGCGATTTGGAGCAGCAGCAGCCTAGCCATCGCATTGCAATGGTGCTCTCAATGTCGCCAACACCTGCCTAGTTTACCCGGTGTTTCAGATTTTGTCCCTCGCAAGCCAAACCCTAATTGACGGCGGCTTGACCGTTACTTCTGTCCGATTCCCCAGCAGATCATGTTGATCCAAACTTTTAAGCCGCACCCGACCACTTTCGCTCCCTTACAATGCCATTTTGACCGTCAACAAAAAATCGATGGTGAAGCAGTGCATTGCCGAACAAAGTCGCGCATCGCTGCAACTGCCATCTATGGGTGGAAAGCGGCAGGTGGCGGTGCTATCGAGGTGTTTAATTCGAAATTGTTGGACCGAGGAAATTTATGAGCGGAAGCAACGTCCTTCGCCCAACTGCGCTTCCGCGCGGAGCCTATCTGGCTTCGACGCTGGTCGCTCGCTCGGATGCCGGGCGGACATACTTGGCAATTATTCTTTTCTACCTCCTGCTGGTGCCGCCCCAATTCAACGTCACCCTCGGCGACGTCTACCTTTCACCCTTTCGGATATTCCTGATCGTCGGCTCTCTTTATCTGGTGTTCGCCGGTCTGCGAAAGGAACTCAGGTGGACCGTGCCTGACTTCTTCATCGGTCTTGGCACGTTGTGGATCTGGCTTGCGTCCTACATGAACAGCGGCTCAGTGGGCACTGCGCTTGTGATGGGCGGTTCACACACAGTTGACATCGGCCTCGCCTATTTTACGGCCAGGGTTGGGGTGCGGACCCCGAACGACCTGCGCCGGTTTCTGGTGCTGTGTGCGCCAGGAGCCGCCTTTATGGGCGCTATGGTTCTTGCCGAAGCCATCAGCCATCAACTGATCGTTCAGCGCATTGCTGGCCTGCTAACGGGGCAGCCCTATCCTACGCGCCGGGATGTTCGGCTCGGCTTCATGCGTGGCATGGCCTCCTTTCCGCACCCGATCCTTGCAGGCATTTTCCTTGGCAGCCTTTTGCCGCTTTACTGGTTTTCCGGCTTGCGCGGCTGGCCGAAATACCTTGGCATGGTGTCGTCTGTGTTTGGGGTCTTCTCGATGAGCTCGGCGGCGATGCTCGCTCTTGTTGTGGGCGGTGCGCTGTCGATCTATGATTGGCTGACCGAGCGAATCAAGAACCTGACTTGGCAGATTTTTCTGACTTTCTCTGCCATTCTCTATATCGCTGTGGAGCTGACCAGCAATACAGGTTTTTATGGTCTGCTTATACGCTATGCGTCCCTAGATACGGCTACAGCGTATAACCGCGTGCTGATCTGGGAATTCGGCACCGACAATATCGCGCAGCACCCCTTTTTCGGAATCGGCTACTCTGATTGGGACCGGCCTGACTGGATGCATTCGGGCTCATTCGATCACTTTTGGCTTATCATGGCGCTGCGCTTCGGCATTCCGGAAACAGTTTTTCTCCTTGGCGCGACGTTGATTGCGCTGGTGATGATCGCCGTACGGTCGCGTAGTTTGGCCTTTCACGATGGCCGACTGTTACGCGGCGTTACGATCTCGCTTGCCGTGTTCGCCCTTGGAGTGAACTCGGTCTCGCTGTGGATGGCGCCGCTGGTTTGGTACTTCATGCTGCTCGGCTTGACGGTAAGTCTCGGCTCGATGCGTGTGCCGTCTGCTCAGCGTCGTAGGGTCCCCATGCCTGCCACGCGGCGGACATCTGCTCCGCCGCTCATGTAATTCGCGCGCTGTCCGCGCATTGCGGTTTCAGCGACGAAGCTTTGCCATTAGTCCGCGCGCGGGATCGTAACCGTGACGCCAGTGGTTAGGCCGGGTGGCGACCAGTCGATACCGCGCGGCAACATTAGCGAAGTTGGGGCTCGCGCATCCCATCGTCATCCCCGCGGTAAGCCGCACCAGCGACGCGGCCCAGATAAGGAAGAAGGCAACAAGGCTTTCCGGCCTGGACCAGTGGAGCCGGGTAAACTGCATAATGCCCGCGCTAAGATACAGCTCGCGATGCGGAGAGGTTCCGTCACCATGCCCAACGTCATGGTTGGCGCGCGATCTTGCGATGCGTCTGAACCGATGCCCGGCTTTCGCCAGCCGGTAGAAGAGATCCACTTCCTCACAGTACAGAAAATAACGATCATCCAACCCGCCGACTTCGTCCCATGCGCTGCGGGTAAACATTGCAAAACTCCCGCTTAGGACCGGCACTTCGGCGTCATGATCGAACGACAGCCGAGTGGGCGCTTCCTGACTGGTTCTCAGCAGAATGCGGGTCGCCATTTCTCGCAAGGACGGGAACCCCAATGTGTTTCCGAAGTCGGGCTGATTATGCTTGTCGAGAGTAACGCCGCCCCACGCCGAGGTTTCCGGATAAGTGGCGGTCGCGTCCATCAGAATATCGATTGCTTGGGGCTTAAGCACGACGTCGGGGTTGAGCAGCAGCAGGTGCCGACCCTTGGCCTCATCTGCGAGGAGATTGTTGCCTGCCGCGAAGCCGACATTGCCACGGCTGGCAACAATTTTGACCTGGGGGAAGTGCGTCGCGACGAGATAAGCTGTGGCTCCGGTGCCATTATCTATCAGCAGCACCTCGTAACTATGCCGCGCACACGCCTGTGCGATCGACCCGAGGCAATCCGCGATGATCGCCTGCGAGTTATAAGCGACGATCAGTATGCTGACGTCGGGAGGAGGCAATGGCTCGTTCATAGTTTGACTCGAACGTTCAGGCTGCTTGCCGAGTCGACATGTCGCGCGCCCACGCGGCAGCTTTGCCACGTTTCCTGTTCCAGTGCGCCAGCGACCTCGCAGCGATTTTAATAGTCAGAAAGACCATGAGATCGAACGCCCCGGTCCCGCTGATCAGCGCTGCTTTCCATCCTCCGCCGTTATTGGCGTTGGCTAAATACGCACTCGGATACAGGTTTTGAACCTCTTGGTTGCCAATCCGGCGCCGCGCTTCGACCCTAATCTGTTCGCGCGCCGTGCGAGGAGGGTAGACAACCGAAAACACTTTCTGACCCCTTTCGTCTTGCGCGATATAGCGCTTCTGTTCGTCCGGAAAACGCGTGTGGATCCAGATGTCATCACCGATGATTGGAGGGAAGGAGCCAACTGCTTCCAAAGCCGCAGCAGACAATCCGTAGATCCCTGCGCCGCCCTTGCCTGCCTTGGCGTATGGCTGCCGTGACCAGGCCCGGTAATACGCCTTCATGAAAATATTGCAGCGGTCGAGGTTCATCCTGATCGATGGCGCAGCGGTCATCACCCCGGGCTCTCGCAGCGCCTGTGCGAGCGCATTGAGAGACGCAAAACCGCACTCCACATCGGCATCGACATATATTCTCGGGAAGTGGGTCGCAGCGCCATTTGCTGCATTGATCGCTGCGGTCTTCGACCCCGTCGGAAGATCGAGGACGACAATATTAATGCCAGCCGCATGTGCAACTTCAACAGTTCGATCCGTACAGCCATTGGCTGCCACGATGATCTCCATAGCCCCCGCTGGCGCGCCGTCCTGAATACGTTTGAGGCAACGACCGATGACGGCCTCTTCGTTGTGCGCAGGGATGATAACCGTGAAGGGATGCATCTCGTACATTGTCAGTGCTACCGTCCAGCGGTAATTGGAATGTCGGGCAAAGGCACTGTGCGCGGAAGCCGCATGTTAGCCTATGCAGAACACGATGACGAGGAGGGGACGCAGAAGGCCTCCCTACTTGTCGCTTCCATATTCATAATAGCCGTACTGATAATTGTAGGACTGGCCTGCCTGCAGCGCACGGTATTTAGTCAGCACGGCACCGATCACCTGGCCACCGGCAACCGTGAGGCGGCGCACGGCGGTGCGTGCCTGACCGAAGGGCAACTTGTTTGCTTCAAGCACGAACACGGTGCCATCGACGAGATGCGCCAGCGTCGGAGCATCAGCCAGACCCATGACCGGGCAGGAGTCGAATATCACCAGTGAATATTCACTGCGCACCCGCTCGATGAATTCGCGCATTTCACGCGACGCGAGAATTTCGGTCGGATTACGCGGGACCTCTCCCACAGGAAGGATGTCGAGGTTTTCGTGGACGCCCTTGACCACCGCTTCGTCAAGCGAAACATGGCCGAGCACCACTTCGACGACGCCAACCTTAGGGCGCTCGATATCGAGCAGCATGGCAACCGACGGGCGGCGCAAATCGGCGTCGACGAGCAGCGTACGGCGGCCGAGGCTTGCAAACAGCTCGGCAAGGATCACCGACGTCGTACTTTTGCCTTCGCCGGCGCGGCTACTGGTCAACTGGATCACGTTCCGATTACGCGGCAGGCTGAAATCGATCGCTGCGCGGATCGACGAATAGGCCTCCATCAGCGCGCTGAAGCGATCCGTGCCCGGCAAGGCCATGCTGCGATCTTCGACATATGGCGTATGTCCGAGTAACGAAAGACCAAGTTTTTCTTCTACGTCGTCGAGCGACCGGATGCGATCATCAAGGGTCTCGCGAAGCATCGCAAGCACCGCACCAAGCGCGATCCCAAGAACCAATGCAAGGCCAATGTTTTTGAGAAAGTTGGGCGAGAATGGATCGCCAGGGACCATAGCTGAATCGATTTTCGTAATCATCCCTGAATCAAACGAGGCGGCGCTGTTAAGTTGGTTGTACCGATCAAGCAGCGATTTAAGCTGATCGCGCAACGCCTGAGCTTCGCGCTCAAGAACACCGAGTTCGACCTGCTGGTCCTGTTCCACCAAGCGATCGCCGGTCAGACCCGCCAGTTCCGCCTCGAGCGCCTGCTCCTGACGCTGCGCGACGAGGAACTGGTTCCGAACGGTGGCCTTGATGTCCGAACTGGACCGACCGATCTGCGCATCGAGCAGCGCAATCTGGGAAAGGAGCGTCTGAATTTGCGGGAAATCGTCGTTATAGCGCTGCCGCAATTCAACAAGCTGCGCCTGTTTGGCCGCACGATCTGCGAGTGTTGTCTGCAATGCAGGGTTAGACTGCACTTCAGGCAACTGCGATGCCGGAAGAGCCTGAAGTGCACGCCAGCGCTGTTCGGCCTCAATCCGAATCGCACGCGCATTGGCAACACGCGCGTTAATGCTCGAAAGGTTGCTGGCGGTCAGCGTGGCAGGTTCGGAACCGGGTTCACCCGTCGACGGCTGAAGAATGATGCCATTGTTGCGGGCATAGACATTGGCATTCTGCTCGGCGTCGCTCAAACGGGCGCGCGTTTCGTCAATCTGAGTCTTCAAATATTCGACCGCGTAATTGTTGCTTTCGATCGACTTGTTCGAACCCGTGCGGACGAATACATCGGCGTATGCATTAGCGATCTCGGCCGCGAGCATCGGGCTTTCCGATTGATAGCCGATCGTGATGATCCAGTTCTCAGTGGGAACTTCTGCGACCACCCCGTCAAGTAGCATCGAAGCTGCAATGTCGCGCTTTGCCTTGCGCCACTTCTCATCGGTCATGCCGGGCGCGCGGCCCTCGTCGATATCCTTCCCGAGCAGATCCGAGCGCGTATCGAGATTGAGTTCATCAACGACCGCTTCGGCAAGCTTACGGCTCTTGATAATCTCGGTCTGGGTTGCGAGGTAATCGAAGATCTGATTGGGATTGAAACCCTGATTTACATCCTGACCCTCGACGACAGATTGGCCATAGGGCTTGATGCTTACCTTTGCATCGGCCTGATAAATCGGCGTTGACAGGAGTGTGATCACGACTCCGACAAGCACCGATACGCCTACAGCGGCGACAAACAGCCAACGTTGGCGATAGATGATCCCGCGGATCGCGTCGAAATCGAATAATTGCGGGGTCGGTTGGACGGTGCCCATTTGGGTTTCAGCCGTGTAAGCATCAAGCCAATCGTTGCGACGATCGGGAATAGGCGCACCGGTAATCGGATTTTCGCTGGTCATGTCAGTTATCGCAGTCCAGCCACTGCAAATACGCCAAAGACAGGGAGAGCCTTGAGCAGGTCTTCCCAGAATACCGAAAGCCCGTCAGTCCCGACGACCACGCGGTCGCCCGGCTGCAATACAGGGTCGAGCATCGTACCCTGACGCACCTGCGCATAATCGAACTTGGCAATCATGATGCCCTCAGGGCTTTCGCGGAAAACCGCGACCTGATCGAGCTTGGCGGTCCGCTTGAAGCCTTGCGCCATCGCCATTGCCGATGACAGGCGCGCTCCGGGCTGGAAGGTGAACACGCCCGGCTCTTCAACCGCGCCTTCGACCGTCACCTGATGCGAGGCATATTCAGCGATATTGACCGTAACCAAGGGCGTCTTGAGGCCCGCTGCCGCCAAGCGACGGGTGACATCCTGCTCGAACTGCTTGGTCGTCATGCCGGCAGCGGGGATCGAGCCCAGCATCGGCACCGAGACATTGCCTTCAACTCCGATCTGGATCGACGCGATCGAGAATTCCGGTTCCCGGAAAACGCTGATCGAAATCTTGTCGGCCGGACGCAACATGTAAGTGGTGGGGCGCTGATAGGAAAAATCGGCCTGCCCAAGATCTGCACGCGGCTGGATTACGCTCGCACCTGCGACAGGTTCGGGGCTCGATGAGCATGCCGACAGCATGATCATCGCGATTGCTGCTACCGAAGCGTTCCGCGTCAGAGTGGTTCTCATATAGCCCATCGATCCCTTTGTCTTAGCGTCGGGTGCTTAGACGCTGGGATACTGCGTTGCAACAGGATTGCGTTTGCCGCCCCCGCTGGTATCCAGCGGTTTGCCGCATTGTCAGGAGGCGTGCGACAAGGCAGCGACAGCGTCCCCGGCACGCGCTGTTCGCGGCCGCGATCATTGCCGTTTCGAAGATTATCGCTCAGCTCTACGGCAAGAATGCTTGCGCCGGGCTGCGGGGTTGAGCCATCGGGTGGCGTCGTGTGACGCAGCCGGTCGAAGGCGGCTGGCAGTCGCACGAACCCCACTGCAATCAAGGCCAGACAATGACCGGCACCGTCTCGACGATCAGTTATCTTGCGAGCATTCTCTATGTGATCGTCGCGGCCGCCTGTCTGTGGGCCGCCTCGACCGTGGGCAGATTTCGGCAGCTGCCGGCGCACCGCAGAACGTGGATGCTTGTCGCTGCACTTTTTGCGCTCCTCATGCTCGCCCGGATTTTTGCGGTCGAAGATGTCTTGCGCGACAGTTTGCGCAGCGCGATGCGGGCTTCGGGCAACTACCGCGAGCGGCGCGATCTGCAGGCCCCCATCGCCGCAGGGTTGCTCGTCATCGGCGCCGGGGTGGGCGGCTTTCTGGTCTACAGATGGGTTAAGACATTGCGCGGACGGCGCAATTACATGGTCTTTATCAGCATGCTGGCAGCTTTAGCCATGGTCTGTCTGGTCGTGCTGCGCATCACATCATTGCACCTCATCGACGCGCTTCTTTATGGCGCACTCAAGCTCAACTGGATCATCGATACCGGGGCTAGCCTCGCCGTCATAGCCGCTGCGGTGACCTACGTGCGGCTGGTGCGCGCGCGACCATGACTGGCGGCGGGCCCTATATTGAAGCGGCCAGAATGGCTGCGATCTTTTGCGCTGCAGTGCCATCACCATAGGGGTTATGCGCGCGCGCCATGGCTGCATAGTCGGCTGGTTTCTCCAGAAGGCGCCGGGTTTCCGCAATGATTACATCGATATCGGTTCCCACCAGCCGTGCCGTTCCGGCAGCAACGCCTTCCGGCCTTTCAGTGGTGTCGCGCATCACCAGCACGGGTTTGCCAAGGCTGGGCGCCTCTTCCTGGATCCCGCCGGAATCAGTGAGGACAAGCTCGCTGGTGGCCATCATTGCGACAAAATCGAGATAGTCCAATGGGTTGATCAGTGCGATATTGTCTTTGCCGGCCAGTGCCGTCCGCATCACGCCGCCGACGTTGGGATTGGGGTGCACCGGATAGATGATCGCCACATCATCCAGATCGGCAAGCTGTTGTAAAGCCGAAGCTATCTGCGCCATTCCCAGGCCGAAATTCTCCCGCCGGTGGGCCGTCACCGCGATAATGCGTTTGCCCGCAAACCGCTCGCGCAGCGGTGCGATCACCGGCGCGCTGGACGGATCGGCGGCGATTTTGGCCTGCGCGAAAAGTAGGGCATCAATCACTGTGTTGCCGGTAATGTGTATGGAACCTTCGGCAACGTTTTCAGCGCGCAAGGCATCCGCGGCCGTCGGGGTCGGGGCAAAATGCAGATCGGCGATGACCCCCGTTACCTTGCGGTTCACCTCTTCGGGCCAAGGCGAATAAATATCGCCGCTGCGCAGGCCCGCTTCGACGTGACCGACGGGGATCCGGCGGAAATAGCAGGCAAGGCTTGCCATCATCGTGGTCAGCGTATCGCCATGCACCAGCACCCGGTCGGGCTGTAGGCGATCCAAAGCCTCCCCGAAGCGCGTAAGAATGCGGGCGGAAAGGCCATCCAGCGACTGGTCTGGAAGCATCAGATCGAGGTCTAGATCGGGTCTGAGGCCGGCAAGAGCGAGAACGGAATCGAGCAATTCGCGGTGTTGGGCGGTGACGACCACTTGCACGTCGAACAGGCCGGTTTCGCGCAGGGCGAAGATCACCGGGAACATCTTGATCGCTTCGGGGCGGGTGCCGAAAGTGACCATGATGCGCGGCTTCGCACCTGCAGCATTTCTCACGTCGATCACCTTCGCAACATGCCTCGCGTGTCGAACACCAGCTTGCCGGCAAGGTCTTGCGGCGCAAGATGCTTGAAGGCGGTGTGATCGACCAGCACCACGACAATCTCCGCCTGCCGCAGCCCTGCGTCAAGCGTCACCAATGCAGCGCCGGTGCCGTCGAAGGCGCCGGGCAGTTCGTCGGTAAAGGGCTCGACGATCAGGATCCGGTCGCCGTGCGTGTGGGCAAGCCCGTGCGCGATTTCGAGCGCCGGGCTTTCGCGGAAATCGTCGATGTCGGGTTTGAAGGCGAGGCCGAGCAGAGCAACCTTCCCCTCGGGCGCGGCTTCGAGCAGTGCGCGCACCTTGTTCTGGGTGTGCACCGCCTTGTGATCGTTGACTTCGCGCGCGGTTCGCACCAGCCGCGCGGCAGAAGGCGCACCGGCGACGAGAAACCACGGGTCGACCGCGATGCAATGTCCGCCCACACCGGGGCCGGGCTGGAGGATGTTGACCCGCGGGTGGCGGTTGGCGAGGCGGATCACCTCCCACACATCCACGCCGATCACATCGGCAATCATCGACAATTCGTTGGCGAAGGCGATGTTGACGTCGCGGAAGCTGTTTTCGACCAGCTTGACCGTCTCGGCAACGCGCGCAGTCGTGTAGAGGCAGTCGCCCTTGACGAAGCTGGTGTAGAGCACCGCGGCCCGTTCGGCGCAGGCTGGCGTCACACCGCCGATGACGCGGTCGTTGTGAACCAGTTCGTTGACGATCCGGCCCGGCAAGACGCGTTCGGGGCAATAGGCGAGCGCGATGTCGGCATCGTCCTCATCGTCCATGCCGTCATGCGGCACGACGAGATCGGGGCGTAGCGCGCTGATGATCGCGGCCACCTTTTCGGTGGTGCCGACGGGCGATGTGCTTTCGATGATGACGCAGGCGCCGGGCAGGATTTTCGGCGCGATCGCGCGGGCGGCGGCCTCGACATAAGTGATGTCGGGGGCATTGTCCGCGCCCAGCGGAGTGGGCACCGCGATCATGTAAAAGCTGGCGGTGGGAACCTCGGTCGATGCGACCAGCGTTTGCGCGGTGATCGCGTCATGCACCAGGCGGTCGAGATCGCGTTCCTCGATATGGACGCCGCCAGCGTTGACCGTATCGACAACCGACTGCGACACATCGACGCCGCACACGCTCCAGCCATAGGAGGCGAGCAGGGCCGCGGTCGGCAGACCGATATAGCCAAGCCCGATCACCGCGACCTGATGATCGGGGGCAGGGTGGGCCGCGGCCTTGTGCCCAAGCACGGCGGTCGAATCGAAAGGAGCGTTCATGCAGGTCTGGTTTCCGGTCTGGTGCCGGACAGATGGCAGGAAAGCCCTTAAAATCGCGTTAGGCTTGCCAGGCGTTTCACCATTACCCGCATAACCGCGAGGATCAGAACGCGCGGCCTTCGATGAAGGCGGCAAGCGCGGTATGCAGCTTGTGCGCGGTGGCCGACCGCACCGCGGTCCAATCCTTGAGCGCGAGGCCTTCGGCGATCCGCGGGCCCAGTTCGCTTTCGTCGGCCGCCACGACGATGCCCGGCCGCCCGGCAAGCTTGCCCACCGTCGCACGCTGGTGATCATTGCGGTGTTCGCCCAGATCCGCGCGGCGCGGCATCAGCAGGATCGGCTTGCCACAGCGCGCCGCGGTCAGCACGGTGCCGATCCCGGCATGCGAGACGATCAGCCGCGCGTCTGCGACCAGCGCCTCGAATTCGGCCGGCGCGATCTTTTCGCGCGCATCCATATTGCGCGGGGCATAGGTGCCCTTGCCGGTCTGGGCGATCACCGGCATCCCGAGATCGGGGGCGAGCGCATCCATCGCCGCGATCAGCCGGTCGAATCCCAGCTGCATGCCCACGGTGACGATGATCACAGCACCGCTCCGAAATAGCGCGGGCGATCCTCGCCGGCGAGGTGTTCCCACTGCGTCCAGCATTCATGCGCGAAGCGTTTGGAGAGCTTGCCGCACATCGACAGCTCCTCGCCATTGGCGACCGAATCGATCCACAGCGTGCGCGCACCCGTCAGCCGGCCGGCAAGGATGCAGAAGAACCCGGGGGCAGCACCGGTCGAGAGGATCACCTGCGGGCGGCGGCGCAGGACGATGGCAAGCGCCTTCACTGCACACAGCGCCGATTGCAGCGGCTTGTTCTGGTTGCAGTCGGGCAGGCTGTCGACTTCGCTGACCCCGTGCTGGAGTGCGACCGCTGGTTCGGTGGTGGCAAACCGGATATCGTAATGCGCCAGCGTCGGGCGCAGTAGCATCAGCTGTTCCCAGTGCCCCCCGCCCGAAGCGACCGCGAGCACCCTGATCCTGTCATTCGCCACGCGGCACACCCTGCTTGCTGCATTGCACAATCATGATGCAGATGCCTTCGGGCAGACAAGCGGCAGTGTCAATCGCGCCCTGCGCAATGCAGCGGCCGACAGCGGCAGCCCGGCGGACCACGCAGCCGGTGCGATCAGGCGTTTGCCGGCAGGCGCGCGACTTCGGCGAGCACGCGTTCGGCCCATTCGGCGCGGCAAATCAGCAGGTCGGGCATGTAGGTATCGGCCTGATTGTAGACCAGCGGGCTGCCATCGATGCGCGAACAGTGGAGGCCGTGCGCCGCAGCGACCGCAACAGGCGCACAACTGTCCCACTCGTATTGCCCGCCGGAGTGGAGATAGACCTCCGCCTCGCCCCGCACCACCGCCATCGCCTTGGCTCCGGCACTGCCCATCGGCACCAGCTCTCCCCCGAGTGTGGCAGCAACCGCTTCGGCCTCGCGGGCGGGCCGCGTGCGGCTCACAAGGAAGCGCGGGCGGTCGGGCAGCGGGACAAGCGGCTGCAGCTGATCGGAGCGAAGCACGACGCCGACATCGAGGCCCGGCAGCGCCACCGCGCCGGTGACGGCGACACCATCCACCGCGAGCGCAACATGCACCGCCCAGTCGGCACGTGCCTCGCCGTATTCGCGGGTGCCATCGACCGGATCGACGATCCACACGCGTGATTTGGCGAGCCGCGCGGGATTGTCCTTTTCCTCTTCCGACAAAAGCCCGTCGTCAGGCCGCAGATGGCGCAATGCATGGCACAGGAACTGGTTCGCGGTTGCATCGCCCGCCTTGCCGAGCGCCTTGCCTTCGAACATTCCGCTGGCGCGAACCGCCATCAACAGCCGCCCGGCCTCTGCGGCAAGGCTTGCGGCAAGCGCGGCATCGTCAAGATCGGCGGCGCTCATTTCAGCGGCAGGATCTGTTCGATGATGTAACGCGCGGCCTCGTCGGGGGTCATGTCGACGGTGTTGACGCGGATCTCGGGGTTTTCGGGCGCTTCGTAGGGGCTGTCGATCCCGGTGAAGTTCTTGAGCTGGCCGCTGCGCGCCTTCTTGTAGAGGCCCTTAACATCGCGGCCTTCGGCAACCTCGAGCGGGGTATCGACGAAGATTTCGATGAATTCGCCTTGCGGCAGCATCTCGCGCACCATCTGCCGCTCGGCCCGGAAGGGCGAGATGAAGGCGGTGAGCACGATCAGCCCCGCATCGGTCATCAGCCTGGCAACCTCGCTCACCCGGCGGATGTTCTCGATCCGGTCGGTCTCGGTAAAGCCGAGGTCGCGGTTCAACCCGTGGCGCACATTGTCCCCGTCGAGCAGGAAGGTGTGGCGGTTCATCAGGAACAGCTGCTTTTCGACCGCGTTGGCGATGGTCGATTTGCCCGAGCCCGACAGGCCGGTGAACCACAGCACGCGCGGGGTCTGGTTCTTCATCCCGGCATGATCGTCGCGGGTGATGGAGGTCGGCTGCCAGTGGACGTTGTCGGCGCGACGCAGGCTGAACGCAATCATCCCGGCCGCAACGGTCGCGTTGGTGAACTTGTCGATCAGGATGAACCCGCCCAGCTGGCGGTTGGCGGCATAGGGCTCGAACGCGATCGGGCGGTCGGTGGCGAATTCGGCAACGCCGATCCCGTTGAGGCCCAGCGTCTTGGCCGCAAGATGTTCGAGGCTGTTGACGTCAATCTCGTATTCGGGCGGCTGGATGGTCGCGGTGACCGTTTGCGTGCCGAGCTTGAGCCAGTAGCCGCGGCCCGGTTTCAGCGCCTCCTCGTCCATCCACACCAGTGTTGCCCGAAACTGGTCAGAGGCCTGCGGCGGATCGCCCGCGCTTGCGATCATGTCGCCGCGGCTGCAATCGACCTCGTCGGCGAGCATGATCGTCACCGATTGCCCGGCAACCGCTTCGGCAAGATCGCCGCCGAAAGTGGCGATCGCCTTGACCGTGCTGGTCTTGCCCGATGGCACGATCCGCACGGCATCGCCCGGGCGCACGACCCCGGCAGCGATCTGTCCGGCAAAACCGCGGAAGTCGAGATTGGGACGGTTGACCCACTGCACCGGCATCCGGAAACCCTGTTCCTGCGCGGCAACGCTGTCGACCTCGACCGTTTCGAGATGCGCGATCAGCGCCGGACCATCATACCACGGTGTGTTGGCCGACGGCGCAGAGGTGATGTTGTCGCCCTTGAACCCTGAAATCGGGATCGCGGTGAAATCGGTGATGCCGATGCTGCTGGCAAAGGCGCGGTAATCTTCGACGATGCTGTCGAAGACCGCCCGGTCATAGCCGACCAGATCCATCTTGTTCACCGCCAGGACGACGTGGCGGATGCCGAGCAGGTGGACCAGATAGGAGTGCCGCCGCGTCTGTTGCAGCACGCCCTTGCGCGCATCGATCAGGATTACCGCGAGGTCAGCGGTCGATGCGCCGGTCACCATGTTGCGGGTGTATTGTTCGTGGCCCGGCGTATCGGCGACGATGAACTTGCGCTTTTCGGTGGCGAAGAACCGGTAGGCAACGTCGATCGTGATGCCCTGTTCGCGTTCTGCGGCAAGACCATCGACCAACAGCGCAAAGTCGATCTCCTGCCCTTGCGTGCCGTGCCGCTTGCTGTCGCTTTCGAGCGCGGCAAGCTGGTCCTCGAAGATCATCTTGGAATCGTAGAGCAAGCGCCCGATCAGCGTAGACTTGCCATCATCCACGCTGCCGCAGGTTATGAAACGCAGCAGGCTCTTGTTCTGGTGCGCGGCGAGATAGGCGTCGATATCTTCGGCGATCAGCGCGTCGGTCTGGAAGCTGGAGGGAGTTTTCATCAGAAATAACCCTCCTGCTTCTTCTTTTCCATGCTGGCATCGCCGCCATCCTTGTCGATCACGCGGCCCTGGCGTTCGCTGGTGGTTGTGAGCAGCATTTCCTGCACGACTTCGGACAAGGTCGAGGCGGTGCTTTCGACCGCGCCCGTCAGCGGGAAGCAGCCCAGCGTGCGGAACCGGATCGAACGCATCGTGATCTCGGGCGCCTTGCCCATCGCCGCTTCGAGGCGCGGCAGATCGTCGGCCATGAACAATCCGCCTTCATATTCGTAGGTGGGACGTTCAGCCGCGAAATAGAGCGGCACGATCTCGATCCCTTCGTTCATGATGTATTGCCAGATGTCGAGCTCGGTCCAGTTCGAGATCGGGAAGACGCGGATGCTCTCACCCTTTTTCTTGCGGGCGTTGTAGAGGTTCCAGAGTTCGGGGCGCTGGTTCTTGGGGTCCCAACCGTGGCTGCTGGTCCGGAAACTGAAGACGCGTTCCTTGGCGCGGCTCTTTTCCTCGTCGCGCCGCGCGCCGCCGAAGGCGACGTCGAAGCCATAGAGGTCGAGCGCCTGCTTCAATCCTTCGGTCTTCCACATGTCGGTGTGCAACGGACCGTGTGCAAACGGGTTGATCCCGCGCTCTTTCGCTTCGGGGTTCTGGTGGACGAGCAGTTCCATCCCGGCATCACGCGCGGCCTTTTCGCGCAAGGCATACATGTCCTGAAACTTCCAGGTGGTGTCGACATGCAGCAGCGGGAACGGCGGGGGCGCGGGATAAAACGCCTTCTTGGCAAGATGCAGCATCACCGCCGAATCCTTGCCGATCGAATAGAGCATCACCGGGTTATCCGCCTCCGCCACAACCTCGCGAAGGATATGGATGCTCTCGGCTTCAAGCCGTTCGAGATGGGTGAGGGAGCGCATGGCACACGGTGTTAAACGGTGCAAAGACCAAAACAAGCAAGTTTGCCTTTGTCTGCGCAAGGCAGGATTTCAGGCCGCGGCGATCAGATCGAGCGGGCGAGCAAGGTCACCTCGGCATGGGCAAAGTCGAGGTCGGCGAGGCTGTGTGCGATGAGGCTTTCGCCCGCTTCGGCCGCCACCGATCCGTCATGTGCGCGCACCGATCCGTGCAGCGGCAGCACCTGCACAACCCCCGGATAGGCCGCCAGCGTTTCTGAATCCGGCGCGCCGATGATCCGGTCCAGCCGGAAGAACGGGCCGTCGACCAGCCGCGTGCCATCGCGCACGCTGCGGCGGTGCGCTGCATCATAGGGGCCGGTGATGGCGACGCCCAGCGCTCGTTCGAGGTGGAGTTCGCGCGGCCTTCCGTAATCATACAGCCGAAAGGTGGTTTCGCTGGTCTGCTGCACTTCCACCAGCGCCAGTCCCGGCCCGATCGCATGGACGGTGCCCGCGGGCAGATAGAATAGGTCGCCTGCCTTGGCGCTGTGCCAGGCGAGCAAATCCTCGATACTGCCGTCCCGCGCCGCGGCGGCGACCGCGTCGCAGCTTACCTCGCGTTCGAACCCGATTGCGAGCCTTGCGCCGGGTGCTGCGCCGAGCACCAGCCAGCATTCGTCCTTCCCCGCCTCGCCCGGCTGCGCGTTGGCAGCGGACGGGTGCACCTGGACAGAAAGCTTTTCCGAGGTGAACAGGTATTTGACCAATAGCTGCGGCATTTCGGGGGCGGGTTCGAACCAGATTTCGCCGATCCGCCGGCCATCGGGCGCGGCAAAGGGCGCAGGCAGCAGGTCGCGGCCCCAGACCTTGTCGACCATCCGCATGGCAAGGCGGCGCGGGGCAAAGCCATCCGCCATTACTGGTCGACCGCTCCGGGCAATTTCCCCACAATCTGCGCCCCGTCGCGGCTGGTCACCAGCACCTCGCCATTGGCGACGACGATGCAGATGTCTTTGAGCCCGACGGCTGAAATCCGCGGCCCGTCGGTCATCGCGAACACATCGCTGCAATCAGCCAGATCCGCACGCCCGCGCACCACATTGCCTTCGGCATCGGCGCGGTCGGCCAGCGCATCGGCCAGCGCTGCCCAGTTGCCGATGTCGGACCAACCCATGTCGGCAGGCACCATGGCTGCGCGATCGGTGTTCTCCATCACCGCGTAATCGATCGAATCCCCGCTGATTGCGGCAAAGGGGGCGGGCGCGGGATGGAAGTGCGCGCCGTCCCACTGCCCCTGTGCCACAGCTTGCGCGACCAGCCGCGCCATGTCCGGGCGATGGCGGGCAAGTTCGTCGAGCAGGCATCCGGCCCGGAAGGCGAAGATGCCGCCGTTCCAGCTGTATTCGCCGGTTTCGAGATAGGTTTCTGCCCGCGCGCGGTCGGGTTTCTCGACGAATTCGCGGATCGCGTATCCTCCGGGGAGCGGCGCGCCGCGGCGCAGGTAGCCATAGCCCGTCTCGGGGCGGTCGGCGCTGATCCCGAAGCTGACCAGATAATCCTCGCGCGCGAGCGCTGCTGCGGCCAGCGCGGCCGAGCGGAACGCGGCGGTATCGGCGATATGGTGATCGCTCGGACACACCAGCATCACCGCCTCTGGCGGCAGCAAGGCCGCGGCCAGCGCGATCGCGGGCGCGGTGTTGCGCGCGGCTGGCTCGATCACCAACCGCGTGCCCGCCGCCGCATCGAGCTTGGCGATCACCAGATCGGCATGCGCCGCGCCGGCAACCACGATCGGCGCCGCAAAGCGATCATCGCCTGCCACCCGGCGCAGCGCCTGCTCGAACAGCGTCTCGTCACCCGTCAACGGCAGCACATGCTTGGGGGTCGCCTTGCGGCTCATGGGCCACAGCCGCGTGCCGCTGCCCCCGCACAGGATGACCGGATAAATCGTCATTGCTTCACTCACTACCGTCCGATCCTGCATCCGCTACATCACTGCCGGGTGCTGCGCCACGGCGAAGGCACGGCTTGCGTGCGTCGCCGCCTGATATCGCAAAAGTCCTGCAAGACGGTGAAGAGGCGCCTGCTTGCTATCGCGCGGCGGCTTTGCGATGAGCCGGGGACACAGGGCGGGCAAAGCCGCTTGCGGGAGAGAGCACCACATGAACCAGCCATCAGGGCCGCTTGCCGGCCTCAAAGTGATCGAATTCAGCGGCATCGGGCCGGGCCCGCATGTCGCGATGCTGCTTGCCGATCTGGGCGCCGAGGTGGTGCGGATCGACCGGCCGGGTGCGGGCGTCAGCAACCCGGTGGTCGAACGCGCGCGTCACCGCATGGCGGTCGACCTCAAGAGCGAGGAGGGCAGGGCGCAGGTGCACGCCGCGGTCGCACACGCCGACGTGCTGATCGAGGGCTTTCGCCCGGGCGTGATGGAGCGGCTGGGGCTGGGGCCGGAGGAACTGCTCGCCGCCAATCCGCGGCTGGTCTACGCCCGCATGACCGGCTGGGGACAGGACGGCCCGCTGGCGCAGGCCGCCGGGCACGACATCAACTACATCGCGCTCACCGGCGCACTTGCGGCTGTCGGCAAGCCCGGCGAGACCGCAACCCCACCGCAGAACCTCGTCGGCGACTTCGGGGGTGGGTCGATGTATTGCGCTTTCGGGATCATGGCCGCGCTGTATGAACGCGAACGCAGCGGCAAGGGGCAGGTGGTCGATGCCGCGATCGTCGACGGGGCGACCAGCCTGATGAGCTTCTTCTTCGGGGTGCGGGGCGTGCCGCACCTGTCGACGGAACGGGGCAAGGGGATGCTCGGCGGGGCGGCGCATTTCTACCGCTGTTTCACCTGCGCGGACGGCAAGGAGATCAGCCTCGGCTCGATCGAGCCGCAGTTCTATGCCGAGATGCTGGCCAAGGCCGGCGCTCCGGCGGAACTGGCGGAAGGCCAGATGAACCCCGCCAACTGGGACGACTACGCGGACAAACTGGCCGCACTGTTCGCCACCAAAACGCGCGCCGAGTGGTGCGACCTGCTCGAAGGCAGCGATGCCTGCTTTGCCCCCGTGCTGGGGATCGACGAGGCGCGGGAGCATCCGCACATGAAGGCGCGCGGTGCCTATGTCGAACACGACGGCATCTGGCACACCGCCCCCGCCCCGCGCTTCAGCCGCACGCCCGGCGCGGTCCGTTCCAGTGCGGATGACGGCGCGGACGTGGTCGCGCGCTGGGGGAGTGCGACCTGATGGCGGGCAAGTTCTTCGACGAATGGCAGGTGGGCGAACGGATCGAACACCCGATCCGCCGCACCGTGACCGAGACCGACAATCTGCTGTTCTCGACGATGACCCACAATCCGCAGCCGCTCCACATCGATGTGGAAGCCGCAAAGGCGAGCGGGTTCGGGCAGATCCTCGTCAATTCGACCTTCACCTTCAGCCTGCTGGTCGGGTTGTCGGTGGGCGAGACGACGCTGGGCACGCTGGTCGCCAACCTCGGCTTCGACAAGGTGGTGACGCCCAAGCCCGTATTCATCGGCGATACGCTGCGCGCCTCGTCCGAGGTCAAGGAGCTGCGCGAGAGCAAGTCGCGGCCCGATGCGGGGATCGTCACCTGGGTTCACGAAATGACGAATCAACGGGATGAGGTGGTGTGCCGCTGCGAACGCTCGGCGCTGATCCAGCGGCGCCCTGTTGGAGACACATGAGACACTGTCCAGAACAGGAAAAGCCTCCTGCCCGGACGGGGTGATGATGCGCCGGTCGCGGCGCTGACGACGATGGCAAAGAGCGCGCAAGGATTAGCGCCGCGGCGTGGTGTAGGAAAGCGCGCTAGTCCGCGGGCTCTCCGCCCAGCGCCTGCCACAGAACGATCCGCGCACGCGCCGCACGGCCCAGCGCGGCTGCGGTGTTCTCGCCGCTGGTATCGGCAGCCCGGCGCGCTTCGAGCACGTCGAGGAAGCTGGCGAGCCCGGCCTTGTAACGCGTTTCGGCGATTCCGGCGGCGCGCGCCAACTGGTCGCGCTGCGTGATCGCCAGTGCAGCTTCGGCATCGGCGGCTTCGACCACGCCGTAAGCCGCCTCGGCATCGCCCAGCGCCTGATAGACCGCGCCGCGATAGGCGGCAAAGGCGGCGCGCTTGTCGGCGGCGGCGGCATCGATCCCGGCCGCGACACGCCCGAAATCGAGCAGCGGGCCGGCGATCCCGCCGGTCAGCGTGGTCACCAGCGAATCGTTGAACAGTTCGCTGGGGTCGAACGCCAGCAGCCCGATCACGCCCGACAGCGTGATCCGCGGGAAGCGTGCGCGCGCTGCGGCGGCCAGATCGGCATCGGTTGCGGCAAGTTCGGCGGCGGCGGCGGCGACATCGGGCCGATTGGCAAGCAGGTCGGACGGCAGGCTCGCCGGCGCCGCCGCGGGCGCAAGCGCGGGGGCGGGGGTCGCCAGCGCGGCGCGCACCGTCGCGCCATCCTGCGCGGTCAGTGTCACTAGCCGCCCGACCAGCCGCGCGCGCTCGGCCTCCAGCGCGGCAAGGCGGGTGGCCGATCCGCTTGCGGTCGCCTCGGCACGCACGCGGTCGAACCCGGGGGCGATCCCGGCATCCTCGCGTGCCTTGGCAAGCGCGGCAAGCTGGCGCGCAGCAGCGCCATCGGCGGCAATCGCGGCAGCGCGCGCATCGAGCACGCGCCAGTCGGTAATGCTGGCGGCGATTTCGGCGAGCAGCGCGAGGCGCACGCCCTGCGCCTGCGCGGTGGCGGCATCGATCCGGGCCAAAGCGGCGCGTTCCTGCGCCTTAAGCCGCCCGAACAGGTCGATGTCCCAGCTGGCACTGATGTTCGCGCCGTAAGCGGTCTGTTCGCGCGGGATGAAGCCCTGCTGCCCGGCGGTGCCGAATTGCGCGGGGTTGATGCGGTTGCGGGTCACATCGGCATCGGCGGAGATATTGGGCAGGCGTTCGGCCCCGGCCCGGCGCGCGCCCGCGCGGGCGCTGTCGATCCGCGCCAGCGCCTCGGCAAGATTGGGCGCATCGTTGAGCGCGGCCTGCGACAGCGCGGTGTAGGCGGGATCGCGTTCAGGCATCAGCGCGGCAAGCGCTGCGCCCGCCTGGGCCTGCGGCGTGTAGAAGAACGCGCGCGGCAGCTCGGGCGCAGGCGTGGCAACATCGGGCACGCTGGCACAGGCGGCGAGCATGAGCGGCAGCAGCGCAGCCCCGGCAAGGATCGGGCGGGCCATCGCCTTACCCTTCCGACTTTGCAGGCGCACCCGGTTTGGCCGGGATAAAGGCATCGATCTGCTGGCCGACGCGGAAGGCATCGGACGGCGGCAGGGCATAGATCAGCTGGAGCACGCGCACATCGACGCGCTCGGCGGCCGAATTGGTCAGCGATCGCTTGGGCACCACCTGCGGTTCGGCGCGCACGAAGGTGGCGTTGACATGCTGTTCTGCCGCGCCGCGCGGGGACACCACCGCAGGCTGGCCCAGGGCAACGCGCGCGATTTCGTTCTCGTCGATATCGATGCGCACGTGGAGCGGGCTGGTTTCGCCCATCTGGATGAAGGGCACGGCATTGCCGCCGCCCTGCGTCGCGACATATTCGCCCTTGCGGATGTTGACCGCGAGGATCTCGCCCGCAATCGGTGCGCGCACGGTCAGCCGGTCGATCTCGGTGCGGGCCGCAGCGGCGGCAGCGCCGGCCGAGGCGAGCCGCGCACGGGCAAGGCCCAGGCGGCTGGTGGCGGCGGCCTCCTCGCCCTCGGCACGGATCACTTCGGCGCGGGAGACGGCGGCAGGATCGGTGAGCCCGCGATAGAGCGCGAGCTGCTGGCGCGCGGTTTTCTGCGCGGCGGCGGCTTCGTTGATGGCGGCGCGCGCCTCATTGATGGCGGTGTTGGCCTGTGCAAGGCTTGCCTGTGCGGCGCGCGCATCGACCATGAACAAGACCTCGCCGCGCGCAACGCGGTCACCCGGCGCGACGCGGACATCGGTGACCAGACCCGACAGGGCCGAACCGATATCGATGATCTCGCTCGATGGCTCGACGATGCCCGCACCCGCAACGCGCGGGGCATTGGCGAGCTTGCCGACCGCCTTTGGTGGCTGCTCGGCGGGCGCGGCGGTCGAGCGGTCGGGCAGGCCGGCGATGATCAGCCAGACGGCGATCACGACCCCGATCAACGCAAGGGCCGGCAGGATCTGGCGGGCAAAGCTTAGATTGCGGAGCATGGTGTCCTCGGCGGATTGGAGAGGGTGGGGGTATCAGTGGTCATCGGGCATCTCGGTCCCGTCATGGGTGATGCGGCCGTCTTCCAAGACGATGATGCGGTCAGCGAGATCGAAGATGCGGTTGTCGTGGGTGACGATGATGCAGGCCCGGTCAGGCGCGACCGCGACTTCGCGCAAAAGGTCCATCACCCGGCGGCCCGACGAGGCATCGAGCGCCGCGGTCGGTTCGTCGCAGACCACGAGCCGCGGTTCGTGCACCAGCGCGCGGGCGATCGCGACGCGCTGCTGCTGCCCGCCCGAAAGCTGGCGCGGCAGCTTGTCGGCCTGATTGCCGATATTGAGCTTGTCGAGCAGCACCTTGGCCCGCTCGCGCGCTTCGGCCAGCGGCACGCCCTGCGCGATCAGCGGCACCGCGGCATTGGCCGCGACATCGATCGAAGGGATGAGGTTATACTGCTGGAAGATGAAGCCGATGTTCCTGAGACGGAAATTCACCAGCTGGGTATCGGTGAGCTTGTAGATGTCGGTGCCGAACACCTTCACCTCGCCTTGGGTGGGATAAAGGATGCCGCACATGATCGAGATCAGCGTCGTTTTTCCCGACCCGCTCTCCCCCACCACGTAGGTCAGCTCGCCCGGGCGAATATCGGTATCGATCCCGTGCAGCACGCGGATCGTGGTCTGCCCCGCCTCGAATTCGCGGATGATCCCGCGCGCGCAGATCGCCGCTTCGGGCGCGCAGCCGCCGATTGCCGTGGTATCCATGATTGCCGCCTCGCTCACCGGAACACCGCCGCCGGTTCGGTTTTCAGCACGGATCGGATCGCGATGAAGCCGGTGATCGCAAGGATCACGACCACCGCGACCAGACTGATCAGCGGGATCTGCCAAGGGATGTAGAACCCCTTGAAGAAGGGATTGGCGCCGAAGCCCTTGATGAAGGCGACCGTGCCGACCACGCCGAGGCCGTAGCCGATCATGCCGACCATCCCGGCCTGCACCGCGACCATCTGCACGATCTTGCTGTTGGTCACGCCGATCGCCTTCAATGCGCCGAACTGCTTGATGTTGTCGCGCAGGAACAGGCTGAAGGTGAGTCCCACGATCGCCACGCCGACGACGAAGCCCAGAAACACGGTGATCCCGAAATTGACCGGGATGCCGGTGTTCTCGATGATGAAATCGACCCCGGCGCCGGCGAATTCCTTGCGGGTTTCAGCCTTCAGCCCCGTCTCCGCCTCGATCCGCGCGGCGACGCCTTCGGGGGTTTCGCCCTCGCTTACCCCCACCAGCACGAAGGACAGGCGGTTGCGGGTGCCCGGCACGAAGTTGAGCGCGCTCGAATAGCGGGTGTACAGCACCACGGTGCTGGTAAAGCTGGGGATCGCATCGGAAATCCCGCGGATCACCGCGCGCTGGTCGTTGAGTTCGAGCCGCTCGCCGATCGGGCTGTCGCCGTTCGAGAACAGCCGCGTCACCCCGACATCGTCGATCACCACCGTATCGGGCGCGAACATCACGTTCTTGTCGCCCAGCGCCATGCGTTCGGGAAGGCCGATCAGTGTCGCATCGTCGACCCCGATCACCGCCACGCCTTCGAGATCACCCGCCTTGGTGCGGACATTGGCCTGCGCACGCAGATGCGGCACCGCCCATTCGACCCCGCGCACCGCGCGCACCTTGTCGAGCGCGGTCGAGGGCATGGCATAGCTGACATCGGTAGTGCGGCTGACCGGGTCCATCACCCACACCTCGGCCTCAGGCGCGTTGTAAACGCCGCTTGCGCCACGTTCGACGAGGTTGACGAAAATCGTCATCTGCTGGGTGATGAGCAGCGTCGAAAAGGCGATGCCGAACAACAGCCCATAGAACTTCTGGGCATCCCCGGTGAGCATCCTGATGGCGATCCAGAGCACGTGATGCGATACCTTTGCGGCGGCGAGGGGTTGCGCGAGCGGAGGACTCGGCCCATTATTGAACGGTAGCGTTTAACTGAACGGAGCCGTTCACTTTGTCAATCCGGGGTTCATCCGATCCTGAAAAAAAACCTGTCCGGCTTGCCGCCAAAGGCAAGCGGGCCGGCCGACCGCTCGACGCTGCCAAGCGCGCGGCGATCGTCGATACGGCGGCGCATCATTTCTTCCATCATGGCTATGCCGCCACCGCGATTGAGCAGGTTGCGGGCGATGCCGGCGTCTCCAAGGTCACGATCTACAACCAGTTCGGCGACAAGCGCGCGCTGTTCGCCGCAGCGGTTGAGCGCGAATGCGAGAAGATGCGCGGGCATTTTTCGCTCGACGCGATGCCGCAAGGTTCCATCGCCGAGCGGCTCACCGCGATCGGCGAGGCGATGAACGCCTTCCTCTCGCGCCCCGAAATGATCCGCTTCGACCGCCGGATCGCCGCCGAGACCGAGGCCGAGCCTGCCCTTGGCCTCGCCTTTCTCGAAGCCGGCCCGTGGCGGATGAAGGAAGCCTTTGCCGCATGGCTTGCGCACGCGGCGCAGGCGGGCGAGCTCGTGGTGGCCGACCCGCTGCTCGCCGCCGAACAATTCGTCGCGATGTGCAAGGGCATGGGCGATCTCGAATGCCGGTTCGGCGCCGAAGTCAGCGCACAGGACCAGCATCGCCGCATCGCCGGCGCGGTCGAGGTGTTCCTCGCCGCCTATGGTGCGCGCGGTGACGATCGATAATTCGCATCACCCTGTTCGAAAATTGGCACGCTTCACGCAGCGGCGCATGATCTTGCCATTCACCGCAGCGATCCTACATTGCCACGGAGGAAAGGAATCCCCCGAATGAGCCAGCAGAACGATCCCCAGCCGCAAGGCGAAGGCCCCAACCCCTGGGTGAAGCAGCTGATGATCTGGGGCGGGATCTTTCTTGCCCTGTTGTTGGCGGTGAGCATCTTCGGCGGTGCCGGCCAATCGAATGGCGCGACCATGCGCTATTCCGACTTCCGCGCCGCGATCGCCGAAGGCGAGGTGCAGGACGTGCAGATGTCCAACGAGCTGATCACCGGCACGCTCAAGAACGGCGACAGTTTCAGCACGGTTCCGGTTCCCAACGATGTCGGCATCACCAAGCTGATGGAAGACAACGACGTGCGCTTCACCGGCAAGCAGCGCGAAAGCCAGAGCGTGCTGTTGTTCATCCTCCTCAATTCGTTGCCCTTCATCCTCATCCTCGGGATCGCCTTCTTCGCGCTGCGCCAGATGCAGAAGGGCGGCAATGGCGGTGCGATGGGCTTCGGCAAGTCCAAGGCCAAGATGCTGACCGAAAAGTCGGGCCGCGTGACCTTCGATGATGTCGCCGGGATCGACGAGGCGCGCGAGGAACTGCAGGAGATCGTCGAATTCCTGCGCGATCCGCAGCGCTTCTCCAAGCTGGGCGGCCAGATTCCCAAGGGTGCGCTGCTGGTCGGCTCGCCGGGCACCGGCAAGACGCTGCTCGCCCGCGCGATCGCGGGTGAGGCGGGCGTGCCGTTCTTCACCATCTCGGGTTCGGACTTCGTCGAAATGTTCGTCGGCGTCGGCGCCAGCCGCGTGCGCGACATGTTCGAACAGGCCAAGAAGAACGCGCCCTGCATCGTCTTTATCGACGAAATCGACGCGGTGGGTCGCAGCCGTGGTCATGGCCTCGGCAATTCGAACGACGAGCGCGAGCAGACGCTGAACCAGCTGCTGGTCGAAATGGACGGGTTCGAAGCCAACGAAGGCATCATCATCATCGCGGCGACCAACCGCCCCGATGTGCTCGACCCCGCCTTGCTGCGTCCGGGCCGGTTCGACCGTCAGGTCGTGGTGCCGGTGCCCGATATCGACGGGCGCGAGAAGATCCTTGCCGTCCACATGAAGAAGGTGCCGCTGGCCCCCGATGTGAACCCGCGCGTGATCGCGCGCGGCACCCCGGGCTTCTCCGGCGCGGATCTTGCCAACCTCGTCAACGAAGCCGCGCTGCTCGCCGCGCGCCGCAACAAGCGGCTGGTCGCGATGCAGGAATTCGAGGACGCCAAGGACAAGGTCATGATGGGCGCCGAGCGTCGCAGCATGGTGATGACCGACGACGAGAAGAAGATGACCGCTTATCACGAGGCGGGCCATGCGATCGTCTCGGTCCACGAGGAAGCATCCGACCCGATCCACAAGGCGACGATCATTCCGCGTGGCCGTGCGCTGGGCATGGTGATGCGCCTGCCCGAGCGGGACAGCTATTCCTACCACCGTGACAAGATGCACGCGAACCTGTCGGTTGCGATGGGTGGCCGGGTGGCCGAGGAAATCATCTTCGGGCATTCCAAGGTCAGCTCGGGCGCATCCTCGGATATCCAGTATGCGACCAGTCTGGCGCGCAACATGGTGACCCAGTGGGGCATGTCGGAAAAGCTCGGGCCGCTCCAGTACGAGGAACAGTCCGAAGGCTATCTCGGCATGGGCGCGGCGCAGCGCACCTTCCGTTCGGGCTCGACCAACGAGCTGATCGACAACGAGATCAAGGACCTGGTCGAAGGCGCGCATGCGCGGGCGACCGATATCCTCAAGACGCATGAAGACCAGCTCCACCTGCTCGCGCAGGCGCTGCTCGAATACGAAACGCTGACGGGCGAAGAGATCAACACGCTGCTCGAAAGCGGCAAGATCGACCGTCCCGATGCGCCGCGCGGGCCGAGCGTTGTGGTTCCGGTGCGTGGCTCCGCGATCCCGCGTGCGGGCAAGCGGTTCGGCGGCAAGGCCGACGAGGCCCCGCAGGGCGCCTGATCGCGCGCAGCCGCTAAGCTGATACGATCCCCCGTCCCCCTATCGCGCAAGGCGATCTGCGGGACGGGGGATTTTTCTCAGGCAGAATGCGCCTGTCCGGCGCACGCCCGGAGGCTCAGAACGCGCCCAGCAGGGCGAGGATCAGCAGGAACAGCATCATCACCACCTGCGTGCTGAACAACAGCACGGCAAACCGCCACAGCGCGGAAAAACGGCTGAGCGAGTAGGCGTAGCGCAGCTGCTTGTAGAGATGCAGCGGCGCGGCAATGCTGAACAGCGCGATCACCCAGCCCATGCTCCCCGGCACCGTGCTGAGGATCGACATCACGATGAACAGCAGCGACATGAAACTGAGCGAATAGGTCACGAACACCGCGTGATCATAGGCCTTGAACTGCGGGCGCCAGGCGAACATCAGCCACAGGAACGGGATCGACAGCGGGATCAGCAGCCAGCTGAACTTGTAACCGTTCGACTGCAGCTTGTAGATCATCAGGCCGGGGTTCTTTTTCCACTTCTCGAACACGTGGCTTTCGATCCAGCTTTCGGTCGGATCGGCATTTGCGGTGTTCTTTTCGGAAGTTGCCTCAGGCTTCGCCTCCGCGAGGATTGTGTTCAGCGTCTTGACCTCGCTGTCGATCTCGGTGCGGCGCGGGCTGCCTGCGGGCAGCGCGCCGCGTTCCTGTTCGAGCGTGGTGATCTGGCGCTGGATGTTGCGCTGGAACGGGCTGTCGTCGGTGAAGCCCTCGATCATCCCATCGGCAAAATCGGTGGGCGCGGTGACCCCGACCATCTGGAACACCGCAAACATCGCGAAGACCGTGAACAGGAACATCGACATCGGGCTGACGAACTTCGCGCGCTCGCCCGCGATGAACCGGCGGGTGAGATCGCCGGGCTTGGCGATCAGCAGCGGCAATGTGTGCGACAGCTTGCCGTCGAGGTGGAGCACCGCGTGGAGCAGATCGTGGCCGATCGCGGCAAGGCTGCGGTGAAGGTGCGCCTTCTGCCCGCACTCGGGGCAGAAATTGCCCGTGAACACCGTGCTGCAATTGGGGCAGGCGACCGGCCCGGCCGCGGCATGGGCGCCGGGCAGGGCGGTGTCATGCGATGTGGTGCGGGCCAGCATCGTGCCCTCGATCATCGTGCCGATGCCATCGGATATGTCAGCCATGTGCCCGCCCTTGTTATTGCCGTTGCTATAAGCGCAAGTCACCGGACCGCGGAAGCGCGAAATTGGCGTGTCGGCCAGGCGATGCCGCTATCCCGCCAGCTTGCGTTCGATCGCGGTCCACAGCTGCGCCATTGCACGGCTTGCCGGTGAGCGCGGCGCGATCGCTCCGACCGGACGGCATTCCACCGCGCACTGCTCGACCACGCTGGCGAGCGGGATCACGGGCCATGCCGGATTGGCATCGCGCACCGCCTTGTGCAGCGCGCGGCGCAGGTCGACCATGGCGAGGACGGGCAGGATCGGCGGGTGATGCTTGCCATTGGCGCGCACCTCGGCGGCGACCACCTCGAAGGCGCGGGCGGACAGCGGGGAAGGGGGCAGCGGCACGATTACCAGATCGGCGGCGCGGATGATCTGCGCGCTCAACTCATTGAGCACCGGGGGGCAATCGAGAATGATCCGGTCGTAGCTCTGCCCCAGGCCTTGCGTCAGCCGGGCGAGGCGTTTCTTCTTGCCCAGCAATCCCAACTGCCGCTCGAGCGCGCGGATGCTTTCATCGGCGGGGAGCAAGTCGAGACCGGGATAGCCGGTCGGCCGGATCAGTTTGGCCGGGTCGCTGCCGCTTGCAAAGATGCTTTCGGCGCTGCGTTTCTTGCGGGCATCGACCCCGAGCAGAAACCCCGATCCGTTCGAGGCATCGAGATCCCACAGCAGCGTCTTGCGGTTCGACAGCGTGGCCGAGGCCCATGCCAAATTGACCGCCAGCGTGGTTTTGCCGACCCCGCCCTTGACGCTGTAGATTGCGATCGTTGCCATTGCTGCTCCCTGCCCGCTGACACAGGGATAGCGGGGCCCCATCGCTTGGCAAGCGGGGGCAAAGCGGGGTCAAACGCCGGTCAAACAGGGGTCAAGAACGCGAAAGGGGCGGTCTGGACAGGGCCTAAACCCCGCCAAACCGCCCCTGAAAATCGAGCATCTATTTGATACGAAACGATTATCCGTCGTAATCGCCGCCCAGCGACGAGGTGCGCGCAGGCGCCGATGCGGTGATCCGCAGCGCTTCGGCCGACTGGCTGAGCGAGCCGATTTCGTCCGCTTCGTCCTCGTCGTCGGGGAGGATCTTCTGCAGACCCGTCACCAGCGATTCATGCAGGCCGGCGGGCGTGATCGTTTCTTCGGCGATTTCGCGCAGCGCCACGACCGGGTTCTTGTCGCGGTCGCGGTCGATGGTCAGTTCGCTCCCGCCCGAAATTTCGCGCGCACGCTGGGCTGCGAGCAACACCAGGTCGAACCGGTTGGAAACCTTGTCGACGCAATCTTCAACGGTAACGCGTGCCATGGGCGGGCCTTTACAAGAATCGCGGATAGTAGGGAAGCGCGTCGGCTAGGCCGCGGGCCCCGCAAAGTCAAGGAAAACGGCGGCAGGCCCGCGCGCTCACGCCGCCTGCAACAGCGCCCCGCCCGCGGCAAGATCGAGCGGGCGCACGATCAGCGTCACCCGGTCATGCCCCACCGCCAGCCGCAGCACATCGCCCGCACGCACGGCGATCGGCGCGGGAAAGGGGTGGAGCACCTGCAGCCAGCCGCCATCGCAATAGCCATCGGGGTGATTGTCGAAGCTGATCCCCTCGGCCAGATCGACATGCATCCACTGGACGATCCCCGCCGCGGTGCCATCGGCGGTTACGCGGATGTCGAGCGTTTGCAGATCGCTGTCGTGGCGGCGCTGCGTCAGATCGATGCGCACCAGTTCGACATCGTCGCTCAACCGCGTCCAGTCCGTCATCGTCCCGTGGATCGGCAGTTTCTGCGGCCCCAGCGCGCCGAAGCGCGACACGTCGAAGCCCGATACCCGATCGACGAACACGTAATCTGCGAGCACCGGGCTTTCGACCAGACAGCCGATCGCCGCCGCGGCGCGCGGGATGACGATCGCATCGTCTTTGAGCAGGCGCGCATGCGCATCCTCGAAGGTGTCGATCACCTTTTCGGTGAGGAGGTCGCTCGACAGGATTTCGGAGACGAGGATATCGGCGCGCGCGTCGAGTTCCCGGCCCACTTCGAGCGCGCTGGACAGCGCGGTGTGGACCGCGATCCGATCGGCATAGCCATTGTCGGCGATGATCGCGCGCGCGGTGTCGGCGATCACCGGCACCACCTCGCAGGCGGTGATTGCGCTGGCCCCGGCGCGCGCGGCCATCATCGACAGCAACCCGCTGCCCGTGCCGATATCGAGCACCCGCGCATCCGGCCCGGCAGCGGCGACCGCAGCGATGATCGCGGCCTCGAAGGCGCCGTTGCGCCGCGCATCGTTGAGCATCGGGATATGCCAGAAGGGCACCAGTTCGGCCGAGAGGCGGCGGATCTGGTGTTCGATGTGCAGATTGCCCGGCTGGAGCGCGAGCGCGCGGGCGAACATCTCGAGCGCCTCGCTGCGCTCGCCCGCATCGGCGAGCATCACGGCCAGATTGTTCGCGGTAACGGCATTTTCGGGATCGGCGGCGAAGCTGGCGCGCAGCATCGCGATGGCATCGGCGCTGCGGCCCAGCCGGCCATTGATCAGCCCCTGTTCGTGCAGCGCCACCGGATTGCCCGGATCATCTGCGAGCACCGCATCCCACAATGCGAGCGCCGCAGGCAAATGTCCGCGCACGGCCATGATGCCTGCGAGGATCGGGCGCACTTCGGCCACGCGGTAACCCGCTTCGATCACGCGGCGATAGCGCGGCTCGGCGGCGGCAAGATTGCCCGCCTGCTGAAGCGCCAGCGCCTCTTCGAGCGTGGCGCGGATCGCGGCAAGATCTGCCGGGTGGGGGGATGGGGCACACAAGGGGGCGGTGTCGGTCATGCAATCTCCCGTCGGCAGTGGTGGGCAGGATGGTGCATGGGTTACCGCAGGCGATGGTTAAATCGCCTTCGCCTGCCCCTACGTGGAATCGCGAGGGGGCTTAAACACCGGGTGCTTGCGCATGGTGAAACCGCGCGATAGATCACGGTGTTGCGGGGTCCAGCAACCTCCCGTCTTGGCCTTGAGAGGCCCAAGCGTTGCCTCGTCACTCCCATGCCGTGCGTTTTGCGCGGCGGGACCAATTTCGAGGGTCGCATGGACGGACCGGATGCATCGATGACGGTTTCTGGTGCGGATCGGGGGCGTTCGCAGCCATCCTTTGCGGCGCTGCTGCGGGTGTTCACCCGGATCGGGTTTCTCAGTTTCGGCGGGCCGGCGGGCCAGATCGCGTTGATGCACCGCGAACTGGTGGAGCAGCGCAGCTGGGTGGCGGAGGAGGATTTCCTCCACGCGCTCAATTTCTGTCACCTTTTGCCCGGACCCGAAGCGCAGCAGCTGGCCACATGGATTGGCTGGCGGCTGCACGGGATGCGCGGCGGGCTGGCGGCGGGGATGCTGTTCGTGGTGCCGGGCGCTGCGGTGATGCTCGCGCTGTCGATGCTCTATGCGGTGGCGGCGAACCTTGGCTGGGTCGCGGCGCTGTTTCTGGGGGTGAAGGCGGCGGTGCTCGCCATCGTGGTGCAGGCCTTGCTGCGGATTGCGGGCCGCGCGCTCGATACGGGGGCAAAGCGGGCGCTGGCGGCGGCGGCGTTTGTCGGCCTGTTCGCCTTTGCGCTGCCGTTTCCGCTGATCGTGCTGGGGGCTGGCGTGATCGGGATGCTGATCGCGCGCGCGCAGCCCGATTGGCTTGCGCTCAAGCCTTCGGGCACGCCCGGCGCGCTGCCCGCAAGGCCGTGGCGCACGACGGTTCTGTCGGTGCTGGTGTGGGGCGCGATCTGGGCCGCGCCGATGGCGCTGATCGCGGTGACGCTGGGGCAGGGGCATGTGCTGTGGCAGGTCGGTGCGTTTTTCTCGCAGCTCGCGATCGTCACTTTCGGGGGCGCCTACGCGGTGCTGGCCTACATGGCGCAGGAAGCGGTGCAGGGGTTCGGGTGGCTTCAGGCCGGCGAGATGGCCGATGGGCTGGGCCTTGCCGAAACCACGCCGGGGCCGCTGATCCTGGTGACGCAGTTCGTCGGCTATCTTGCCGCCTATCGCGCGCCCGAGCCGTTCACCCCGCTGGTCGCGGGCTTGCTGGGGGCGGGGCTGACGACATGGGTGACCTTCGCGCCGTGCTTCCTGTGGATCTTCGCGCTCGCGCCGTGGATCGACCGGTTGGGGCAGGCGGTGTGGCTCAAGGGCGGGCTGGCTGCGGTGACCGCGGCGGTGGTGGGCGTGATCGCCAATCTCACCGCGTGGTTTGCGCTGCACGTCCTGTTCGCCCGTGTCGGCGTGGTGGAGGCGGGGATGCTGCGTCTGTCATGGCCCGAACTTGCCAGTTTCGACTGGCGTGCCGGCGTCCTGACCGCGCTTGCCTTTGCGCTGGCGTTCGGGGCGAGGTGGGGGGTGCTGCGGCTACTCGCGGCGTGCGCGGCGGGGGGCCTCGTGCTCAGCGCGCTCTAGAGCCAGCCTGCTGCCCAGGCGATCGCTACTGCTGCGGGCACCAGCATCATTTGCGCGATCAGCGTGCCTGCCAGCCGGCTCAACGACACCCAGATCATCGCCCGGCGGAAGGTCGCCTCGCTCACCGAGCCATCGACCACATCGTCGGTCAGCGCGGAGATCTGCGGGTCGATCAGCGCGAACAGCAGGATCGTGGCAAAGCCGTTGACGATCGCGGTCATCTGCGAGGCGGTGACGCGAAATTCGGGGACGAGGTAGCCGGCATAGAGCGAGGCGATCACCCCCACTGCCAGCAGCGCCTGCGCCAGCGCATTGGCGATGAGCACGCGCCAGCTCACCCCGCGCTCGCCCTTCAGCGATTTGAACGTCTCGCCCGTAGGGATCGCGACCGAATCGCGCAACGTGGCGAGGCCCGAAGGGGTCATGCTGCGCAGGATCAGCCGGGTGGTCGAACGGTTGGCCTGGAAAAAGGTGATCGCAGCGGCGAACACCCGCTGCCCTGTCGGCACCAGCACGATGCCGAGCGCGACCGAGATCGCCGCCGCCAGCAGCACTAGCCTGAGATCCCAGATCAGCATGGAGCCGTCGCCCGTCGCAAGCGCGGTCTCGATCCGCTTGGCCAGGAAGGGGCCGAGAAACCCGTTCGATGTGCGGCTGACCAGCAGCAGCACGTTGAACAGGGCGAACGACAGCGCGATCCGCCCCGTCCGCACCCCCGCGATCCGCGCGGCATAGGCGAGCGCGCCGATCAGGTTGATCACGCCGGTCAGGGCGCAGATCAGCAGCAATTCGGTATCCATCGGGCGGGGTTCCTGGTGCGGCAGCCCGGATCAGATGATCGGCCAGGCCTTGTAGACGTTGTAGGCGCTGGTGACGATCAGCACCAGCGACACTGCGAACAGCAGCGTGCGCGGCTGCACCTTGGCCGTGATCCGCGCGCCGAACGGGGCGGCGATCACCCCACCGACGATCAGCCCGGCGGCGATGTTGAGATATTGCGAGAAGACCTCGGCACCCAGCGACAGGGCGAAGGCGATCGTGATCGATGAAGTCACCAGAAATTCGGTGGTGTTGACCGTGCCGATAACCTTGCGCGTATCTCCGCCCTGGACCAGCAGGTTGGAGGTGACCACCGGCCCCCATCCGCCCCCGCCCGCGGCATCGAGAAACCCCCCGGCCACCGCCAGCGGCGCGGTGAATTTCGGATCGGCGACATGCGGTGTGAGCTGCCGGACCGCCTTGATCAGCAGGTAAATACCGATTCCGGTGAGGTAGAGCATCACGAACGGACGTGCGACCGAGGCGTCGATGTTCGACAGCACCGTTGCCCCGGCAACCCCGCCGATGATCCCGAAGGGCGCAAGCCGCCTGAGCAGGCCCCAGTCGATGTTCCGGTGGACGATATGGCTGGTGCCCGATGCGGCAGTCGTGAACATCTCGACGCCGTGCACGCTGGCCGAAGCGACCGCCGGGGGCAGCCCCATCACGCTCACCAGCATCGTCTGGGTGATGACCCCGAAAGCCATGCCCAGCGCGCCGTCGATCATCTGCGCGGCAAAGCCGATCGCGATGAAGGGGGCGAGCGCGATCAGGAACTGGGTGATGTCAGGCATGAGGCATGTCCTCTCTGCGGGAATGGAGGGGTCTGGTCATTCAGAAAGTCAGTGCGGCGGTCACGCCCCAAGTGCGCGGATCGCCGGGCAGCCCCGCGATCAGCCCGGTATTGCCCGGCCCCACGAAGAGCTGCTCGAAATAATTCTCATCGAAAGCATTGCGCACCCAGCCGAACAGATTGAGGCCGCCGTCTGTACGAAAACCAAGGCGGAAATTGGACAGGGCATAGCCATCGACGAAGGTGTAGGCGGACGGCGAAGGGTTTGACGAGAAGTTCGACCGATAGGTGCCGTCATAGCCCAGATAGACTTCGCCGCTCTGGCCGAGGAATGTGGCCGGCACATTGCCTTCCGCGCCGAAGGACACCGCCCATTTCGACACACCGGGCAGGCGCTGTCCGGAAATGTCGCAGTTCGCCGGGCTGATCCCGCCGGGGGTGCCGGGTGCGGACGGGGTCTGGCCCGCACTCGCGGTGGTGCCGCCCGACAGTTCGGGCGGGCAGGGCGCATCGGTGAAGCGGACATATCGGGCATCGGTGTAGGCCGCGTTGGCATAGGCGGTGAAGCGCGCGCTGGGGCGGATCGCGAAGTCCGCCTCGATCCCTTGCGAGCGGACCTTGCCCGCATTGGCGAGATAACCGCGCAGCACCCCGAATTGTCCGTTATTCACGGTCGCCTGATAATCGCGGATCTCGGTGCGATAGGCGGCAAGGTTGAGCGTGACCCTGCGGTCCCAGAACTGGCTCTTGAGGCCCAGCTCGAAATGGTCGACCTTTTCGGGGCGGATCGTGCCCGCTGCCGCGATCGGCACGCCTGCCGCGTCGGTCGGCAAGCCGTTCTGGTTGATCCCGATCGTCTTGAAGCTTTTGGCGTAGGTGCCATAGGCCAGCACATCGGGCGCCAGTTCGTAGCTGGCGGTCAGATCATAGGTCAGGTTCCAGTCGGTATCCGACGGCGCGCTCAATTGCGGCTGATAGATCGCCAGACGCGCGCGGCTGACCGCGTCGGTTTCGGTGCCCAGCAATTCGGTGCCCGCCTTGGTGAACACGCGGCGCTGATAGAAGCCCGATTTCTTGTCGTAATTGAGCCGCGCGCCCGGCTGGATCGTGAAGGCATCGGTCACCTTCCACGAAAGCTGCCCGAACAAGGCCGCGCTGGTGCTTTTGAGAACCTGCGTGTTGCGCGCGGTCAACCCGTCGAGCACGGAGGGATCGGCCGATAGCGGATTGCTGGGGGTGATGTTCCAGCGGCTGGCGTTGACGCCTTGCGATTCGAGACCCTGCGTGTCGATCCGCTGGTTGAAGCCGAACGCGCCCAGCACGAAATCGATTCGATCGCCGCTGTAGGTGTAGCGCAATTCCTGCGTATACTGGTCTTGCTGCGAGGGGTTCTGTGAGCGCGCGACGATCGACAGCCCGGTGAAATCGCGATCGTTTTCGGGCTTCCAGTCCCAGTAACGCCACGCACTGACCGACGTCAGCGTGCCCGGCCCGACATCCCAGGTGATCTTGAGCGCCGCGCCCGCGATCACATTGCCCGCATTGAGATTGCTGTCGAGGTCGGTCAGCCGGTCGAAGGGATTGGTCGAAGGCGGGGCATAGTTCTGCGCCGCGGCCAGCGCGGCAAACTGGCGGTTCAACGGGCGCTGCGTCGCACCGGTGCCCACGAACACCGATCCGCAGCACACCGCGTCCTGCTTGTTGTAATCGCCCACCAGCTTGATCTTGAGCCGATCGGTCGGCTCCCACAGGATCTGCGTGCGCAGGCCAATATTGTCGAGGCTCTGGATATTCTCGCCCGTCACCACGTTGCGGATCGTGCCGTTGCGGCTGGTGCCCGAGAACGCGACGCGCGCGGCGACCGTGTCCGACAGCGGGCCGGAGACGGCAAGGCGCGCCTGCTGGAAGTTGTAATTGCCGATGCTGAGTTCGGCGCGGCCTTCGAAATCGAAGGTCGGCTGGTTGGTCTGGATGTTGATCGCGCCCGCGGTGGTGTTCTTGCCATAGAGCGTGCCCTGCGGCCCGCGCAGTACTTCGATCTGCGCGACATCGAGAAAATCGAACGTGGCCGAGGCGACGCGCGAATAATAGACATCGTCGACATAGATGCCCACGCCCTGTTCGAACCCGTCGCTGGTCAAGCCGAAGGGCACGCCAAGACCGCGGATATTGACTGCGGTGTTGCGCGGGTTCGACGAATAGAACTGCAGCGTCGGGGCCAGCTGTTGCAGCCGGTTGACGTTGAAGGCGCCGGTCTCGTCAAGCTGCTGCGCGCCGAGCACCGAGACCGCAAGCGGAATGTCCTGCGCGCTTTCCTGCCGGCGGCGCGCGGTGACGATGATGTCGCCGGTGCTGTCGCTTTCGGCGTCGACGCTTTGTGGTTCGGGCGGGGCCGTGGCGGTTTCCTGCGCTGCGGCAGGGTTGGAAACCAGCGCGGCAATGCCGGCACCGAGCAGCAAGGTGCTGCGGAAGGAAATCGGATGCATCATGTCTCGCCTTTGCAAACGGGCGTGCATCCGGCTGTCCGGTCTGCGGTCCCCTGATGATTGTGGTGTGAGCGGATCACGCAAGAACCGGCCGGTCAGTCGGTCAGCCGTGTCCTTTCGGTAATGTCGATCTGCATGACCTTGCCATCATGCACGGTCAGCTGGATTGCCCCGTAACGCAGGCGGTCTAACGCCTCGCTCACCACCCGGATGGCTTCGGGCGATTGCTTGGGCGTGCCCTTGTCATAGCGTGTCGCAGAATGGTCCATCCACAGGCCTTTCGTTTCGCGGCGGGTGCCGTCTGCGAAAGGCTGCTAAACTCAAGTGATGTGATTGACAATAGGGTTCGGCGAGCAGTTTTTCTGTGGTGCGGCAAAAGGTGGGCTTTGTGCGCCGGAATGCCGCGTCAGGCGGTGTCGGCGGCGAAGGGGGGCACCGGGGTGATCGGATCGGACAGACGGATCGCATCGAGGATCTGCGCGGTGCGGTCACGCACGTCGAGCAGCAACGCGCGCGTGCGGCATTCGCCTTCCTCAAGGCAATTCTTGCACTTTTCGTGCGCGTAGCGGCTGGCGCAGGGCACCAGCGCAAGGCTGCCGCGCATGTGCCGGATCAGGTCGCCATAGGTGATGTCGATCGGCGGGATCGCCAGCCAGTACCCCCCGTCGCGCCCGCGTTGCGATTCGACCAGCCCTGCGCGGGTAAGCTCGGACAGGATCACGGTCAGGAACTTTGCCGGGATCTTCTGATTATCCGCAATGGCCGCAAGCTGCACCGGGCCCTGACCATAATTGTCGGCAAGGTGCTGCATCGCGCGAATGGCATAGCGGGTTTTCTGCGAGAGCATACAAGGGCATCTATCCGCCCGCAGCTTTGCGCGGTCAAGACCGGCAAGCGCAACCAGGGCGGGACAGGAAAAGGGGGTGGCAGCGTCGATGACCGGGACCGCTGGCGAAACACCCACCAACGCGCACGGCTATGCCGATCCTGATTGTTTCAGCATCGCGGCAGGTGGCCACAATCTCACCTTCTATCCCGGCGGCCCCGAACGGCTGGAATCGCTGATCGCGCTGATCGACGGCGCGCAGACCTCGCTCGGGGTATTCTACTACATCTTCGACAAGGACAATTCGGGCAGGCTGGTGCGAGATGCGCTGGTCGAGGCTGCGCGCCGCGGGGTCAGGGTGGATGTGATCGTCGATGCCTTTGGCAATGATGCGGGCGCGGACTTCTTTGCGCCGCTGATTGCAGCCGGCGGCAGCTTTGCGGTGTTCTCGCCCAAGTGGGGAACGCGCTATCTGGTGCGCAACCACCAGAAGTTCGTGATTGCCGACAATGCCCGCGTGATGACCGGCGGGGCCAATGTCCAGGATGCCTATTTTGCGTCTGTGCGCGATGATGGCTGGTGCGATCTGGCGGTGCTGATCGAAGGCGCGGTCGCGGCGCGTTTTGCCGAATGGTTCGCGCTGGTGCAGGCATGGGTCGCCAATGCCGCAGGCGGACACACCCGCAGCTTGCGCCGGCTGCGCGATCTGGTGCGCGACTGGGACGGCGGCGAGGGGCCGGTGCGGTTGCTGGTCGGCGGGCCGCTGGTGCGCCGCGGGCATTGGGCGTGGGTGTTCCGGCAGGATCTGCAGAAGGCCACCCGGCTCGATACCGTATCGCCCTATTTCAGTCCGCCGCGCAGCTTTCGCCGCCTGTTCCGCCGCATCGGCCGGCGTGGGACAGCACGGATGATCATGGCGGGCAAATCCGATATCGGCGCCGCGATCGACATGGCGCGGCTGCTCTATGGCAAGCTGCTGCGCGCCCGCGTCAGGATCTTCGAATTCGCGCCCGCCAAGCTGCATCTCAAATTGCTGGTGGTCGACGATGTCAGCTATGTCGGTAGCGCCAATCTCGACAAACGCTCGTTCCGGATCAATGTCGAACTGATGGTCCGGATCGAGGACGCAGGCCTTGCCGCAAGGCTGCGCGAAATGATCGACCATTTGGAACAGGCCAGCGTGCCGATCACGCCCGCCTGGTATGCGCGGCAAAGCACGTTCTTCAACAAGCTGCGCTGGCGTCTGGCCTATTGGGCAAGTCTTGCCGATTACCGCATCAGCAAGGCAGGCACCGTCTGATCGCCTGCGAATTCCCGGTTAGCTGACAGGGGCTTATCGTTAACGCAGATTTTACGTGCAGGCGCGTAAGGGTTGACCCCATGAGGGGGATCATCGAACAATTTCGCCAGCGGGTCATGCCGCCGATTCCCGCGGCAATCGCGGACCAGTTCGCGATCCTGCGCGCGCGCCGGGTCGAAACGCAAAGCCCGGTGATGTATCTGATGCTGCTGGCGACCACGCCGACTGCGGCGATGGCGGGTGCGGCCGATCTGCACTGGGCGGTCAAATACGGCATGCCCGCGCTGCTCGCAGTGCTGTGCGTGCTCGGCCTGATCGAAAACCGGATGACCCGCGCGCGCCCGATGAGCCCGCGCCGCGCGCAGTTGATCGTCAAGAAGACCGCGAGCGTTTCGGGCTGGGTCGGGGTGATGTGCAGCAGCTGGGCGGTGATCAACTGGTTTGCCGCAGCGCCCGGAAACCACGCCAGTTTTGCGATGATCATCGCGATGGGATCGCTGGGGACGGCCTATTGCCTGTCCGCGATCCGCTTTGCCGCGATCCTCAACCTCATCATCGGGGTGGTGCCAATTTCGGCGCTGATGCTGACCTCGGGTCGCCCGGCCGAAATCGCCGCGGCAACATCGCTGGTGCTGGCGACGCTGATCCTGATCCGCTTCATCCTGCAAGGCCATGCGATGCTGATCGACCTGCTGCAATTGCAGGACCAGACCCGTGATCTGGCGCACACAGATCCCCTGACCGGGCTGGCCAATCGCCGCGCGCTCGACACGCGGATCGAAGCCTTGCTGGCCAAGGGGCCGAGCGCACCGCCGTTCCGGCTGGCGCTGCTCGATCTCGACGGGTTCAAGCCGGTCAACGACCGCTATGGCCACGCGACCGGCGACCGCCTGCTGTGCGCCGTTGCGCAAAGACTACGCGAAGCGATCGGCGATGGCGGGTTGGTGGTGCGGCAGGGGGGCGATGAATTTGCCGTGCTGATCCCGCCGCAATCGCCGCTCGCCGATGTGCCGCTGGCCGATCGGCTGCTGATCGCGCTGGTGCGCCCGCATGTGATCGAGGGCGCAACGATCCGCGTCGGCGCCAGCGTCGGCATCGCGCACTATCCCGATGACGGCAGCAGCGCCGAGGCCTTGTTCGGCCATGCCGACCGCGCGTTGTACCGGGCGAAGAACGAAAACCGCGGCCAGCGCAGCTTGCGTGATCCGCTCGAGCCGGATGAAATCCTTCGCGCGTGACTTCTGCGCCGCTGCGGCTGGGTCGCTATTCCTCGAAGCCGTAGTCCGAATAATCCTTGAAATTGGGCGAGGTGAACTTGGTAATGTCGCTCTGGAAGTGGAGCGGCACGTTGCCGGTCGAGCCGTGGCGCTGTTTCGCCACGATCAGCGTCGCGCGGCCCACCAACCCTTCGAACTTCTCTTCCCACAGACGGTATTTTTCCTGCACGTCGGGCGGGCTGCTCGCATCGGGCGTGTCGGGTTTGACCAGCAGGTGATAGTAATCGCCGCGGAAGATGAACCACACCATGTCGGCGTCCTGCTCGATCGAGCCGGATTCGCGCAAATCGGAGAGCATCGGCCGCTTGTCCTCGCGGCTTTCGACCGCGCGGGAAAGCTGTGACAGCGCGATCACCGGAACCTGCAATTCCTTGGCGAGCGTCTTCAGGCCCCGGCTGATTTCGGAAATCTCGTTGACGCGGTTGTCGTTTCCGCGGCCCGAACCCTGCAAGAGCTGAAGATAGTCGACGATGATCAGGCCGATATCGTGCCGCCGTTTCATCCGCCGCGCGCGGGTGCGCAAGGACCCGATCGTCAGCGCGGGCGTATCGTCGATATAGAGCGGCAGTTCAGCGAGACGCTGGCTGGCATAGGACAGCTTCTGGAAATCCTCGCGGGAGAGCTTACCGCTGCGCAGCGCTTCGGACGAGATTTCCGCCTGTTCGGCAAGGATACGCGTGGCCAGCTGGTCGCTGCTCATTTCGAGGCTGAAGAAGGCGACCGGCGCACCGTAGTTGAATTCGCCGCCTTCGCGCTGCCAGTTGAGATGCTGTTCGGCGCAGTTGAACGCGATATTGGTGGCAAGCGAGGTCTTGCCCATGCCCGGACGGCCGGCAAGGATGATGAGATCGGATTCGTGCAGGCCCGCGGTCTTCTGGTCGACGGTGGCAAGGCCCGTGGTGCGGCCCGACAGGCCGCCGCCCGATGCCATCGCCTTTTCGGCCATCTTGATCGCGGTCATCGCCGCTTCGCGGAAGGTCGCCGCCTCGCGCCCGGTCGAGGCACCCTCGGCGACCTTGAACAGATCGGCTTCGGCCTGCGCGATGCGATCGATCGGCGAGGTGTCTTCGGAGGTGTCGAGCGCGCCTTCGACCAGCCCGCGGCCCACGTTCACCAGCTCGCGCAGCAGCGCCAGATCGTAGATTTGCTGGGCCAGCTGGCGCGGCACCAGCAGGCCTGCGCCGCTTGCGGTGAGCTGTGCCAGATAGGACGTGCCGCCAAGCTCGCGCAGCGCCTCGTCCGCTTCGAAGAAGGGCCGCAGCGTCACGGGCGAAGCGGTGGCGTTGCGTTCGATCAGCGTCAGCACGCGGTCATAGATCCGCCCGTGCAGGGCTTCGAAGAAGTGCTCGGGCCGAATCGGCACGGGCAATTCCTCGATCACGCGGTTGTCGATCAGCACCGCGCCAAGGAATGCGGCCTCCGCATCGAGATTGGCGGGCAGCTTCCTCACCGGCAGTTCGCCGGCGGGGTCGTGGGGCTTGATCGGGGTCACTTTTTCGGGCTCGGCCATGGCGCCCTGATGCGCAGCCGTGCGCCCGCCATGCAAGGGGCGGAAGCGCCAATATTTATTTTGCATCCTGTGGATAGTGGGGAGAGCGCATCGAAGTGCTTGAAGTGCGCGCCCCTGATCTGCGAAGGCATGGCGCATGGCCGATCTGCCGCCCGATTCCCTGCCTGTCTCGCCCGCGCCCGGTGCCGCCGGGGCGCAGCGCATTGCGCAGGTCACGCTCGACGAGGCGACGATCCTGTGGCGCAATGCGGATGTCGAACAGGAACGCCGCGTGGCGATCTATGACCTGATCGAGGAAAACACCTTCAAGCCGGTGCGCAGCAGCGAACGCGGCGCGCCCGGCCCCTATCACCTGCACCTGTCGGTCACCGACGGGCGGCTGGCAATGGATATCAAGGACACGGGCGAGCAATTGCTCGAAACCCTGATGATCGGAATGGCGCGGTTCCGCCGCCCGATCCGCGAATATTTCGCGATCTGCGATTCCTATTACCAGGCGATCCGCAAGGCGACCCCGGCCGAAATCGAGACGATCGACATGGCGCGGCGCGGCATCCACAACAACGCCGCCGAGCTGCTGCTCGAACGGCTGGAGGGCAAGGTCGACACCGATTTTGCCACCGCGCGGCGCTTGTTCACGCTGATCTGCGTGCTGCATATCAAGGGTTGAAACGGCACGGCATGGTCAGACAGGCAAAAGCGGGCAGGGCGCGCGCGCGGCGGGCGTCGCGGCGGTTGCTGTGGCGGCTGGCGGCGCTGGCGGGGTTGTTCGCGCTCGCCTTTGCCGCGTGGCTGTGGTGGGACATGCGCGAATGGCGGCCCGACCCGCAGCTTTATCCCGAACAGGGCGCGCTGGTGCCGGACGGGATCGCGCCGGTGAAGTTCGAGACGCTCAAGGCAGTGGGCGCAGGCTTTGTCTATCTGCCGCTGGCAGCAGGCGCGGGCACCGATGCGCCCGGCGGCTTTGCCGATCGCTTCGCGCAGGCCAAGGCCGCCGGGATGAAGGTGGGCGTGCTGCTGCGCTTCGACCCCTGCGCGCCCGCCGATGCGCAAAGCGGGATGTTCGCGCAGATGGTCCCGCGCGAGGGTGACCTGCTGCCGCCGGCGATTGCGCTGGGCGCGCTGGCGGATGGTTGCCAGCCCGCGGTCAGCGATGCAGCGGTCGAAAGCGAACTGATGACGCTGATCAACCAGATCGAACTGCACGCTGGCAAGCGCGCGATCCTGCAATTGTCGCCCGATTTCCAGACCCGGCACCACACCGCCACCGCACTGGCGCGCGATCTGTGGCTGCGGCGCGACCGCGCGCGGCCGGACTATGCGGGGCGCCCGTGGCTGCTATGGAGCGCCAACAGCGCGCGGGTAACCGAGGCGAGCGAGGAGCCGGTCGAATGGGTGGTGGTGCAGAAATGATCCCGGGCGGCGAGGCCGAGCAGGCGCTGATCGACGCGGCCTTCGCTGCCGCGCGCAACGCCTATGCACCCTATTCGGATTACCCGGTGGGCGCGGCGCTGTTGTTCGATGACGGCGCGGTGATCACCGGCTGCAATGTCGAGAACGCGAGCTATGGCCTCGCGCTCTGCGCCGAAACCGTCGCGATCGCCAAGGCGCTTGGCGAAGGCCGGCGCGGCGGGTTGGCCGCGGTGGCGGTGGTCGGATTGAAGGCCGATGCCGAACCGATCACCCCGTGCGGGCGCTGCCGTCAGGTGCTGAACGAAGTCGCCGCGCTCGGCGCGACCGATCCTATGGTCCTGTGCGTGAGCAAGGATGACGTGCGGCGCGTGACGCTGTCCGCGCTGCTGCCGCACGCCTTCGGGCCCGGCCATCTGGCCTAGGCCCAAATCCTCAAGCTTCGCGCCCTTCAAGCCATTCGACCAGTGCGGCAAGGCATTCGCGGCCCAGCAATTTGCACCGTTCGGGGGACCAGCCCTGCTCGGGCTCGGGGAAGTCGGCGAGGTCTTTGTACGGCATTTCCAGCGTCATCGCGACCGCACCGAAGCGTTCGGCGAGCTGGTTGGTGCTCATCGACAGATTGGCGCGGCCGGCGGGCGCCTTGGGGTAGCCCAGCTTGGTCTGGAAATCGGGCGTGCGCCGGTCGAGGATCGCCTGATACCGGTCGTAACCATCGCCCTGTCCTTGCGTCCACGAAGGGATCCCGTCGAACCCGGCGATGAAGACCGCGGGGATCGCCTCGTCGGCATGGACATCCATCGCGAAATCGACGCCGGTTTCGTCCATCCGGTTGCGGATCGCGAGCACTTCGGGCGAGCGTTCGGCGCTGGGCTGGGCCCATTCGCGGTTGAGGTTCGTGCCCGCCGCATTGGTGCGCAGATGCCCGCGGCGCGATCCGTCGGGGTTGCAGTTGGGGACGATGTGCAACCGGCAATGCTTGCGCAGCGCGCGCGCGACCGGATCGGCGGGATCGATCAGGCATTCGATCGCGCCTTCCATCCACCATTCGGCCTGCGTCTCGCCCGGGTGCTGGCGCGCATAGAGCCAGACCTGCGTGCTGCCTTCGCCCATTTCGAGGCAGTCGATCGGTTGCCCATCGAGGGTGGTGCCGAGCCGCACGTAATCGACGCCTTCGCACGATGCGGTCTCGGCGATCAGATCGTGGTGCCGCTCCATCGAATAGGGCGCGAAATAGGCGCACCAGAACACGCCGCCCGCCGGAACGTAGCGGATCGTGAGCGTCCCGCCGTCCTCGGCCTTGTCGTATGTGCTCGCCGCCCGCACCCAGTAATCGCGGTCTTCGCTGATGCAGGCATCGTAATCGGGCCAGCCGCCGGGATAGGCGCTGGCTTCGAGGCCGGTGATCTTCAGCACCACTTCCTCGCCTGCGGGCGCGGTGACGCGGAAGTGGAACCACTGGAAGAATTCCGAGGCATTGTCGCGCCGGATCGCAAGGCGCGCGGTGTTGCCCTGAATGTCCAGCACGTCGATGTTCCCGGCGTCGAAACCGGCGTCGATGAAGAGTGTCATTATTGTCCTTGCAGCTTTTTGGCGTCGAGCGTCACGGTTTCGCCATTGCCACCGGGGAAGTCCTTGAACAACCCGGCAGCGAGCGTGCGCGCGCTGGTTTCGGTCTGCGAATAAGGCGACTTCACCCCCGTCGCGATCTGCGAGCGGCCTTCCCACAATGTCTCGCCGCCGCTGCGCGCGATGCGCACTTCGAGCGTGGTGAGCGCCTCGGGGCTTTCGCGCCCGCCGCCCAGATTGATCCCCACGCCCATGCCGAGGCCCGAACCATAGCCGCCGGTCGAACCGCCGACCCCGACGTTTACCGGCCCGCGGCGATCGACGGGCGCGGCGGCAATCGGGCCGCGCGTGGTGCGGATCGTGGCGGTCTGGCTGGCCGGCGTGCCTTCGGGAACGACGGTGTAGCCCAGACGCGCCAGTTCGGCGCTGACTGCCTGCGCAAAGGCGGCGCGGGCGGCAAGATTGCTGACCGTGTCGGGGAACGCCACCGCGATCGTCCCTTGCCCAAGACCAGCGGGCGAGGCGGCGACGAAGCGGGTCACTTCGACCGGGCCGGTATAGGGCGTGGTCGCGCAGGCGGACAGCGCAAGCGCGGAGGCCAGCGCAAGCGCAGCAGGCAGGCGGAAAGCGGGGCGGGGCAGCGTCATGGCGTGGTGTCCTCTCGTGGTGCGACTTATATAGAGCGCGGGGATAAACCTGCGAGGCCTGCGATAAGTTCGCACGCGATTGAGATTTTCTCAGCGGTTTGTGTGGTAAGGGTGCCGATATGACTGAAAGCAAACCTTCCGTCCTCGTCACCGGCGGGGCCGGCTATATCGGCAGCCACGCGGTGCTTGCCTTGCGCGATGCCGGCTGGCCGGTGGCGGTGATCGACAATCTGGTCACCGGTTTCCGCTTTGCCGTGCCCGAAGGCGTGCCGTTCTACGAAGGCGATATTGCCGATGGCGCACTGCTCGCGCGGATCTTTGCCGAGCAGGGGACGGGCGCGATCATGCATTTCGCCGGATCGGTGGTGGTGCCTGAAAGCGTCGAAAATCCGCTCAAATATTACGAGAACAACACCGCCAAAAGCCGCGCGCTGATTGCCGCGGCGGTGACGGGCGGGGTGCGGCACTTCATCTTCTCTTCGACCGCGGCGACCTATGGTATTCCCGAGGTTGCTGCCGTTTGCGAGGACACACCGCAGCGTCCGATCAACCCCTATGGCTGGTCCAAGCTGATGACCGAGCAAATGCTTGCCGATGTCGCGGCGGCGCACCCGCTCAATGTCGGGGTGCTGCGCTATTTCAATGTCGCGGGCGCCGATCCGCAGGCACGCAGCGGGCAATCGACCGCAGGCGCGACCCATCTGATCAAGGTCGCGATCGAGGCCGCGCTGGGCAAGCGCGAATCGGTGGCCGTCTTCGGCACCGATTTTGCCACGCCCGATGGGACGGGCGTGCGCGATTACATCCATGTCAGCGATCTGGCGGCGGCGCATGTGCTGACGCTCGAGGCACTGATCGCGGAGCCCGCACGCTCGCTGACGATGAACTGCGGCTATGGCCGCGGCTTTTCGGTGAACGCGGTGCTCGACGCGGTCGACCGGGTGACGAATCGCAAGCTCGACCGGCGAATCGAAGGGCGGCGCGCGGGCGATCCCGATTCGCTGATCTCTGATCCCTCGCGGCTCAGGCAGACGCTGGGGTGGGAGCCTGCGCATGCCGATCTCGACACGATTATCGCGCATGCGCTGGCGTGGGAGCGCAAATTGACCACGCTGCGGGGCTGATGGGGGCGAACCGGCATTGACGTTCGGGTGCGTCACCGCTAACGGCAGCCCTCGAATTTCCGCGCGTCGGGCCATTCCGGCGCGCTTTGTATTTGGAAAAAGAGCCATGAAGATCGTCAACAGCCTGAAGTCGCTGAAGGGTCGCCACCGCGACAACCGCGTGATCCGTCGTCGCGGCCGGACCTACGTCATCAACAAGACCGATCGCCGTTTCAAGGCCCGCCAGGGCTAAAGCAGGCGCGGCTGCCCGGCATGGGCGGCTGATGGAAATTGGCGGCCCGCCTCCTTGCAGGAGCGCGGGCCGCAGGCGTTTGGGGAATGACGATGCGCAAGGCCGCGGTGTTCGATGTGGGGCGGGTGCTGTTCGACTGGCAACTGCGCGTCTTGTTCGAAAAGCTGATCGCCGATCCGCAAGAGCTCGACTGGTTCCTTGCCAACGTTGTCACCGAGGAATGGCATTTCGAGCATGACCAGGGCCGGACGATGGCCGAGATGCTGCCTGAGCGAATCGCGCTCTACCCCGCGCAGGAAAGCCTGATCCGCGCCTATGCCGCGCGGTTCAACGAAACCATTCCCGGGCCCGTCCCCGGCACGCATGCGCTGGTCGAACGGCTGGCAGCGCGCGGCGTACCCTTGTTCTGCCTGACCAATTTCGGCGACGAGTTCTGGCAGGCGTTCCGCCCGACACAGCCGATCTTCGACCATTTTGCGGATATCATCGTCTCCGGCGTCGAGAAGGTCGCCAAGCCCGAGGCGCGAATTTACGAGATCGTCGAACGGCGCAGCGGTCGCAGCGGCGACGCCTTGTTCTTCACCGACGACAATCCCGCCAACATCGCCGCGGCGCGTGCGCGCGGCTGGGACGCGCACCTGTTCACCGATGCCGCCGCGCTCGAAGCGCAGTTGACGGGTGCCGGACTGCTGTAAGCGCCCGGCGGGAGCAAATGAAAAACCCCCGGTGCCGGGACACCGGGGGTTTCAGGCTCCATCCGGGTGGAGAGGGGAGAGGGTCCGGAGGGAGAGGGACGTCGTGTCAGGCGGCGATCAGCCGTTGCACTTGGCCAGTTCGGCCTCTTCGATCGCGGCGCCTTCGACCTTGAAGGCGGCGATTTCGCCCGACTTGCGGTTCAGGCCGCGGCAGATGCGCAAGGGGCGCGCGCTGGCCTTGCCGGCAACGCAGGTGGTGCCTTCGCAGGTCCAGGCAACACCGCCCGCAACGAAGCGCGCTTCGCTGGCCGGCGCGGTCAGGGTTGCGGTGTAATAGGCAGGGCCGGCGGCCTGCACGGTGCTGGCAGCAGCGCCGCCCATCACCAGCGCCGAGGCGAGAATGGCAAGCTTGCCGGTACGGGGAAAGGAGGGGGTGTTGATCATCGGAATATCCTTGCCGTCTGTTCTTTCGGGGCGAGGCCCCTTTGGTCGCTGTCACAATCTTTTGCAACGCAACATTTCGATTCGAAACTAGTTGCTATTCGCTACTTATGTGAATAGGTTTTGAGTTGCAACTGGAAATTGAAAATTTTTTGTGTGGCCTGCAAAATCGGTTACACATCCCTGGCAAGGGGAGGAAAAGGCGATCCATGGGTGACTTGAGAGAACCGCTGCGCGAACTGATCGAATGCGGCTTGCCGCAGGCGCTCGAAGTGATGGGCGAACGCTGGTCGTTCATGATCCTGCGCGCCAGCTTCAATGGTCTCAAGCACTTCGAGGAATTCCTTTCCGAGCTTGGCATCGCGCGCAACATCCTGTCGAACCGCCTCGCGAAGCTGGTCGAGCACGGCATCCTCAAGCGCGAGCCGTGCGCCGATGATCGCCGCAAGATCGAATACCGGCTGACCGAAAAGGGCCTCGACCTGCTGCCCGCGATGCTCGCGCTGCGCCAGTGGGGCCAGAAATACGGCAGCGAGCGGGTGGTCGAAGACCCCGTGCTGGTCGACGAACGCGACCGGCTGGCGATCGGACCGGTGTCGATCCTCGCGCATGACGGGCGCATCCTTGGCCCGCAGGATCTGTGGCTGGTCCGCCCCGCAGACCTCGGCAAGCGCGCCGACGGCACCATCGCGGCGCGTGGGGGCGATCTTGCCACCGGCGACGTCGTCGATCTTGCCGCGCGCAAGGCGGCATCGCGATAATCGGTCGATAGCGCCCCGATCCGGGTGCATTTTGCGCCCGAGCTGCGCTAGGGACTGGCCATGAACGAGGCCGTGCCCCCCGCTACCCTCCCTCCTGCATGCCATGACATCCTGCGCCGCACCTTCGGCTACCCCGCGTTTCGCGGGCAGCAGGAGGCGGTGATCGGGCGGGTGATGGCCGGCCAGCACACGTTGGCGCTGATGCCGACAGGCGCGGGCAAGAGCCTGTGTTACCAGATCCCGGCGCTGGCGCGCCCCGGCACCGCGATCGTCATTTCGCCGCTGATCGCGCTGATGCACGACCAGATCCGCTCGGCGACCGCAGCAGGTATCCGCGCCGCCTCGATGACCTCGGCCGACAGCGACAACGCCGCCACCGCCGCAGCCTTTCGCGCAGGCGAGCTCGACCTCCTCTATGTCGCCCCCGAGCGCGCTTCGACCCCGGGGTTCCAGAGCCTGCTCGAACGCGCGCAGGTTTCGCTGTTCGCGATCGACGAGGCGCACTGCGTGTCCGAGTGGGGCCACGATTTCCGCCCCGATTACCGCATGCTGCGCCCGGTGCTCGACCGCTTTCCCGCGGTGCCCCGCCTCGCGCTGACCGCGACCGCCGACCGCACCACGCGCGCGGATATCCTGCGCCAGCTCGGCATCCCCGACGAAGGCCTGATCGTTGCCGGGTTCGACCGGCCCAACATCCGCTATGCGATCAACCCGCGCGACAACGGCACGCGCCAGATCACCGAACTGGTCCAGCGGATGGACGGGGCGGGGATCGTCTATGCCCCCAGCCGCAAGCAGGCCGAGGATCTGGCCGCCGCGATCACGCGCTCGGGGCGCGAGGCGGGGTTCTATCACGCGGGTCTGGAACCTGAACGCCGCGCGCGCGTGCAGGCCGAATTCGTCGCTTCCGAAAGCATGGTGATGGTCGCGACAATCGCCTTTGGCATGGGAATCGACAAGCCCGACGTGCGGTTCGTCGTCCATGCCGGGCTGCCCAAGTCGATCGAGGCCTATTATCAGGAAACCGGGCGCGCGGGCCGCGATGGCGATCCGTCCGAGGCCCACATGTTCTGGGGCGCGTCCGATTTTGCCCGCGCGCGGCAATGGCTGGGCGAGGTCGAGCCCGAACGGCTTCCCGCTGAGAACGCGCGGCTCAATGCTCTGGCCGCGCTGGTCGAGGCGCCGACCTGCCGCCGCGCGATCCTGCTCAGGCATTTCGGCGAGCATCCTGCCCCCCGCTGCGGCAATTGCGACAACTGCCTCGAACCGCCCGACGTGCTCGATGCGAGCGAACTGGCGCGCAAGCTGCTGTCGGCGGTCTATCGCACCGGACAAAGCTTCGGCATCGGCCATGTCGAAAAGGTGCTGACCGGCCAGAGCGACGAGCGGATCGAAAGCCGCGGACACGACAAGCTGTCGGTGTTCGGGATCGTCGGTTCGGGCGAGGCGGCCTTGCTGCGGCCGCTCACCCGCACGCTGGTCGCGCGCGGGATGCTGAGCGCGACCGAGCATGGCGGGCTGATGCTCGGGCCTGAGGCGCGTGCGGTGCTGAAGGGCGAGGCTGCGGTCGCGATCGCCGAACCGCCGGTGCGCCAGCGCCGCCAGCGCCGCACCCGCGGCGGCGGCGACACCGCGCCCAACCCGGTCGGCAATCCGCTGTTCGAAGCGCTGCGCGCCAAGCGCAAGGCGCTTGCCAGCGAGCATGGCCTGCCGGCTTACGTGATCTTCCATGATTCGGTGCTGCGCGACATGGCGCTGCAATGCCCCGAGACGCTGGGCGAACTGGGCCGTATCCCGGGTGTCGGGGCGAAGAAGCTTGAGACCTGGGGTGCGGATTTCGTCGCGGTGGTGCGCGAACACGCTGGCAGCTGATCACCGCGGCGCGCGGCGCACCGAATAGTCGATCCGGATGCGGACCCAACTGCCGAACTGTTCGCGCCCGCCGATCCGCGCGGGGCGTACGCGGAATTGCCATGCTGCGGCCATTACCGCGCGGCCGATCTGCGAGCCTTGCGGGCCTTCGGACAGAAGCTGACAATTCTCGACATAGTAATCGCTGACCGTGCGGCACGCGATCAGCGCGTAGCCCGGGCCATTGGCGGTGGAGAGGTAGCCCGCCAATTCCGAATCGGTCGGCTCGCGGTACCAGCGCGCGGCATATAGCGGCTCGCCATTGGGTGCGGTGCCCACCTGTTCGCTGTCGCCGGCGGTGCGCGGATTGCCGGTGTCGGCGGGGCCGGCGGCCGCGCCCGGCCTGATCCGTGCGCTGATCTTTGGCCGCGCGGGCGCTTGCGGCGCGGGGCTGGGCTGCGGTTCGGGTTGCGGCGGCACGGGCTCTGCGCGCGGGGGCTCGGGCGCGGGCTCTGGCCGCAGCACCAGCGGCGAGGGCCGGATCGGCGAGGGCTGCACCGGCGTATCCGGCTGGGCGGTGTCAGCGGCGCTGGCAGCTTCGGTTTCTTCCGGCGCGGCGTCGGGCTGGGCCTGCGGGGCTGCGGCAAATTCGACCGCCTTGAAGGTGGTGAGCTCTTCATCGCTGTCGGGATCGCCCGCCAGATTGGCACCGAGCGTAAGCAGCATCAGCACGAGCAGCCCTTCGAGCGCGAGCGCGATGGCCATGCTCGCCAGCTTGCGCCGCCGCGACATGTCGCGCAGCACGGCGGCCCACCGCGAGATGCCGCGCGGCTGCTCTTGCGCCAATGCTGAAGGGTCGTGAGAAATCGCCGCTGCGCCTTTGATCGGGCCGGGGGGGGGAGGCCGCGTGCGTGCTCCTTAACCCGTCATCAGCCGATAGGATAGCGCCTCGGCGATATGGCTGCGGCCCACGCTCTCGGCCCCGGCAAGATCGGCGACGGTGCGCGACACCCGCAGCATCCGGGTATAGCCGCGCGCCGACAGCCGCAGTTTTTCGGCGGCCTGAAGCAGCAGCTTGCGGCCAGCCTCATCGGGCGCAGCATAATGATCGAGCGACTCGCCCTCCAGCTCCGCGTTCGAGCGGACGCCGCGTTCGGTCTGCCGTGCGCGTGCGGCAGCGACCCGCGCGGCAACCTCGGCGCTGCCTTCGGCGGGCGGGGGCAGCGTCATGTCGAGCGCGCTGACCGCGCCGACATGGACGTGCAGATCGATCCGGTCGAGCAATGGCCCTGACAACCGCGCCTGATAATCGCCGATGCAGCGCGGATACTTGTTGCAGTTGCGCACGGGGTCTCCGGCATAGCCGCAGCGGCACGGGTTCATCGCCGCGACCAGCTGGACGCGCGCGGGGAAGGTCACATGCGCGTTCGCGCGGGCGATATCGACCGTGCCAGTCTCCAGCGGCTGGCGCAGCGAATCGAGCACCGGGCGCTGGAATTCGGGCAATTCGTCGAGGAACAGCACGCCCAGATGCGCGAGGCTGACCTCGCCCGGACGCACCTTCAGCCCGCCACCGGTGAGCGCTGCCATGCTGGCCGAATGGTGCGGCGCGCGGAACGGACGCGCGCGGCTGATCCGCCCGGCCTCAAGCGTGCCGGCGACCGATTGCACCATCGACACTTCCAGCGCCTCGGGCGGGGTGAGCGGGGGCAGGATGCCCGGAAGGCACGAGGCAAGCAGGCTCTTGCCCGATCCCGGCGGGCCGACCATCATCAGGTTGTGTCCGCCGGCCGCCGCAATTTCGAGCGCGCGCTTGGCGGTTTCCTGTCCCTTGACCTGCCTCAGATCATTGCCTTGTGCCGCATCGGCGACATCGCCGCGCGGGGGTTCGGGCAGCACCAGACTGCCTTTGAGATGGCCAAGCAAGCTAGGCAGATCGCGCGGGGCCAGCACCGGCACACCGCTTGCCCAGCGCGCTTCGGGCCCTTGTTCGGCGGGACAGATCAGACCTGCGCCAACCGTGCTGGCATGAAGCGCGGCGATCAGCACGCCGGGGCTTGCAACCACCCGGCCATCGAGCGCCAGTTCGCCGACCGCGATCCAGTCATTAAGCTGTTCGGCATCGGTCACGCCCATCGCCGCCAGCAGCGCCAGCGCAATCGGCAGATCGTAATGCGAGCCGTCCTTGGGCAGATCGGCGGGCGACAGGTTGACCGTGATCCGCTTGGGCGGGAGCGCCAGGCCCATCGCGGCAAGCGCGGCCTGCACCCGTTCGCGGCTTTCGCTCACCGCCTTGTCGGGCAGGCCGACCAAATTGAAGCGCGGCAGGCCGGGGCCGATATGGCACTGCACCTCGACGCTGCGCGCTTCGAGCCCGAGGTAGGCGACCGTTCGTGCCAGCGCGACCATCAGCTTGCCATCCCCCCGTCTCCCCTGCGGCGATTGTGCAGCTTTGTGAGGGGCTTGTCGAGCGCCGAGCTGCCCTTGCGCAATGCCTGCTACGCAGCTCGGTACGAACGCGAAGGCATTTCGTAAGCATAAATCTTGGCAAATTCGGAAGGGGCGGCGGGCGACTATGCCGGTCATGAACCGCGTGATCGCCCTTGCTGCCGCTGCCTTGGCCATGCTGCTGCCCGCTGCGGCGTCGGTGGCGCAGACCCATGCGGGGCCGGGCGCGCGGGTGGTCTCGACGATTCGCTGGGTCGAGGAGTGGGATGCGGCAAGCGGCCAGTGGGTGCGCGTTGCCGATGGCGGACAAGTGTTTTCGGCTGCGGCCGCCGCGCCCGCGGGAACGGCAGAGCCGCTGGTCACCGTCAGCCGCGCAGGCGCTGTGATCGTGACCGAAACGATCCGCGAAACCCATCCGGTGCGCTTCATTGCGCAACCCGTGCAGCGCGGTTCCGCAGGCGTAGGCATAGCCACCTTCGGGCCGTTTCGCGTCCTCGACGAACGCCGCGCCGCGCTGGTGGGGGCCACCGATGCTGCCTCGCCCCAGGCCTTTGCGGCGATGATGGCGCGTTATCCGGGACTTTCCGTGATCGAATTCGTCGATGCGCCGGGAACGACGCATGATCTGGCCAATCTGCGGCTGGGCCGCGCAATCAGGGCGGCGGGGCTTGCCACGCATGTCCCGGCTGGCGGATCGGCGCGGTCGGGCGCGGTCGAACTGTTCCTGGCAGGGACGCAGCGCACGGTGGACGAAGGCGCGTTGTTCGCGGTGCATTCGTGGCGCGACGAGCGCGGGCGCGAGCCGGGCGATTTTGCTGCCGAAGCGCCCGAGAACAAGCTCTACCTCGATTACTATGCCGAAATGGGCATGAGCGGCGATCAGGCCCGCGCCTTTTACGCGATGACCAATTCGGTGCCGCATTCGGGCGCGCTGTGGCTTGAAGGCGCGGAGATGGCGCGCTGGATCGCGCCGGCTTCGCGCACGATCGATGGCCGGGTCGAACGCGCGTTGCGGATGGCGTTGCGGCGCTCTGGCCAGAGCCTTGCCGCCGCGCTCGGTGCGCGGCTGACGCTGCCCGCGCTTGCGCTGGCACCGCGTCCCGCGCGCGAAGCTGAGGATTCGCAGCTTGCGCCCCGCCTCGCCCCGCAGCTTGCTTTTGCCAGCTTTGGCGCGCAGGGCGGTGCGGCTTTGCTTGACTCATGGGCGGTTTCCCCATAACGGCCCCGTCTGTTTTGCGGCTTGCCTGATGGCGGCCCCGGCTCGGTTCCCTTAGAGGGGCGTGCGCCGGCCAGTTTTTTCGAGGATGATATGAAGCGTACCTTCCAGCCCAGCAATCTCGTGCGTGCCCGTCGTCACGGTTTCTTCGCACGCAAGGCCACCCCGGGCGGCCAGAAGGTGCTTCGCGCCCGCCGTGCGCGCGGCCGCAAGAAGCTCTGCGCTTAATTGCTCGCGCACCCGCCTGTGCGGGTGCGATTTCCTCGCTCATGCGGCTGCAAGGCCGTGTCGCTGCGGACGGCCAGCCGGCCTTGCGGGCTCCCTTCGGGAGCCCGTTGACGTATCCCGCCCCGGCAGCGATTCGATGGGCACGGACATGATCTCGGTTCTCACCCGCCGCGCGGATTTTCTCGCCGCCAATGCCGGTCTGCGCAATGCGCGGACGGGGTTCGTGTTGCTGACACGCCCGAACGGCGGGCAGGGCATTCGATTCGGGATCACGGTCACCAAGAAGATCGGTAACGCCGTGGTGCGCAACCGCATGAAGCGGCGGTTTCGCGAATTGCTGCGCGCCGCATTGCCCCAGCACGGGCTCGCCGATCACGACCACGTGCTGATCGGGCGCGCCGGCGGGGTGGAGCGCGATTTCCATCAGATGGCCGATGAACTTGGTAAGGCATTGGCACGCGCCCGCACCGGACAGGGCGATCCCGCCGGTGGCCGCCGTCCGCGCAAGGGCAATCGCCCGGGCAAGAGCGCGGTGCGGTGAAGCAGGTGCTGATCCTGATCGCGCGCGGCTGGCAGCTTGGCCCGTCGCGCATCCTGCCGCCTTCGTGCCGCTATTCCCCCTCGTGCAGCCAGTATGCGATCGAAGCGATCGGCAAATATGGTGCGGCAAAGGGTGGATGGATGGCGTTTAAGCGTATAATGCGCTGCCAGCCTTGGGGCGGACACGGCCACGACCCTGTCCCTTGAGGGCCGAAACTGCCGGGGTCTGGTAACGGGACCGCCTTACCCCCATAATACACCCACTGACGCATTCTCGCGGGGCTTACTCTTGGACAATCGCAATCTTCTGCTCGCTGTCGTGCTTTCGGCTTTGCTGATCCTCGGCTGGGAAACGGGTCTTCGGTATTTCTATCCCGAAGCCGCAATGACTTCGCAGCAGTCCGAGCAGGCGCGGCGCGCCGAAACGGTGGCTGCACCGGCGGCAACGACGGTCGCAGGCAATCTCGGCGGCGACGGCGCTGCCCGCAAGGTTGATCTCAGGACGTCGCTTGGCGGCGGCAACCGCGTGGTGATCGACACCCCGCGCATTGCCGGCTCGATCAACCTCGTCGGCGCGCGGATCGATGACATCACACTCAAGAATTACCGCGAGACGGTGAAGAAGAATTCCGGCCCCGTCCGGCTGTTCGCGCCCGAAGGCACCCCCGGGCAATATTTCGCCGAGTTCGGCTTCGTCGCAGGCGGCCAGCGTCAGCCGTCGAACCTGCTGTGGCAGGCCGATGGTACGCGCCTGACCCCGACCACCCCGGTCACGCTGACGCGCACCGATGCGGCCGGGATCACCTATGCGATCCGTTTCGCGATCGATGCCAATTACATGATCACCGCCAGCCAGAGCGTGAGCAACGCCGGCGCGGGCGCTGCGGTGATTCAGCCCTTCGCGCTGATCAAGCGCACCAGCACCACCGCCACGGTCGACCAGTACATCTCGCACTCGGGCCCGGTGGGCGTGTTCGGCGATACGCTGTGGGATCCGCATTCCTATGACGAGCTGGCCGAGATCGGCAACGAAACCCCGGCGGGCGCGCCCGACTGGCTTGGCTTTACCGACCAGTACTGGCTGTCCGCGCTGGTCCCCGGCGATGGCAGGGGCAACGTCAAGGTCGAGAACGCGGGCTTCCGTGCGCTGGGCGGATCGCTGTTCCGCACCGATCTGCTCTACAGCCCCGTGACCGTGCCTGCGGGCGCGACGATGACGCAGAACACGCGTCTTTATGCCGGCGCCAAGGACAGCCGGATCCTCGACAGCTACGAAGACGGCGGGATCAGCAATTTCGGCCTGGCGATCAGCTGGGGCTGGTTCTGGTTTTTCGAAAAGCCGATCCTGTGGCTCCTGCGCACGCTCAATGGCCTTGTCGGCAATTTCGGTGTGGCGATCATCCTGCTCACCGTGGTGATCCGCGGCCTGATGTTCCCGATCGCGCAGAAGGGCTTTGCCTCGATGGCGGCGATGAAGGCCGTGCAGCCGCGGATGAAGGAGATCCAGGAACGCTTCAAGGACGACAAGCAGCGCCAGCAGCAGGAAATCATGCAGCTCTACAAGGACGAGAAGGTCAATCCCCTCTCCGGCTGCCTGCCGATGCTGATCCAGATCCCGGTGTTCTTCGCACTTTACAAGGTGCTGGTGCTGGCGATCGAGATGCGCCACGAACCCTTCGCCTTGTGGATCAAGGATCTGTCCGCACCCGATCCGGCGCATATCCTCAACCTGTTCGGCCTGCTCGATTTCACCGTGCCGGCAGGCTTCCTCGCGATCGGCCCGCTCGCGGTGCTGCTCGGCATCACGATGTGGCTGACTTTCCGCCTGAACCCCAGCGCGATGGACCCGGTGCAAAAGCAGATGTTCGCGATCATGCCGTGGATCCTGATGTTCGTGATGGCCCCGTTCGCCGCGGGTCTGCTGATCTACTGGATCACCTCGAACCTTCTGACCGTGGCGCAGCAAAGCTATCTCTACTCGAAGCACCCGCAACTGCGCGCCGCGAACGAGGCCGAGAAGCTCAAAGCGGCGAAGGGATAATCCGCGATGACCGACCCCGACGACTGGCAGGCGCGCGAGGATGCGGCATCGCGGCTCTTTTCGGGGCCGGTCGATTTCCTGCGCTCCTCCCCGCAGCTGCAGTTCCTGCCTGATCCCGATGTGCCCGAAATCGCCTTTTGCGGGCGTTCGAACGTGGGCAAATCGTCGCTGCTCAACGCGCTGACCGGGCGCCGGGCGATCGCGCGCGCTTCGGTCACGCCGGGGCGCACGCAGGAATTGAACTTCTTCGATGTCGGCCGCCCGGAAAAAGAGGGCGCGCTGCCCTTGTTTCGGCTGGTCGACATGCCGGGCTACGGCTTTGCCAAGGCACCGGTGAAAGTGGTCGAGAAGTGGAAGGCGCTGGTCAATTCCTATCTGCGCGGGCGCGCGGTGCTGGTCCGCACGCTGGTGCTGGTCGACAGCCGCCACGGGGTGAAAGAGGTCGACCGGGCGATGATGAAGATGCTCGACGAGGCGGCGGTGGGCTACCGCGTCGTGCTGACCAAGACCGACAAGATCAAGGCCAGCGAACTCGACAAGGTGGCCGAGGCGACCGCGGCGGAAATCCGCAAGCATGTCGCCGCCTACCCCGAACTGCACCTTACCAGCAGCGAGAAGGGCATGGGCATCGATACGCTGCGCGCCGCGGTCGTTTCGGATGCGCTGGGCGAAGGGTGGATGGGCTGAAGACGGCTCCGGCGCGCAAGCCGCCGGGGTGTCCTATTCCTTCGAACGTCTGAAACCGGCGGCAGCAGCCTCGCGTTCGGTGCAGAACAGCGCCTCGGGCCGGGTCTGCGCATAATAGCGCTGGCCGGGCAGGTGATAGATCAGATCGCCGTGGCGGCTGTTGTTTCCCTTGATCGCGCAGCCAAGCGCATTGGTGTAGCGCCGCTCGCGGGCGGGCGCCGCTGCGGCAACGCGCTGCGATCGCGCAGCCGGGACAGCGCGCCGCGCGACCGGCGGCGCATCGCCGCGATTTGCGGCGCGCCAGGCCGACGGCAGGTCGAATTCCCCCGCCCATAGGCCATACCGCATTTGCTGCGCGATTGCCCGCGCCTCGGTGTAATCGGACGGTGCATCGGGCGCCGGAACCGCCATCCCGCGCCGCAGCATCTCGCGAGCCACGTCGAAAACCGGGGTCGTGCAGGTGGCCAGCGTGCGCCCATAGACATCCGTGCCGACGGCCGTGCATTCGAGCGGCTGCCCGCCGATGATGTCGCCAAGGACTTGCGCGGCGTCCGTGCCGCAGTTCCACGGCTGGCCGCCGCGCTTGCAGATCTGGGCGGCTTCCGGCGCATCGATACCCACGAGCCGGATACGGGTGCCGGTCATGGTGATCGTATCGCCGTCGACCACGGCCGCAGCCCCGGTGACGATGTTGGCCCCGACAGGGACGGCGAAAAGCGCCGCGGCAGCGACAAGCGGGATCAGGGTTCTTTGCATCGGGCTGCATCTAGGTTCGCCACCTTAACGCAGTCCTACCGCCGGCCTGCGGTGCGCCCGGAACCGGCGCGGGTGGCGGACGTTGCGCAGGGGCGCTAAGGAAGCAGTCCTTGAAAAAAGGCAGGGCCTTGCGCGCCCGGTACGAGAGGCCCGGCCGGTCGCCGGTCAGCACCAGATGATGGGATCAATGTCGAAGCCAAGCCTGATGATCGGTGCATTCGGACTGTCCCGGACGCACGGCATGATAAGCGCGCCGCGTGCCAAGCGTGCGCGGCCTTCGATGGTGCGCGCGGCATGACGCTTCGGGCGCTTTCGCGCCGCGGCTTTGTGCGCGCCGCCGGGGCCGCTGCCGGGCTGGCCGCCTTGCCGGCATGGGCGCAGGGGCGTGGGCACCACCGGACTGCAGGCGGCGCGCCGCTGCGGGCCGGGTTCGACCAGCTTTCCGGCCCGGTGATCGATCTTGCCGTGGGTCACGGGCCGCGTGTGGTGCAGGGCCGCAAAGGGCATGGCATCGCGGTCAACGGCAGCGTTCCGGGCCCGCTCATCCGCCTGCGCGAAGGGCAGGATGTCCGCCTCAATGTCACCAATCATCTGGACGAGGACACCTCGATCCACTGGCACGGCCTGCTGCTGCCGTTCCACATGGACGGGGTGCCGGGGATCAGTTTTCCCGGCATCAGGCCGCACCAGACCTTCACCTATGAATTCCCGATCCGGCAGTCGGGCACTTACTGGTACCACTCGCATTCGGGCCTGCAGGAACAGCAGGGGCATTACGGCCCGCTGATCATCGACCCGGCCGGCGCGGAACCGGCAGACTACGACCGCGAATTCATCCTGCTGCTGAGCGAGTTCACCCCGCTGCACCCGCACGCCATCATGGAGCGGCTGCGCAAGGGCGAGGGCTATTTCAATTACCAGCAAACCAGCTGGACCGACGAATACCCGCTGACCGCTGCCGACCGCCGGATGTGGGCCGAAATGCGGATGCCCGCGACCGACATCGCCGATGTGACAGGTTCGACCTACACCTATCTCGCCAACGGGCGCGGGCCAAAGGAGGGGCTGGAGTTCGTCTTTACTCCGGGCGAGCGCGTAAGGCTGCGGATCATCAACGGCGCGGCGCAGACCTTCTTCAACCTGCGCATTCCCGGGCTTGCGATGACGGTGATCGCGGCCGACGGGCAGAACGTGAAACCGGTCGCGGTCGACGAGTTTCAGATCGGCACGGCCGAAACCTACGATGTGATCGTCACGCCCAAGGCCGAGGCCTATACCATCATCGCCGAAAGCATGGACCGGTCGGGCATGGCGCTGGCAACGCTGACCAGCCGCCCGGGCGAACGCGCGCCGATCCCGCCGCCGCGCAAAGCTCCCTTGCTCGACATGGGCGACATGGGGATGAACCACGGCGACGGCGCGGCTGGACACAGCATGGACGGCATGAGCATGCGCGACACGCTGCTGCTGCCGCCGGATGTCGCAGTGGGGCCGGGGATCGACATGGTGGCGATGGCGCCGGTCGACAAAATGGGCGATCCGGGCATCGGCTTGCGCGATGTCGGGCACCGGGTGCTCAACTACCGGATGCTCTCGGCGCTGGAACCCAACCGCGACACCCGCGCGCCCTCGCGCCTGCTCGAACTGCATCTGACCGGCAACATGGCGCGTTACATGTGGTCGTTCGACGGCAAGATGTATTCGGCGGTCAGCGACGTGCCGATCCGCTTTGCCTGGAACGAGCGGGTGCGCGTGAAGCTGGTCAACAACACGATGATGGCGCACCCCATCCACCTGCACGGAATGTTCTTCGAGCTGGTCAATGGCGAGGATCCCGCACATCAGCCGCGCAAGAACATCGTGATCGTGCAGCCCGGCGCAAGCGCGCAGTTCGATCTCACCGCGAACGAGCCGGGTGACTGGGCGTTCCACTGCCACCTCCTGTATCACATGCACGGCGGGATGATGCAGACCGTCACGGTGGAAGGGCCGCAGCGATGAGGCGGACCGTGCTCCTCGCATGGGCCGCGTTCGCCTGCGCCGCGCCTGCGGCCGCGCAGGATCACCAGCACGGTGGCCACGCCATGCCTGCGCAGGATCCCCATGCCGGACACAGTGGGGACGCCGAGGCCGCCGATCCTTCGCCCGGACCGCTGATGGAAATCCCGCCCCCGGCCGAAGCGGGCAGCGGCCCGCCGCGCGCAGCCGATGCGATCTGGGGCGCGGACGCGATGGCCGCATCGCGCAAGGCGCTGGCCGACACCCACGGAGATTTTGCCGTTTTGTGGGTGCAGGGCGACCGGTTCGAAATGCAGACGGGCGAGGGCGGCGACAGCTATCTGTGGGATCTGCAAGGCTATTACGGCGGCCCCACCAGCCGTTTCTGGTTTAAGAGCGAGGGCGAAGGAGAGACCGGCGCGGCCCTTGAAGAGGCCGAGGTACAGGCGCTCTATGCCCGGGCCATCGCGCCGTTCTGGGATTTGCAGATCGGGGTGCGCCACGATTTTGCCGGGCCTGACACGACGCATGGCGTGATCGGGGTTCAGGGCCTTGCGCCTTACATGTTCGAAATCGACGCTGCCTTGTTCGTGTCGACCCGCGGCGATCTGACCGCGCGGATCGAAGGTGAATTGGACCAGCGCATCACCCAGCGCCTGATCCTCCAGCCGCGCGCCGAGGCCGAGCTTTCGGCGCAGGATATTCCGGCGCTCGGCATTGGTGCCGGGCTTGACCGGTTCGCGGTCGGTGCGCGGCTGCGGTATGAATTCGCGCGCGAATTTGCGCCCTATCTCGGGCTTGAACAATCATGGCGCACGGGCGCGGGTGCAGAATACGCACGCGGGCGGGGGGAAGCGTCATCCGCGCTTAAGCTTGTCGCGGGTATCCGCTGGTGGTTCTGATCTTCAACAAGGGTTTTTCGTGTCGATGCGCCATTCTGTCTTCCTCGCCGCTGCGGCGCTTTTCGCCGGTGTCGCAGCGCCCGCGCCGCTGCTCGCGCATGTCGGGCTCGTATCCGCCACGCCCGTTCAGGGCAGCACCGCGAAATCGCCCAGCCGGATCACGCTGACCTTCAACGAAAAGGTCGCGCCCGCCACGGCTTCGGCGGCGATCATCATGACCGCGATGCCGGGGATGGCCGATCACGGCGAAATGGCGATCCGCAATTTCGTCGCGAGCTGGTCCGCCGATGGCACGACGATGACGCTGACGCTCAAGAAGCCGCTGCCCAAGGGCACCTATGACGTGCGCTGGCAGGCCGCCGGGACCGATGGGCATGTCGCGCGCGGCACGGTGACCTTCGACGTCGGCTGACGCGTAGGCGCTCGGGCTTTATTGCACCTGCGCGCGGAAGCGGATGGTGAAATTGGGGCGCGCGGTTGCGCTGGTGGCGGCCGCCATCGTGCCGGTCGGCGCGATCCTGATCCCGCGCACTTGCACATCGTAGGCGCCTGAAGGGGTGTAAGTATAGGGCGCCGCGCCGCCGCTTGCCTGCGAATAGGTGACCATCGTTGCGGCGTTGAAGGTGTTGAGGCCGCTGGTCGGTGTGCCGTTGGTGAAGGTGATCGGGGTGCCGGTCGCAAACGCCATCTGCGCGGGCATCACGTCGAGGATCACGATCGAACTGGCATCGACCGGGCCGGTGCCGGCGTTGGTGACGGTGATCGCATATTCGACCACCGCGCCCGGGATAAGCTTGGGATTGGTCGTCCCGTTGACCGGATCGGAAATCACCGTGCTGGTCTTGGCGATCGTCAGCACCGCGGCCGCGCGGCGGGAATTGGTGATGATGCAGGTGACCGAATCTGCGGGACGCAGCGTGATCGTGCCGCCCACCGCAGTCGGCATAATCGTGGGCGATCCGGTGAGCGCATTGGTGCACGACATGGTGGCGGTATAGTTGCCCAGCACGGTCGTGCCCGCTGCAACTTCGTCGAGGACATAGGTCGCGCCGTTCTCCACCGCGCGCAGCGTCGTGTCGCCGGTGCCGGCCGTGATGGTGGTCGTCGTGCCGGTGGTGGTCGACGAGGCGAAGGGCGTGCCATCGTCCATGATCCGCACGGTGAACTGGTCGGTGTCGAACCGCCGTCCGTTGGTGCCCAGTGCCTTGCGCAGCCGCAGGCGCGGCTGCGCACCGGCAAGGAAGGTGCACACCAGCGACTCGCCGAATTCGAGCTGGCCTATGTCGGTATCGGTCGTGGGCAGGTTGCTGGGCAGCGTGCCGCGCGTCGCCCCTGCACTGTTCACGCAGGTAAGATTGGCGGCATAGGCCGAGATCGCGCTGGCGCTGCCCGCTGCCATCGCCAGCCGCAAGGTGATCGGCACGCCTGCTGCCATGTTGAGCGGCGCGGTGGTGAAGGGGCCTGCCCCGGTGCCCGTGGTGGTGCCGCTGCTGATCGTCGCGTCGGTGGCGGTCGATGCGATCTGGAAGTTCAACTGGTCCGCGGCGCTGATCCGCGTGCCGAGCAGCTGGGTCTGCAACCGGATCGTGGCAAAGCGGATCGCGAACATCACCCCCTGAAGCCCGCCCGACTGGGTTTCCACCGTCACGCTGGTCGGGCTGTTGCTGCCCAGGATGTAGCCGCCGACCGTTCCCGGCGCGCCGCTGACCGTGACATTGGCGCTGCCCACACCGGTGATCGGCGGCATCGTCGATCCCGAAATCGGCGGCACCGAATCAAGCAGCTGCCAGCTGCCGCCATTGGTGCTCATCCGCAGCGCTTCGTTGTCGTTGCTCGATTCGGCATCGGCGACGACGAAGGAGTAGACCGTAACACCGCCGCCGGCGGGCGGGGTGACATTGATCCCCGTGATCGCGATCCGGCTGATGCCGGCTTGCGTGGAATAGAGCACGGGCCGACCGGGAATGTTGATGAACGCGCTGCTGCCCACCGCTGCGCCGGTCCACGAAGGCGCGGCGACCGCGTTGTACCCGGGATTGGTGCCGGTGACGCGCGCATTGAAGCTCAGCGTCGATCCGTCGGGGAGGGTGAAGCTCATGTTCTGGCCTGCGGCGCTGCGCGCGGTGGTGTCGTTGTAATTGGCAAGGCTCAGCCAGCAATAGGTCTGCCAACTGGCAGGCGCGGTGCCTTGCGCGCCCGCAGGCGCACAGCTTTGCGCCTGCGCCGCGCCGCCCCATGCCAGCGCGCACATCACCAGTGCCAGCGCCATCAAGCGGCGCAACTCGACCATGACCCCTGCAATCATCCCGTCGGGATAGCGCATCATGGTAAGCAGCCGGTTAACCAACCCGGTCTTTCGCGCAGCGGAGGGTCTCATCGGCCCAACCCGAGAAAGCCGAAGCTGCCGGCATCGAACTTCATCCGCACCGCGGCATAGACGCCCTTGTCGGTGTTGCGCGCGGGGCCGAAATCGCCGTCGCGGAAGCCCTCGACATTGTAGCCCAGGGTGACGAGCACGCCATCGGTCGGCACCACGCCGATGCTGGGGCCAAAGGCGAAGGTCGTCGACCGGTCGGTGAGGCTGGCGCGCACCGTGGCGGTTGCACCCAGTTCGAAACGCTCGCCGATCCCGAAGCGGGCATCGCCGCCCGCCAGCACCGCGGTGCCCTGGTATTCGGTGCCTTCGAACTGGTCGAGATTGTGCCGCGCGCCCAGAAACAGCGCAAATTCGTGGCGGCGAACGCCCGCGCCGTCGATCTGTCCGCGCGGCGAGAAATTCGCTGAAAGGCTGGCGACAAGCCGGCGCGCGGTGGCGTTGCCATCGACCGTCAGCCCGGTGCGGCCGGGACCGCCGATACCGCCGATTTCGCCCGCCACGCCGCCGGTGATCGTGTCGCTGCGATATTCGAGCCGGCCCAGCATCGCCAGCGGCGAATTGTCGGGACGGTGCGCAAAGGCGATGCTCGCATCGAGGATTTCGGCCTTCGCGCCGCCGGCCGCTTCGGACAGCGTCCAGGTCACGCCCGAGCCGACGAGGCTGCCTTCGCCCAGCTGGCGGATCGCGCCGAACAATGCGCCCTTGCGGTCGATCGTCTCCCCGTCGCGCCATTCGCCGCGCGCGGTAATGCTCCAGCGGTCCTTGCGCCATGCGGCACCAAAGGTGGCGGCGGTGAAGTCTTCGAACAACAGCCCGCCGGTGATCTGGCCGCCGCTCGATGCTGGCTGATCGGGATTGACGAGGCTGCCAGCCGACGGACGGCCGCCCAGCGTGCGGTTGCCGTCGATCGTGGCGTCGATGGTGAGCGCGGGGCTCACCTGAAGCGTCTGCGACAGGCCGAAGGCGGCAAAGCTGCGATTGCCGTTCTCGCCGATGGTTTCCTTGCCGATGGTGGTGGTCACCTGACCGCCCTGCCACGGCGCAACTTCGATCCCGCCGCGCAGCTGGCGCGCGTCGAACTTGGCGCCATTGGCGATTTCGTAGGTGCCCACCAGCCGCACGTCCTGCGTGATGGCATAGCGTGCGCCCAGCCGGTGACGCGCGGGCAGATCGGCGCTTTCGGCCTTTTGCAGCGCGATGGCGGTGCCGGCCGACAGTTCGAGCTTGTTGTCGAACAAGCGCTGCGAAGCGCCCGCTTCGACCACGGTCGAGGCCGCGGTGCTGCCATCGGGCAGGCGATCGTTGAAATGGACGATGCCGAGCCGCAGATTGGTCGCCTGCCGGGTCAGCGCCAGTTGCGCCTGCGCGGCGCGGCGGCGGGCGGCGTCGGTCAGGCTGTCGTCCTGCCACAGGCTGCCGACAAGGCTCAGTTCCTCGGTCAGCAGCACGCGCCCGTCGACCCCGACCTTGCGGCGGCCGCGCTCGACCGCGTTCTGCTGGCCGATGCCGTAGTCGGCATCGATCTGGCGGGCATAGGCGACGAGATCGACCTTGCCGGTCTGGTGCTGTACTTCGGCAAGGAAAGCGGTCGCCTCGCGTCCGTCGCGGCGGCTCATCGCGATTTCGCCGCGCACTTCGGTGTTGGCGCCGATGCGGGCGAGCAGATCGACTGCGCCGATATCGGTGCGCTGCGCCTTGCCGTCCGCGCCGGCGATCCCGGCATCGGTGATCGCGGTTGCGCCGATCCGCAGCGTGCCAGCCTTGCTGGTCCAGTCGGCGCGCGCGCCGGCGTTCCATTCGGCCGCGCCCGTGCCATCGGTTTCGAACTCGATCACGATGAATTGCGGGTTCAGGTTTTCGTCGCGGCTCAGCACGGGGGCGGCAAAGCGGATCGTGCCCGACAGCATGTCGATGTCGTAATCGGTAAAGCGGGTGAGCGTGCGCGAATTGACGATCTGTTCGGGGCGGAACCGGTCGCGCACTTCGATCGTGACGCGTTCGGAATTGGCAAGGATGCGGCGGCTGGACAGCGCATAGGGGCCCGAGATCCCCTGACCCTGGATTTCCTGCCGCTGGAAGCGGCTGGCGATCTGTGCGGCAAAACCCTGCGCTTTGATCGCACCGACGCGCGCTTCGCCCATCACCCCGGTCGCGGTGCGGTTGTAGCTGGCAAGGCGGGTCTGGTTGAATGCGGTCTGGAAGTCCCCGTACAGCGCATAGAAGGTGGCGGTTTCGATCCGGACATAGAGCTTTTCGCGGCTCGCGGCATCGAACTGGCGCGCCGAGGCATCGCCGAACACGGTGTAATAGGCCTGCGGGTCGATCGCGCCCAATGCGCGGGTGTCCTCGCGCTGCTTGGCGCTGTCATAGGCGAGCGTGACCAGGTATTTGCCCAGCACGCGGCCCTTGGCATAGAGCGCGACGCGCGCATCATCGCCCAGATCGCTGTCGAAGCGGCGGTTGCGTTCCATGTTCCTGGCAACCGAACGCGCGCCGATGGTGCCTTCGCCAAGCCCGATCAGCGTCCATTCGACATCGCCCGGCTCAACCCATGCCTCAAGCTCCTGACGGCGGGTGATCGCGCCGTCGTCGAAGGCAAAGGCGAGGCGCAGCGAACCGCTGACCATGGTGGGCGCGAGTTCGATCCTGGCGATGCCTTCGCTGCCTTCAACCACCCAGCGCGCGGCCATCGGGGTCATGCCGGTGAGCTGGTTCAATTGCTGGCGGTCGATCTGCTCGGCGCTTTGATAGGGCGCGTTGAGCGTGAAGCTGCCCGACATGCCTTCGCGCAGCGGGCGGTTGTTGCGGTCGAGCACGCGGATCGCCACCACCGGGCGGGTGCGGCCATCGGCGACCAGCTGCGAAAGCGCGGGCAGCAGCTCGACCTTGGCCGGGGTGCGGGTGAAGAACACTTCGCGGGTGAAGGTCTTGGACACCTCCCCGAACGAATTGATGATCTGGGCTTCGAGCACGGTGCGGTCGGTCAGCAGCGGCACGCCGCGCCACTGGCTGATCGACCAGGTGCCGGTTTCGGGGTTCTGCGTGCCTTCGAAGGCGAGCGGATCGACCGGCTTGCCATCGACCAGCAGCTTGACGCTCTGCCCCAAACGGTGCCGCACCGCGACCTTGATTGCGGGCGCGCGCGGGTTGGCGTCGATCGCGGGGGCGATGAAACCATCCTCGCCATCGCCCAGCGCGAGGTAATCGGTGACGGCGGGCGCGGTCTTGTCGGCAGTTACGGCTTCTGCCGCGTCGACGGGCGCTTCGGTCTCAGTTGCAGGGGCAGGCGCGGCAGCAGGCTTTGCGCCTTCGGGCAGGATGGCATGGAAATCGGCGACCACCAGGCTGCCGCCCTGACCCACGGCAAAGCGCGAGATCGCGCTGCCCGCGCTGCGGCTGGAACGGGTGCAATCGGTGAAGCGTCCGCCTTGAGGCAGGGTCATCGCGGCGACCTGCACCACGTGGGTGCCGGGCACCACGCCTTCGAAATGGTAGCGGCCATCGGCATCGGTCAGCGCAAAGCTGCCGTCTTCGAGCATCACGCGCACGCCGGGGATACCGGGGCGACCGGCTTCGGGGAGGGTGCAGCCGCCGGCGGTCACGCGGCCGATGATCGTCATGCGGTCGGCGATGCCTTCGCGGTCGATATCGACCACGGCCTGTGCGCGCGTTTCGCGGCCGAGCGCGTCGGCGGCGATCACGGTGTTGCCCGCGCGGCCCGGAGGCGCATCGGCGCGCACGCTCATGGCATAGGTGACACGCATGGTCGCGGCGGCGGGGATGTCGCCCAGCGCTATCGTGATGATGCGGCCGTCGGGCGACACGGTAACGGCCTGCGGGGCGGCGGCGCCATTGATGCGGACCGAACCGGGGCGCAGCCGCAGCCAGGGCGAAGGCGTGTCGACCAGCGTCACCCCGCGGCGGATACGCGCGGCATCGCTGTTGCCCACGGTCAGCGTGTAGAACACGAGATCGCCGGGCGCAGCACGCGGCCGCGACGCGGTTTTGACGAGCGCCAGGTCGCCCGCCGGACGATCGACCGGAATATCGACTTCGAAGGGAACGGGCGTGTCGAGCACGAAGATATCGCCGAACGAGCCTTCGCGCACCACATAGGGGCGGCCATCGGGGCGCAGCGCGCGGGCGATCACATCGCGCGGCGCGGTGGACGGCGCGGTGTAGGGCGCCGGCGGTTCGGCAACGAGGCGGAAGCGCCCCTGCGTCGTCAGCGGGAACCAGAATTCGCCGGGCCCCATCGGCACCGCGCGGCCCGATCCGTCGATCACCGGCTGTCCGGTGATCACGCTCGACGGCCACGAAGTTTCGCCGTTTTCGGCAAACACGGTGGCGGGCAATCCGGTGTCGGCATCGACCAGCGTGACGCGCACACCATCGACCGGCTCGCCCGTTTCGCTGTCGAAGACCACGCCGAACGGATCGACCAGCACGCGGACATCGGCCGAGACGAGGATCGTGTCGCTGTCCGGACGCATCGCCGCGATCACCACGCGGGTGTCCTGCCCCACGCTCAACCGGCAATCTTCCTTGGTCACCGGCGGGGGAATGCGCAGCGTATCGATCACGCCCGCGAAGATGCCGCTGTCCGCCTCGGTCTCGAAGACGGTCATCGTCTCGCTGTCGCCTTCGGCGGTGGTCAGCACCACGGTCAGGCTTTCGACTGCGGCAGGATCGCGGTTGGCCGCGCGTGCGGAAATCTCGAAGAACAGCGGTTCGCCGCCGTGCAGCGTATCGGTCTGCTGGACGGTCGCCGTGCGGATCGTTGCCGTCGCCGCACCGGAGGGCGATGTGCTGGCGGTGGCGCCCGATTGCAGCGACTGAACCGGGCCGGTGCCAGCCCCGCATTGCGGCACGCGGTAGGCCAGTTCGGCCCCTGTCCCCTCGCTGGTGCGGCGATAGACCCGGATCGCGGGCGGGGCGAGCGGGCTTTCATTGACGTCGAAGCGCACGGCATTGCTGGTGGTGCGCTGGCGCGAACCCTGCGCGTCCCACGTCGCTTCGGCGATATTGGTGACCGTGCGTAGCGTTGCAGTCTCGCCGGTCTGCGCGTGAACCCCGCCCTGCGGCACGGCCAGCAACGCCAGCAGCGTTACCAGCAGGGCCGCTGCCGCGTGCCGCAAGGAGGGGAAAACACGCAAGACCTGAGGTCCCGATCGGGATTACTTGATCACGACCTGGAAGTAGAGCGAACGGGTCTGACCCGCCGCCACGTCGTTCAGCGCGCTGCTGATACGGTCGCGGCCGCTCACCCCGGCGCCAGCTGCAAACGTGCCGCCGGCGGTGCCGCTGGTGCAGGTTGCGTTGCCGTTGATGAAGATCCCGTAGGCCGCGCTGTAGGTTACATCGGCGGGAAGATCGTCGACCACGTTGACGTTGGTGGCGGTCGCAGCGCCCGCAGCATTGGCCACGGTGATGCAATATTCCACCGTCGCGCCCGGGATCGCCTTGGGATTGTTGGTGAGGTTGACCGGATCGCTGATCACGCGGCTGGTCTTGGCCAGCGTCAGAACCGCGCCGGCGACGGTGTAACGACCGGTTGCCGAGAAGGCGCCGTCGTTCGCCGCATCGGCCGTGCCCGCGCCGTCGAACAGCACCGTGTCGATCCCGGCGGTGTTCGCGCCCGAGGTGCCGACCAGCTGCGCGCCGAGCGTGTTGGCGGTGCCGGCGGCATGCGCATCGGCGATCAGCGCGACATCGAAGGTGTTGCCGTTGGCCGCATTGATGCTGATGTCCGAAACCACCAGCACCTTGACGGTCGCATCGGCGGCGACTTCATCGAGATAGGTGATCGGGCCCGCGGTCAGTTCGGCACTGTCGAGCAGGCCGTTGCCGTTGGTGTCGCGGAACACGCGGAAGTTGCTGATATTGGCCGCCGTGCCGCCGAGCAGCGAGGTGGTCAGCGCAAGGTCGACCGTGCTGTTCGACAGGTTGGTAACGTCGAACGACAGCACGCGGTTGGTCTGGTTCGGCGAAACCGAGGTGGCCGGCCCGTTGTTGACGACGTTGACGTTGACGCGCTGGTCGACCGTGAACGAGTTCGACGCGGTCTGCGCGTTCTGTGCCACGCCGCCGACATTGAAGCTGACGGAGACGTTGTTGGTGATGGTGGTGCCTGCGCTGGTCCCTGCGGCCAGAGCGGGGGCGCTGGACATCGCGACGAGCGCAACCGCGCTCACCGCACCCAGCAACTGCTTGGTGGTCTTCATGTTTTATGGTCCCGAGTGTTAGCCCCGCGTAATTGGTCCCGCCCGCGGGGCGTAGCGGTTATCTTCCGCCGGTCAGCGGATGATGGCTGGATAGGTGAGCCTGCCCTTGGCGCCCGGCGCGATGCTTTCGAGCACCCAGCGGACATGCGTGACATCGGCGTGCGTGGCGGCGCGCGTCGTGCCATCGGCATTGGCAAGGGTGAGCGCGGCGAGCGTGCCCCAGGTCTTGCCGCCGTCGACCGAGACCGACAGGCCGGCTTCGGCATCGGGGGCGAGGCGCACGGCTTCGGGCAGCGGATTGGTGACGGTGAAATTGGTCACGGCTTCGTTGCCCGTGTTCGAATAGTCGGTGCCGAACACCAGCCGGTCGCCGGGCACGATGGTTTGCGGTTCGACCAGTTCGGTGCGCTGCTTGCCGTCGGCTTCGGTGATCGTCTTCACCGCCTTCACATCGCCCGCCAGAACGACCGGGCTGGGCCGTTCCTGCGCGGCGAGCGGCAGCACTGGGGCGCTGAGCGATGCAGCGGCGGCGCAGGTGAGGAAGAATTTGGCGATCGGCTTCATGGCGTGGTCCTTGAGGAAGCGGTTGGTCTTGAATGGCATCGAGGGGCGATTGCGCGGCATCACTTGTCGATGGTCACGGCGAAGGTGACCGCACGGCGTGTGCCGGCTGGCGTAGTGCCCAGATCGACCCGGATGCCGGCGCTGTCCGACGCGTTGCCGGCATCCGCATCGGCCCCGTCGCTGAGCGGAGCGGCATCGAGCGCGAGGCTGCCGGGAACATAGGTCGTGCCTGCGGGGATCGCGTCGCTCACCACCAGATCGGCAACGCTGCCCGAACCTGTCACGCTGGCTTCGATGGTGAAGGTTGCAGTAGCGCCCGGCACCGCGGCGCTGCCCCCGAACGGATCGCGCAAGGTCACCGATTTGTTGAGCTGGACGCCGGCAATGCTGCTTGCCAGCGCGCCGCGGGCGGCGGCAAAGGCGCCCGTGGTGCCGACGATCGCATCGCCGCCATCGACGCCGGCGCCGTCGAAGCTGGCGCCCGGGCTGCCGGTGCCGGTCAAAGCCTCGGCGGTCAGCGCGACATTGCTGGTATCGCCGTTGCCCGCGCCTTGCGGTACCGTGACGAGCACGAAGACGGTCAGCCGCGCATCGGCTGCGAGCACCGGCGTGACGAGCGGCGCGGTCAGCAGCTGGTCGACGCCGTCATCATAGATGCCGTTGCCATTGCTATCGATTGCAATGCCGCGAACGGAAACGTCGTAATCATTGCCGGCAACCGCGGTGTCGGGGATCAGGCGGAAGGCTTCGGGCCCATTGCCCTGGTTGGTCAATTCGAAGGACAGCACCGCATCGCCAGGGATGCCTGCCACAGGGCCGGGATCGAGCGAGGTCACCGTCACATCGAGCAATTCGTCGACGCGCACCGTTACGGTGTTCGAATCGACGCTGCGCTGCGTGCCGCCTTCATCGTAGGCCGCAGTCGCGGTGTTGCGGATCAGGGTCCCTGCCGTCACGCCGCCGGCATGGGCGGGCGCGGCTGCGCCAAGCACCATGGCCGAGGCGAGGATTGTGGCTAACGAGCTGTGAATGCGAGTATCTGTGTTCATGCTCAGGGCAATTACGGGTGAATGGTTAGCAAGTGGTTAGCAATACCACGTTTCCAACATGGATTATCTTTGCCTGTGGTGTTTTTTGCATCAGGTCGCAAACAGGTTTGCCGGGTCAGCAAACGCCTTGAATTCAAGCGCATTGCCGCTCGGATCGCGCAGGAACATGGTGGCCTGCTCGCCCGGCTGCCCCTTGAAGCGGATCGTCGGCGCGATCACGAACTCGCAGCCCGCCGCCGCCAGTCGCGCGGCCAGCGCTTCCCATGCCGGCATGCTTAGAACCAGCCCGAAATGCGGCACCGGAACGCCGTGTCCATCGACATGGTTCGCCGCACGGTCGCCCGCCTGTCCCGGGGCGAGATGGGCGACGATCTGATGGCCGTGGAAATCGAAATCGATCCATTCGTCCGATGATCGCCCTTCGCCGCAGCCCATCACCCCGCCGTAAAACGCGCGCGCAGCAGCAAGATCGTCGACAGGGAAGGCGAGGTGAAAGGGGGGCAGGGTCATGGCCCGCAGGCTTAGCGCCCGCGCGCGCCTTACGAAACGGTTTTCCTACACCCGGTTCCGTCTGCCAGCGTCCGCAATGCCATGCACCGCCCGCCCCGAACCCCTGCCGCCCCGCTCACCCACGCGCAATTCGCCGCGCGGCTCGAAGCCTTTCGCGCCAAGGGCTTTTCGCATTCAGGACAGTGTCTCACCTGTCACCTGGTTCAGCGTCGACAGCGCCCCGATGAACGCCTAGGGGGAGGGCCGGATTTGGCCCGGCAAGGTGGAGCGCGCGGCGGCATGAAACTGATCATCGGCAACAAGAACTATTCGAGCTGGTCCTTGCGGGGCTGGCTCGCGGTCAAGCAATCGGGCCTGCATTTCGACGAACTCACCGTGCCGATCATGGGCGAGGAATGGGACCGGCTGAAGCACGACATGGGCGAGGTGCAGCCATCGAGCGGCAAGGTGCCGATCCTTTGGGACGGCGACACCGTGGTGTGGGACAGTCTCGCGATCCTCGAATTCTGCGCCGACAAGGTGGGCCGCGAACGGTTCTGGCCCAAGGACGAGACCGCGCGCGGGATGGCGCGGGCGATGGTTGCCGAAATGCACTCGGGCTACCAGTCGCTGCGCCGCGAACTGCCGATGAACATCCGCCGCCGGGTCGAACTGCCCGGCCTTTCCGAAGCCACCCGCGACGATATCGTGCGGATCCTGACGCTGTGGGCCGAAGCCCGCGCGCGCCATGGCAGCGCAGGCCCCTATCTGTTCGGCACTTTTGGCGCAGCCGACATCTTCTATGCCCCGGTCGTGACCCGCTTCCAGACCTACGGGATCGGCGTGCCGGGCTTCGCGCAGGCCTATATCGAAGCGATCTGCGAACATGACTGGATGCGCGAATGGATCGGCGCTGCCGAGGAAGAAGACTGGGTGATCGAACAATACGAGGTGATGGCATGAGATTGTTCGCAGCCATTGTGGCGTTGCTGGCGCTGCTCCCCGCGCCCGCGCTGGCCTGGGGCGACTATGCGCACCGCCAGACCGCGCGCGTCGCCGAGGCGAACGTCTCGCCCGCCTCGCTGGCGAAGATCCGCGCGCTGCTTGCCAAGGAGAAGGAACTCGGCACGCCCAAATGCCCGCTCACCACGCTCGCCGATGCGGCGGTGTGGGCCGATTGCATCAAGGGCGAAGGCTGGCGCTGGGGCTATACCTCGGCATGGCACTATCGCACTGCGCCGGTGTGCGAGGCGTTCAATCCGCGCGGCAATTGCGCCGGCGGCAACTGCGTGACCGCGCAGATTATCCGCGCGCAGCGGATGCTCGCCGATGAAAGCCTGCCCGCGCCGATCCGGCTGGAGGCGCTGGCCTTCATGGTCCATTTTGCCGGCGACGTGCACATGCCGCTGCATTCGGGCGACAACGAGGACCGCGGCGGCAACGACCGCAAGGCCGATTACGGCATCGTTCCCGACCTGAACCTCCACTGGATCTGGGACGGCCCCCTGGCCGAGCGCGCGATCAGCGATCCCGCCGATCCGGTGGTGCGCGCCTATTCGCCTGCCGAACGGGCAGAGCTTGCCGGCGGCACGCCTGACGACTGGGGCCGCGAAAGCTGGGAGATCGCGCGGAGCTTCGTCTACCCGACCGCGTTCGATACCGAAAACCTGTGCGATGGCACATTGCCAAAGAAGACGGCGCTGACCCAGGACGACATCGTGCGCGGGGTGCCGATCGCCAAACGGCGGGTGCAGCAGGCGGGGCTGAGGATTGCGGAGCTGCTCGAAACCGCCTTTGCGCCGGGGCCGCTGGCGGTGCCAGACAGGCGCGGCGATTCGCCGCGCCCGGCGCCCACTGTGCCGGGCGGTGAAGGCTAGGCAATGGCAGCGCGCCGGGGATGCGTGGCAAGATCGCACTTGGGCATCGGCGGCAACTCCTGCTAGGCCCGCCGGAATGCTCGACACTCTCGACCTCGCCAAGCGCCTGATTGCCGCGCCCTCGGTCACGCCCGCAACCGGCAGCGTGTTTGCCGAACTCGAAGCGATGCTGGTGCCGCTGGGCTTTGCCGTCCACCGCTTCACCCGCGGCGACGGGCCGGAAGGCTCGGACGAGGCACCGGTCGAAAACCTCTTCGCGATCCGGCAGGGGCCAGAAGGCAGCCGCCATTTCGCCTTTGCCGGCCACCTCGATGTGGTCCCGCCGGGCCCGATCGGCGGGGAGAATGGCTGGGCCTCGGACCCGTTCGCCCCCGAGGTGCGCGGCGAATTGCTTTACGGGCGCGGCGCGGTCGACATGAAGGGCGCGATCGCCGCGATGGTCGCCGCGGTCGCCGAAGTGCCGCAGGATGCGGGCACGATCAGCTTCATCATCACCGGCGACGAGGAAGGCCCCGCGCTCCACGGCACCCGCGCGCTGATCGATTTCATGGCGGCCCAAGGCCACCAGCCCGACCTCTGCCTCGTGGGAGAGCCGACCAGCGTCAACCGGTTGGGCGACATGGCCAAGATCGGACGGCGCGGATCGGTCAACATCTTCATCGATGCCGAGGGCACGCAGGGCCATGTTGCTTACCCGCACCTTGCCGACAATCCGCTGCCAAAGCTGGTCGCGATCCTCGCCGAACTCGATGCGCTCACGCTCGATACCGGCACCCGCTGGTTCCAGCCGAGCAATCTCGAAATCACCGACATCAATGTCGGCAACAAGGCGCACAACGTGATTCCCGCAGCGGGTCAGGCGCGCATCTCGATCCGGTTCAACGATCTGCACACCGGCAAAAGCCTGTCAGAACGCGTCATGGCGATTGCGGAAAAGCACGGCGGCAGCGCGCGTCCGGTCATCTCGGGCGAGCCGTTCCTGACCGAACCGGGCGCCTTCTCGGCGCTGGTGAGCGCGGCGGTGGCCGCCGAAACCGGCATCGTGCCCGAACTCAGCACCACCGGCGGCACGTCGGATGCGCGGTTCCTGCGCAGTGTGTGCCCGGTGATCGAATTCGGCCTGTGCAACGCAACCATGCACAAGCGCGACGAGGCGGTGGCGATCCCCGATCTTGCCGTGCTCGCGCGCATCTATGCCCGCATCGCGCGCGCGGGCCTCGCACTCGAAGCGACGGAATAGAGCCGCGTCACAGCGGACGGGAGAGACAATGGACCGCAAGCTTACCCTCTACATCCTGCTCGGCATGCTGCTGGGTGTCGTCGTCGGTCAGGTGCTTAACCAGACCGTCGCGGCCGATGTGATCAAGGCCGACATCGCGCCGTGGTTCAAGCTTTTGTCGGACATCTTCCTCAACCTCATCAAGATGCTGGTTGCGCCATTGGTGCTCTCGACCATCGTGGTCGGCATCGCCCACATGGGCGACAGCGCGGCGCTGGGCCGGATCGGCGTGCGCGCGCTGACCTGGTTCATCACCGCCAGCCTCGTCTCGATTGGCCTTGGCCTGCTGCTGGTCAACATCTTCCAGCCGGGCATCGGCGCGCCGATCCCGGACGTTGCCGAAGCGACCGCCGCCGTGGGCGAGGTCAAGGAGCTCAAAGCGACCGACTTCATCCTGTCGATCTTCCCCAAGAACGCGGTCGAGGCGCTGGCGACCAACAACATCCTGCAGATCCTCGTCTTCTCGATCTTCGCAGGGGTTGCGCTGTCGGCGATCGGCGAGCGCGGCAAGGCGCTGGTGACGGGCGCCGACGCGCTCGCTGAAATGATGCTGCAGGTGACCGGTTACGTGATGCGCTATGCGCCCATCGCGGTGTTCGGCGCGCTTGCCAACGTGGTCGCGGCCAGCGGCTTGTCGATCCTCGGCACCTACCTCACGCTGTTGCTCGAGTTCTACTTCTCGCTGGTGCTCCTGTGGGTGATCCTGCTGGGCGCGGGCGCGGTGTTCCTAGGGCGGCGCATCTTCGCGCTGATCCGCTATATCCGCCAGCCGCTGATGATCGCCTTCTCGACCGCGTCGTCCGAGGCCGCGCTGCCCAAGCTGTTCGAACAGCTCGACCGCTTCGGCGTGCCGCGCCGGATTTCAGGCTTCATGCTGCCGCTGGGTTACAGCTTCAATCTCGACGGCTCGATGATGTACATGAGCTTTGCGACGATCTTCATCGCGCAGGCCTATGGCATCGATCTGAGCATCGGGACGCAGATCATGATCCTCCTGACGCTGATGATCAGTTCCAAGGGCATTGCTGCGGTTCCGCGCGCAAGCCTCGTGGTCATCACCGGCACGCTCGCGATGTTCGGCCTGCCGGTCGAAGGGGTCGCGATCATCCTTGCGATCGACCAGTTCCTCGACATGGGCCGCACCGCGACCAACGTGGTTGGCAATGCGGTGGCGACGGCGGTCATCACCAGGTGGGAAGGGATGCTGGAGGTGGAGGAGCCCGAAGTGGTCGAGCTTCCCCACGCGCCTTCGCATACCGCAGCGGATGGGCGCGCAGGGCTCGACCTCGATCCCGGCAACTTCGGCGACGGGCGGGGCTAGGAGCGCCGGGCTTGCTCGCCCGCCGGCTCAGTCCTTCTCGTATTCGACCGGCACAAAGGCGCCGAGCGAACAGCCCGCTCCGCGCTGCGGCACACCGCCGATGTTGGTGAGGGTATAGACGATCTGCGGCGTGCAGAGCTGATCGACCGAGGTTTCGTAAGTGATCGCACGGTCCCAGCCCAGCCCCGGGCAGCGTGCCTTCAGGGTGTTGCGGAAGGTCTTGCCGCCATACATCTCGAAATCGATCACGCTGTCGCTGCGCACCACCGTCGCGCGCACCTGCGAGCGCGAGATGCAGCTTTGCGGCTCGCCGATGGCGGTGGCGGCGGGAACCCGCGCTGCCTCGGCATCGGCGCGCGCGGCGGGATCGGTGGGCGTGCAGCCGCCGAGCAGCAGCAGCGCAGCGGTGGCAGCAGGGACAAGCGGTCGCGGCATCATGAAACGTCTCCACCCTGAAAACACACGATCAACGCCCGTGCATTTGAACCGCAGCTTAATGCACAGAAGCGAAGCATTGCGGCGCAAGGCTTGAAGCAAGGTGCACGCTGCAGCGCCTTAACCGACGGCACCGGGTGGATGATGGAACACCACTGTTCACCCGCGCGGGTTTTCCAGCACCTTCTTGCGGAACGAACACAGGTCGACAACCGTGCAACGCCAGCATTCGGGCTGCCGGGCCTTGCAGACATAGCGGCCGTGCAGGATCATCCAGTGGTGCGAATCGCGCCGGAACGGGGTGGGCACGCGCTTTTCGAGCTTGGCTTCGACCGCCTCGGGCGTCTTGCCCTTGGCCATCCCCGTGCGGTTGCCGACCCGGAAGATGTGTGTGTCGACCGCGAAGGTTTCCTGCCCGAACCAGCAGTTGAGCACGACATTGGCGGTCTTGCGCCCGACGCCGGGGAGCTTCACGAGTTCATCGCGGCTGTCCGGCACCTCTCCGCCGTGCTGATCCACGAGGATCTGGCTCATCGCGATCACGTTCTTGGCCTTGGAGTTGAACAGGCCGATGGTCTTGATGTGCGCCTTCAATCCTTCCTCGCCCAGATCGAGCATCGCTTGCGGCGTTTCGACCTTGGCGAACAGCGCGCGGGTGGCCTTGTTGACCCCCACATCGGTCGCCTGCGCGGACAGAGCCACCGCGACGAGCAGCTGGTAGGCGTTGCCATATTCGAGCTCGGTCTCGGGCGCGGGATTGTCTTCGGCCAGCCGGCGGAAGAACTCGAAAATCTGGTCGCGGGTCATCGCGCGTGCCTCACAACCCCAGAACGTCCTGCATGGTATAGCGGCCCGCGCCTTGCCCGGTCAGCCATTCGGCCGCACGCACCGCGCCGCGGGCAAAGATCATGCGGTTCTCCGCCGAGTGCGACAGCACGATGCGCTCCTCGTTTCCGGCCATGATCACCGAATGCTCGCCCGCCACGGTGCCGCCGCGCAAGGTGGCAAAACCGATCGCGCCCACGGCCCGCGCGCCGGTCATGCCGTGACGGCCGCTTTCCATGTGATCGGCAAGCGCAATTCCGCGCCCCGCCGCCGCCGCCTCGCCCAGCAGCTTGGCCGTGCCCGAAGGCGCGTCGACCTTCATCCGGTGGTGCATCTCGAGCACCTCGATGTCCCAATCGTTGCCGAGCCGTGCCGCGGCCTCTTGCACCAGATGCGCAAGCAAGGTGACGCCGAGCGAGAAATTGCCCGATTGCAGCACCGCAACGCTGCGCGCGGCATCGGCGAGCATCGCGAAGTGCGCCGCTTCAAGGCCGGTGGTGCCGACCACGATCGGCCTGCCTGCCGCGACCGCTGCGGCAAGATTGTCCGCCAGTGCCTGCGGCGCGGAGAAATCGACCAGCACATCGCACTGTCCCGCATGCGCGGCGATATCGCCGCCCGCGTCCACCCCGACGCACAGGCAGTGTCCAGCGTCCGCAATCGCGGCCTCCAGCGCCTGACCCATCCGGCCCTTGTGTCCGATCACCCCGAATTTGAGCTGTGCCATTGCGTGCCTTTTTGCCCCATGCTTGAAGGCCTCATGGCAGAGATTGAACGCATCGTCATCCTCACCGGCGCAGGCATTTCTGCCGAAAGCGGGATCGACACTTTCCGCAGCGCAGGGGGACTGTGGGAACAGCACCGCATCGAGGATGTCGCCACCCCCGAAGGCTTCGCGCGCAATCCCGATCTGGTGCTTAATTTCTACGACATGCGCCGCGCGGCGCTGGCCGATGCCGAGCCCAACGCGGCGCACATGGCGCTGGGCCGGCTGGAGCGCGAATTTGCGGGCGAACTGCTGCTGGTGACGCAGAACGTCGACGATCTTCACGAACGCGGCGGATCGGGCCGCGTGCTGCATATGCACGGCGAATTGAAAAGCGCGCTGTGTTCAGCGTGCGAGACGCGCGCGCCGTGGCTTGGCACGCTGATCGACCGGCCTGCCTGTCCGGTTTGCCAGGCGCCCAGCTTGCGGCCCGATGTCGTGTGGTTCGGCGAGATGCCGTATCAGATGGGGCGGATCTATCAGGCGCTTGAGGCCTGCGATCTGTTCGTCAGCATCGGCACGAGCGGCGCGGTCTATCCGGCGGCCGGTTTCGTGCAGGAAGCGCGCAGCCATGGCGCGCGCACGCTCGAGCTCAATCTCGAACACTCCGAAGGTTCGCGGATGTTCCACGAAACCCGGTTGGGCCTAGCCAGCAGGCTGGTGCCCGAATGGGTGGACGAGGTGCTAGCCGGCTGAGTTGCAGGCACGGCAGCCCGGGTCCTTGGCAATCCGGATCGTGCGCATTCCGGGTTCGAGTCCGTCGAGAATATGGAGCCGTCCCCATCCGGGTGCGCCGAAGCCGCTCACGTCCGCCAGCAGGACCCTGATCGCCTGCATCGCGGCAAAGCTGCCGACCCAGCCCGCCATTGCCCCCAGCATGCCGTCATCGGCGCAGGTGTCGCAATCCTCGGCATCGAAGGCATCGCCGACAAAGCAGCGGTAGCACGCCTCGCCGTCGAGGTGTCCGGCCCATGCGCCGACCTGTCCCTGAAAGCGGCCCACCGCGGCCGAAAGCAGCGGAATGCCCGCCGCAACGCAGGCGTCCGACACGGCAAGGCGCGTGGCGAAATTGTCGGTGCCGTCGAGCACCAGATCGCAGCCCGCGATCAGCGCGGGCGCGTTGTCCGGCGTGATTCGCGCGTCGGAGACATCGACCTGCAAGCCGTCATCGAAATTGGCCAGCCAGCGCCGCGCCGATACCGCCTTGCCGTAGCCCACGTCGCGGGTTGTGAAGATCGTCTGCCGCTGAAGGTTCGACACGTCGACCACATCGTCATCGACCAGCGCCAGCCGGCCGATCCCGCTGGCAGCAAGATATTGCAGCGCGGGCGATCCGATCCCGCCAAGCCCGATGATCGCGACGCGGACCTCGGCCAGGCGCACCTGCCCCGCGCCGCCCACTTCGGGCAGTACGATATGGCGGGCAAATCGGTCGAGCCGGGCAGGGGCAAGCGTCATTCAGGATCCTTGGGCGAGGGCGCGCCGCGCTCCTGCTTGAACGCGCCGATCCCGTGCCACCAGAGGAAGGCGATCACCGCACCTTTGGTCGGCTGGAGCGTGACCAGCAGCAGCACGATCGACACCGGGAGCAGGATCGCCAGCGTCGCCCATGCCGACATCCCGCCCGAGATCATTGCGATGACCACGGGGGCAAGCAGGTGGCCGACCACGAAGATGCCTATATAGGCGGGAAAATCATCCGCCTGCTGCAACGACCAGTCCTGCCCGCAATGCGCGCAGTGGGCTACGGGTTTGAGCCATTTGCGGAACAATGGCGCCTCTGCGCAGCGCGGACATTTACCGCGGGCGCCGCGCAGGAGCGCAGGCAGCCACCCACTGGGCAGGTCGACAGGGTCCGATGGGGGATCTTGCGATGGCATGGGGGCTGTTTACAGCCTGTGGACGCGCTGTCGACAGGCCTGTGGATTGCCTGTCGACAGCAGTTTCGGATCAGCTTTCGAGCTGGCGCAATAGGCTGCGCACATCGCCGTCCATGTCGGCGTCGCGCTGGCGCAGGTCTTCGATCAGGCGCACCGCATGGATCACGGTCGAATGGTCGCGCCCGCCGAACTTGCGCCCGATTTCGGGATAGCTGCGCGGAGTGAGCACCTTGGAGAGATACATAGCTACCTGCCGCGGGCGCACCACCGCGCGGGCGCGGCGCTTGCTGCTCATTTCCGCGCGGTCGATGCGGTAGAACTGGCACACCGTGCGCTGAATCTCGTCGATCGTGATGCGCCGGCGATTGGCGCTGAGGATGTCGGTCAGCTGTTCTTCGGCGAGTTGCAGCGACACGTCCTGCCCGGTCAGCTGCGCATAGGCGATCAGCTTGTTGAGGCCGCCGACCAGCTCGCGCACGTTGCGCGTGATCGTGCGGGCGAGGAAATCGACCACGTCCTCGGGCACCGAAAGCGGGGCGAAGCGCGCCAGCTTGCTGACGAGGATTTTCTTGCGCAGTTCAATGTCGGCAGGCTGGATGTCGGCGACGAGGCCCATCGACAGGCGGCTGAGCAGGCGCGGTTCCACCCCGTCGAGCGCTTGCGGCGCGCGGTCGGCAGCAAACACCAGTCGCTTGCCTTCGGCTAGCAGCGCGTCGATCGTGTAGAGCAGTTCTTCCTGCGCGCTTGCCTTGCCGATGATGAACTGGATGTCGTCCACCAGCAGCAGGTCGAAGCTGCGCAGCCGCGCCTTGAACTCGATCGTCTGGCTCGACTTCAGCGCCTGCACGAATTCGACCATGAACCGCTCGGCCGAGCAGTAGAAGATCCGCGCGCGGGGGTGGGCGTTGAGATAGCCGTGCCCGATCGCGTGCAGCAGGTGCGTCTTGCCCTGGCCCGTTGCCGCTTTCAGATACAGCGGCGAGAATTGCGGCTGTTCCAGCGCCGCCATCCGCTGCGCGGCGTTGCAGGCAAGGATATTGGCCTCGCCGGTGACGAAGGCGGCGAAGGTCAGCGAAGCATCGAGGCCCACCGACGAGGTGAACGAGGCATCGCCCATGCTTCCGGCCGCCATCGCGATCGCGCTGACCCCGTCATTGGCGGGGCGGCGACCGTCGTCGAGGCGCAGTTCGGGCAGCTGGCGCCGGCCCGGATGGACGATGATGTTGACCTTGCGCACTTCGGAGCGCGCAATCGACCAGGCCAGCTGCAAGCGGTCGTGGAACCGGTCGCGCACCCAGTTGGCCGAAAATTCGGTCGGCAGATAAAGGTCGAGCGTCCCGCATTCGCGGTTCAGCGCACCCAGCTGGATCGGCTTGATCCATTGGCTGTGCAACTGGTGTCCCAGATCCTTGCGCAGGCCCTGGCTGATATCGGACCAGTCGGCGGCAAGATTTACGGCTTCGGCATCTTCCATCAGGTGTTCGTCGGCTTGGCGGCCGTGTGTCCGCGCCTTGTCAATCCTGTGCACAAGCTCTTCCCCAATTCACGCACGGTCTGCCGGACCTGTCGGCCCGCAGACGCATTTCCATCTTATTGCGACAGGCAATAGTTATGCCCCCTCCGGAATCGCAATTCCGAAGCTCCCCCCTGTCGGTCAAATCGTTAAGACACCCGGACTGTCCCGTGCCGGGTGGAGGCCTTTGTTACGAACGCAGCGGGCCTTTGCGCAAGCGAGGACTTTTCAAAAATGTGAAATAATCCTGTTGACTCGACTTACCCCGCAGGCTTGCGTTGAAGTGACTGAAATACAGTCAAAATTCGGATTTCAGGAAGGCGAATCACAGCGAATCTCGCAGTTTACCGGGACTGCGAACGACGTGCCCGGCACATGCGAAACGGGCCGCGCTCGGTGAGCACGGCCCGCAGGTTTCGATGGTTTCGCCGATCCTCCGCAAAACCCCCTAGGATCGGGGGGAGGGATCGCAGCGAATCGAATCAGAGCGTGGCGACACGCTTGGTCAGGCGCGACATCTTGCGCGCGACCGTGTTCTTGTGGAGCACGCCGCGGGCAACACCGCGGGCCATTTCGGGCTGGGCTGCCTTCAGCGCAGCGGCAGCGGCGTCCTTGTCACCGGCTTCGCAAGCCGATTCGACCTTCTTGATGAAGCTGCGGATGCGGCCGATACGCGCGCCATTGATGGCGGCACGGTTGGCGTTGCGGATGATGCGCTTCTTGGCTTGCGGCGTGTTGGCCATAATTCGTGTCTGTCTCGCGTTTGCTTCAGGCCGCTTGCGACGACCGGGAAATTGGTGGCGGTTTGCTCGAAAACGGGCGAGCGGACGAAAGGCCCAACCGCCGGAAAGCAGCGCGCATAGTCGCATGCTGCCCGAAGGTCAACGATTCTCGCCCTACTTCTGGCACACCGGGCAGAACCACGTGCTGCGACCGCCCTGCGCGATCCGCCGAATCGTGCCGCCATCCTCGCGGTGGCAGGCCTCGCCCGTGCGGCCATAGACATCAAAGGCGCTGGCGAAATAGCCCAGCTCGCCCGTGGGCGCGGCATAATCGCGCAAGGTCGATCCGCCGTCGCGGATCGAGGCTTCGAGCACATCGACGATGGCGGGGACCAGCCGCGCGAGCTGCGGCCCTGTCACCTTGCCCGCCTGTCTGGTCGGTTTGATGCCCGCGCGCCACAACGCCTCGCACACGTAGATATTGCCCAGCCCGGCGACGATCCGCTGATCGAGCAGGCACAGCTTGATCGACTGGGTCTTGCCCTTGAAGGCCGTCTTGAGATGTGCAGCGGTCAGTCCCGGCCCGAGGGGTTCGGGCCCGAGCGCGGCAAATTGCGGCCACGCCTCCAACACATCGGTGCCCACCAGATCGACCGATCCGAACCGCCGCGGATCGCACAGCGCAAAGCGGTGGGATGTGGTTTCCAGCACGAGGTGATCGTGCGGGTCCGCGGTTTCGGGATCGATCCGCCAGCGCCCGCTCATCCCCAGATGGAACACCATCGTCGCGCCGCGATCGAGCCCGATCAGCCCGTATTTGGCGCGCCGTCCCAAACCGGTGATCGTCGCGCCGGTCAGCACCTGCACCAGATCATCGGGGAAAGGGCGCCGCAGGTTGGCGCGGTTCAATTGCACGCGCGTGATCTGCTCGCCGTCCAGAAACCGGGCAAGACCGCGGACCGTGGTTTCGACTTCGGGAAGTTCGGGCATAGCTGTGGGGCTCGTCTGTGATTGTGCTGCGCGGCGCCGCCATGCGCCCGATCGGTGGCCGGCCTGAAAGCTTGCGCTGACGGGCATGGCAGCCAGCGCAACAGATGGTGCCTCTATCACCCTTTGCCTAGCGGGCAATTCGCTCTAGGGAACGGCGCATGAGCGACAACATCGATGACACCGTCTCCTTCGGCTACACCCAGGTCACGCCCGAGGAAAAAACCCGCAAGGTCGGCGAGGTCTTCTCCAGCGTCGCGCGCAAATACGACATCATGAACGATGCGATGTCGGGCGGGCTTCACCGCTTGTGGAAGGACCGCTTCGTCAAGCGTGTCAAACCGCAGGCCGGCGAACAGATTCTCGACATGGCGGGCGGCACCGGCGATATCGCCTTCCGCATGGCGGAGCGCGGCGCGCACATCACCGTCGCCGATATCAATCAGGACATGCTCGACGTGGGCGCCGAACGCGCGCTTGAACGCGGGTTCGACGAGGAGGATGGCAGCCTCGTCTTCACCTGCCAGAACGCCGAAAGCGTCAGCTTCGCTTCCGGCACCTTCGATGCCTATACGATCGCCTTCGGGATCCGGAACGTCACCCATATCGACCGCGCGCTGAAAGAGGCGCTGCGGGTGCTGCGTCCGGGCGGGCGGTTCTTCTGCCTCGAATTCTCGACCGTCGAATGGGCGGGTCTGCGCCAAGCTTACGACATCTATTCCGAACACCTTCTGCCGCGAATGGGGCAGGCGATTGCGGGCGATGCCGATTCGTATCGCTATCTTGCCGAATCGATCCGCAAGTTTCCGCCGATGCCGGCCTTCGAGCAGATGATCCGGCAGGCAGGCTTTGCGAACACCCGGGTCGAACCGATCATGGGCGGGCTGGTGGCGATCCATTCGGGGTGGAAGATCTGACCCTGTGACCGCACCGATCGTCCATTTCAGCCGCCTTGCCCGCTGGGGCATCACGCTGGCGCGCCGGCGTGCGCTGGTCGGGATCGAAAACGATCCCAACGCACCTGCCGCGGTGCGCCAGCTGGTTCGGCTTGCGCGGCTTGCGACGCTGACGGGCAAAAACGGCCCGCGCGACTATGCCGGTGCGTTCCGCGCGATCGGCCCGGCCGCGATCAAGCTGGGGCAAAGCCTCGCCACCCGGCCCGATCTGGTGGGCGACGAGGCGGCGAACAATCTCCTCAGTCTGCAGGACAGTCTGCCGCCTGTCCCCTTCGCGCAGATCAAGGCCGCGATCGAATCGAGCTTCAATCAGCCGATCGAGCGCCTGTTCAGCGAGATCGATCCCGTTCCGGTCGGCGCGGCGAGCATCGCGCAGGTTCACAAGGGCACGACCACCGATGGCCGCAAAGTCGCGATCAAGGTGCTGCGCCCCGGCATCCGCGAGAAATTCGCGCGCGATATCGTCACCTATGAATGGGCCGCCGCCCATGTCGAGGCGATGGGCGGTGAAGCCAGCCGTCTGCGCCCGCGACTGACCATCGCCAATTTCAAGCGCTGGACCAATTCCGAGCTCGATCTGCGCCGCGAGGCGGCTTCGGCCTCCGAACTCGCCGAACAGATGGCAGGCGTCCCGGGCTACCGCATCCCCAAGGTCGACTGGGATCGCACCAATGGCCGGGTGATGACGGTCGAGTGGATCGACGGAATCAAGATCAGCCGCGTCGACGAATTGCGCGCGCGCGGGCACGATCTTGCCGAAATTTCCGAACGCCTCGTGATCAGCTTTCTCACCCAAGCGATCAGCACGGGCTTCTTCCATGCCGACATGCACCAGGGCAACCTGTTCGTTGAAGACGACGGCACCATCGTCGCGATCGATTTCGGCATCATGGGCCGGATCGACCGCCGTGCGCGGCAATGGCTGGCGGAAATCCTCTACGGGCTGACGACGGGCAATTACCAGCGCGTCGCCGAAATCCATTTCGAGGCGCAATATGTGCCCTCCTACCACTCGGTCGGCGAATTCGCGACGGCGCTGCGTGCCGTGGGCGAGCCGATGCGTGGCAAGCCGGTCAAGGAACTCAGCGTCGGGCAGATGCTCGATGGATTGTTCGCGATCACCCGCGATTTCGACATGCAGACCCAACCGCACCTGCTGCTGCTGCAAAAGACGATGGTGATGGTCGAAGGCATCGCCACGCAGCTCAATCCCGACATCAACATGTGGGACACCGCCGCGCCCTATGTGCGCGAATGGATCCGCGACGAATTGGGCCCCGAGGCGGCGCTTGCCCAGCGGATCAAGGACGATACCGAAACGCTGCTGCGGCTGCCCGGTCTGATCCGGCGGCTTGAGGAGAAATATCCCCCCAAGGGCGGTGCGCCCGAACCGCAGCCGCTGCCCGATATCGTGCTCGTCACCGACAAGCGCGAGGGCCGCGGCTGGCTCGGCTATGCGATGACCGCGCTCGCAGGCGCGGGTGCGGCATGGGGGGCGATCGCGCTCGGCTTTATCGGATGATTGCGCGTCCGGGCGCCTCGCTCCTTGAGCGGTGGGACGCGCTGGGCCGCCCATTGCGCCATCTGCCCCAATGGGGTGCGGCGCTCGTGCTGGCGCTGTTGGCGGCGGCGCTGGCGTGGAGCGCAACGAGCATTCCGCCGCCTGCGCACAGCGCGCCGGCCGCAAAGTCCGCACCGGTGCAAAACGCTTCAAATGCAAGCACAGGCCCTGCGCGCAACAAAGGTGACATGGCGCTCTATGCCCGCATCGCCGCGCGGATGGCGGGAGGCGAGGGCTACTACGCCGCAGCCTTGGGCGAGCACCGCGCCAGCGGCTATCCGACCCGGCCCTTCGTCACTGTGCGCCTGCCGACGCTGGCGCTGGTCCAGCAGACTGTCGGTCTCAAGGGCGTGCAGGCCTTGGCGATGCTCATAACGTCCACTGCGATAATCGCGCTCAACTGGCGGGCAGCGCCGGTGGGGGATGTTCCGGTTCGGATCCTCGCCAGCGCCATGCTTGCCGCAGGCGGCGGGGCGGCGTTGTCACCCGTCGCGGGGTATGACCACGATTTCATTGCCGGATTGCTGCTGACGCTGGCGCTCTTGGCCTATCGTCCGGGCTGCTGGTGGCCAGCGCTGCTCGCTGCGGGTGCGGCGCTGGCCGTGCGCGAGTTGGCGGCGCCTTTCGTGGTGCTGTGGCTCGGTTTTGCGCTGGCGGCGAAGCGCTGGCGCGAAGTGGCTGGCGTGGCGGGGATTCTCGTAGTCTTCGCCGGCGGCGTGGCAGCGCACGCAGGCGCCGTGGACGCTGCGCGCCTGCCCGGCGATCTGGTTTCGCAAGGCTGGGCGGGGCTTGCAGGATACCGGTTGCCGATCGCTGCGCTGGGCGAGCTGACCGGGCTGCGGTTCCTGCCAGCGTGGCTTGCCGCACCGCTGGCGGTTCTGCCGCTAATCGGCTGGCTTGGCCGCGGCGGGCGACTGGGGCTGTTCGCGACGCTCTGGTTTGGCGGGATCGCGACGATGATGGCCCTGTTTGCGCGGCCTGCGAATTACTACTGGGCCGAACTTGCACAGCCTGCCTACATGCTCGGCCTAGCCTTTGCGCCGCAAGCCTTGCGCGATTTGTGGCGCGCGGTTGCAAGGCAAACTTAACCAAGCTTTGCGATGGGTGATCCTTGGACTATGTCCGTGTTACCGGGGCAAAGGCGCAAGAGGCAGACGAAGCGAGATGAACGACGTGGCAGTGGCACATGCGGCGCCGGCAGGGCATGCCCCGCGCATCCTGCTGGTCGTGGGCGGCGGGATCGCGGCCTACAAGGCCTGCGAACTGGTGCGCCTGATCCGCAAGGGCGGCGGCAGCGTCACCTGCGTGCTGACCAAGGGCGCGCAGCAGTTCGTCACCCCGATGTCGCTCGCCGCGCTGAGCGAGAACCAGGTCTACACCAACCTCTTCGATCTCAGGAACGAGGCCGAGATGGGGCATATCCAGCTAAGCCGCGAGGCCGATCTGGTGGTGGTCTGTCCGGCCACCGCCGACCTGCTCGCAAAGATGGCGACCGGGATCGCCGATGATCTGGCCACCACCTTGATCCTCGCCACCGACAAGCCGGTGATGGCGGTGCCCGCGATGAACGTGCGGATGTGGGAACACGCCGCAACGCAGCGCAACATCGAACTGCTCAAGGCCGCGGGCGTCACCGTGCTCCACCCCGACAAGGGGATGATGGCTTGCGGGGAGTTCGGTTATGGCCGCCTGCCCGAGCCCGAGGCGATCTGGCGCGAGATCGCCGCGCATTTCGGGATCGTCGTCGATGCGCCCGCCGCGCCCGCAGCGGCGCCGCAGATTGCGGTCGAAGCGATCGAGCCCGAGGACGAGGACAGCAGCGCCGCTGCGTTCCCCGAAGGCATTCTTGGCGGGATGCTGTCGCGGTTGATCCCGCGTTCGACCGCCAAACGCACGCACGACGAAATCGACGCCGAGTTCGAAGAACTGCCCGAGCCTTCGTTCGAGGATCTGCCGCCCGAGGAACCCGTCACCGAATTCAAGCCCGATTTCGGCGGGCCGCTGCTTGCGAAGAAGGGCAAGGCGGGCGCTGCGCCGCCGATGGATACGGGCGCGCTCAACCATCTGATCGACCCGCGCAAGGCCGCGCCGCTCCCGCCGGTGCCCGAGGTCCCCGACGCAATCGAAGCGGAACTGGGCGCGGTTGCCGAAGGTAGCGACCTCGGCATCGCGCCGGGTCATCGACCGCTGCATGGCCGGCATGTGCTGGTGACCGCCGGCCCGACATGGGAAGCGATCGATCCGGTGCGCTATATCGCCAACCGGTCGAGCGGGAAGCAGGGCTTTGCCATCGCTGCCGCCGCGGCTGCGCTGGGTGCGCGGGTGACGCTGGTCGCGGGGCCGGTGGCGCTGAAGACGCCCGCGGGCGTATCGCGGATCGATGTCGAAAGCGCGTTGCAGATGGCCGATGCGGTCAAGCGCGCGCTGCCCGCCGATGTCGCGGTGATGGTTGCCGCGGTGGCCGACTGGCGGCCCAAGGAATACCGCCCCGACAAGATCAAGAAGCGCGGCGATGCGCCGCCGGCGCTGATGCTCACCGAAAACCCCGATATCCTCACCAATGTCTCGGCCGCACCGCGCCGTCCCGAACTGGTGATCGGCTTTGCTGCCGAAACCGGCAATGTGCTCGAATTCGCCAAGGCCAAGCGCAAGCGCAAGGGCGCGGACTGGATCGTCGCCAATGACGTGAGCGGCGACGTGATGGGCGGTGATCTGAACCGCGTGACGATCATCACCGGCGCGGGGGTCGAAACGCTCGACGAAATGCCCAAATCGGCGGTCGCGATGGCCTTGGTCGAGCGGATGGCGGCCGCGCTGCGCGCGGAGGCGGCGGAATGACTGCCCGCGTCGCAATCATGCGTCTGCCCCACGGCAACGGTCTGCCGCTGCCCGCCTATGCCACCGACGGCGCGGCAGGGATGGATGTGGTCAGCGCCGAGGATGTCACGCTTCCCCCCGGCGCGCGCCATGCGGTGGCAACGGGGCTTGCGATGGCGATCCCGCATGGCTTCGAGATCCAGGTGCGCCCGCGATCGGGGCTGGCGCTCAAACACGGCATCACCGTTCCCAATACCCCCGGCACGATCGACAGCGACTATCGCGGCGAGCTAAAGGTCATTCTGATCAATCTCGGCGCCGAGCCCTTTGCCATCGCCCGCGGCGACCGGATTGCCCAGCTGGTGCTCGCGCCGGTCGTGCAGGCAGCATGGGACGAGGTTGCACAGCTTGACGATACCGCGCGCGGCACAGGCGGGTTCGGATCGACCGGCGGGCATGCAAGGCTCTGACCGCGCGTGCGCCGGTTGGCGCTCGTCTGTTTCAATTCATCGCAAAACGCCGAGCCGCTGGCTGCTGCCCTATTGTCAACCATTAGGGTTGAGTTATTATTGGCGTTATCGGACCATACCAATGGACGGTCATTCCCTCGCTTCAAGGAGCGCCGCAATGGCCCAGACCCACACACACAGCCTCGAACTCGATACCCGGCAGCTGACCGCCGATCCGCTGATCCTGCTCGTCCCCGGTCTCGACAACAGCGGCCCGCGCCACTGGCAAACCCATTGGGAGGCGAAACTTCCCGATTGCGAACGGGTCGATCTGGGAATGTGGGACGATCCGCACCGCAATACGTGGGTCAACAAGATCAATCTGGCGGTCCACCGTGCCGGCCGGCCCGTCATTCTCGTTGCGCATTCACTGGGGTGCCTTGCGGTGGCCTGGTGGGCACAGTTCGAGCAACCGGCCCAAGGCAATCCTGTCGTCGGCGCGCTGCTGGTCGCGCCGCCCGATGCCGAGCGGGAGCGCGTCGATGAACGAATCGCGCGGTTTGCACCGATCCCCCGGCAGCCGCTGCCGTTCCCCGCGTTTCTCGCCGCCAGCGAAAACGATCCCTATGCCAGCCTGCGCGCCGCGCGGGGCATGGCGCAGGATTGGGGCGCGACCTTCGCCTATGCCGGGTCAATCGGGCACATCAATGCCGACAGCCGGATCGGTGACTGGGATTTCGGCCTGCTGCTACTGGGCCAGCTGATCCGCGAGCACCACAGCCGCACCCGCCCGGACGAGGATGGCGGATCGCTGCGGCGCAACCTTTCGCGGCGCGACTTTGTCCCGATGCCGTGGAATTTCGAAAGTCTCGATCCGGAGCGTGCACGCGGCTGGTAAGATCAAACCAGCGGGCCGCGGGCAACAAAAAAGGCGGCACGATCCCCTGTGCCGCCTTTTCGTCCCGTCCAAGGGTTTGTTGCGTTCTGGCCTACACCATCAATTGGCCGGGCGCACGGTCTTTTCGTCTTCGCGGATGGTGATCCGCACGGTCTCGCCCGAATTGCCGGGGAAATCGGTGAACAAGGCGTCGACGAGATTGGGCACGAGGTTGGGCAGACGGTTCGAACGCGACACCGCCTCGGCCTTGCCTTCGAACAGACGCTGGCCATCGGCGCGGCGATCGATCTTCACGTCGACACCGCTTGTGAACACAGTGTAGCTGCGCACGTCGGGTCCGCCGAAGAACGGGTCGTTGAAGCCATAGCCCCAGCCGCCGAAGCCGTTGCCCCAACCGCCCCAAGGACCCCACGGGCCCCAGCGACCGGCACCGATCCCGATCGCGCCCGGCGTGGTGCGCACGCGCTCACGGCCATTGTCGACCCGGTAATCGAAGCGCACCAGCATGTCGGCGACTTCGGGCGACGCAGCGCGCGCGTAGCCGAGCTGATTCAATTCGGCCGCGACCGCATTTGCATAGGTGGCAAATTCAAGCCCGCCGGCAAGCTTCGGATCTTCGGCAACGACCGCGAAGGTCTGACCCTGCGGTGCGGGGAGCGGCACAGCAAAGCGCGAAACATCCGCGCGGAACGGCGTGGTGGCACAGGCCGACAGGCCGAGCGCAAGGGCAACGGGCAGGGCGGCGCGGGCAATGGTCTTGAGCGAAGGCATCGTTGACAACATGGCACAACCTTTTGTGTTGGGGCCATCGCACTCACAGCAACGGCGATTACGCTTGCCTGTATATAAGTGCCCGAATGAACCCTGATTGAATATCCACCTTTTTTGGGGGGCGCTTCGTCGCAAGGGGTATGGACAGGTCTAGTGACGCACCAGCCCCAGCGCAGTGTAGGCCGCATCGAGCGTCGGCGCGCCGCGCAGCCGCGCTTTCGCCGCGCCGCGCGCCAGAATCGCGTCGAGCGCCTCGCGGTCGCTTTGCAGCGCGACGAAGCGATCACGGATCGGCCCCAGCTTGGTGACAAGCAGATCGGCCAGCGCAGGCTTGAACACGCCGAAGCCCTGCCCGCCATATTGGGTCAGCACGGTATCCACGCTTGTTCCCGACAAGGCGGCAAAGATGCCCACGAGGTTGCGCGCCTCGGGCCGTTCGGCAAGGCCGGCGGCTTCCGAAGGCAAGGGCTCGGGGTCGGTCTTGGCCTTCTTGATCTTCTGCGCCATCGTGTCGGCATCGTCGGACAGGTTGATCCGGCTCATGTCGCTGGGATCGGACTTCGACATCTTGGCGCTGCCATCGCGCAAGCTCATGATCCTTGCCGCCTCTGCCGGGATGATCGGTTCGGGCAGGGTGAAAACCGGCGCGTCTTCGGAGGCGAAATCGTTGTTGAACTTCTGCGCGATGTCGCGCGCCAGTTCGAGGTGCTGCTTCTGATCCTCGCCCACGGGCACGTGTGTCGCCTGATACAGTAGCACGTCGGCTGCCTGAAGCACGGGGTAGGTGAACAGCGCGACCGACTGGCCTTCGCGGTTCTTGCCAGCCTTGTCCTTCCACTGGGTCATGCGGTTCAGCCAACCCATACGGGCCGTGCCGTTGAGCAGCCATTGAAGCTCGGCATGCTGCGGAACCTGCGCCTGGTTGAACAGCACCGAGCGATCGGGATCGATCCCGCAAGCGACCAGCGCGGCCACCATTTCGAGCGTGCCCCGATACAGCGTGGCGGGATCGTGCGGCTGCGAGATCGCGTGGAGATCGGCGAGGAAGAACAGCGCCTCGGAACCTTCCTCCAGCGAATCCTGCATCGCGACCCAGTTGCGGATCGCGCCCAGATAATTGCCCAGATGCAGATTGCCCGTCGGCTGGATGCCGGAAACCACGCGCATGTTATTCAACCTCCAGAATTTCGTCATCAGCCTTGGTGCGGACCGGTTTGCGGCGCCGCAGCTGGCCGAGCAGATCCTTGTCGAGCGCGCCCACGGCAAAGGCGACGCCGAAGAACACCGCCCCGCCGACGCCGACCAGCACCGCAAGCGACCAGACCTTCTCGAACAGGTTGCCGGCATAGCGATCGGCCATCAACGGCATCAGATACCACAAGACTGCAGTCATCGCCCCGGTCGCGATCAGCTGGCGCGCTACGCGGCTGAACAGCTTGGCCGTGAACCGGAACCAGCCGCGCCGGTGCAGCATGATGTAAAGCAGCACGCAATTGAGACTGGCCGAAGCCGCCGTCGCGCCGGCCAGACCGACGATCCCGTAACGACCGACCACGTAGAGATTGAGCGCGATATTGAAGATCAGCGAAGCCAGAGCGGTCCACACCGGCGTGCGCGTATCCTCGCGCGCGAAGAAGCCCGGGTTCAGCACCTTGACGATCACATAGGCGGGCAGCCCCGCGACCAGCGCCACCACGATGCTCGCCATCAGCGCGCCATCGGCAGGGGTGAACTTGCCGCCGACGAAGAACGCGGTGCAGAAGGCGGGCGCGCATACCGCGAGCGCGGCAGCGGCGGGCAGGGTCAGCAGCGTGGCGATCTCGAAGGCATTGCCCTGCAACCGCTGCGCCTCGGCATTGTCGCCGGTGTGGATGTGGCGGCTCAGCATCGGTAGGATCGCCGTGCCCAGCGCAATCCCGACGATCCCCAGAGGCATCTGGTTGAGCCGGTCGGCAAGCTTGAGCAGCGTGAGCGAGCCCTGCGGCAGCGAGGTCGCAAAGAAGGTGTCGACCAGCTGGCTGATCTGGTAGATGCCTGCGCCGAAGGTGGCGGGAAGGATCAGCATGCCCAGCCGTTTCACTTCGGGCGTGAACCTGGGCAAGGTGACTTTAAGCCGCACGCCCGCGCGCCGTGTGGCCCAGGCAAGGTAGGCAAGCTGCGCCGCGCCCGACAGCGCCACCGCGATCGCCAGCGCATTGACCACGACGACATCGTTGCTGCTGTCACCGCGCAAACGGTCGCCGATGATGATGCCGGAAATGAGGAAGATGTTGAGCAGGATCGGCGCGGCCGCCCCCGGGCCGAACCGGCTGCGCGCGTTGAGCAGGCCGGAAAGCATCGCCACCAGACTGATCAGGCCCAGATAGGGGAATGTTACGCGGGCGAGGAACACCGACAGCTCGAACTTGCCCGGAACGCTGGCATATTCACGTGCCAGCAGCCACACGATGCCGGGCATGAACAGCATGCACACGCCGGTAAAGGCGAGCAGCACCCAGACGAACACGCTGAGCACGTCATTGGCAAAGGCGGTGGCGGCTTCCTCGCTGCCCGGCTCGCCATCGCGGCCATGCAGCGCGCGGCTGTACAGCGGCACGAAAGCGACGCTGAATGCGCCTTCGGCAAATAGCCGGCGGAAGGTGTTGGGCAGGGTGAAGGCAAGCTGGAATGCGTCCGCTGCCAGACCTGCCCCCAAGGCGCGCGCAAGCAGGATGTCGCGGGCGAACCCGAACACCCGGCTTACCGCCGTCAAACCGCCGATCGTGCCGACGTTCCTGATGAGGCTCATTGTGCTCCCGCCTGCCGCAAGCCTGCGATCAGGCGTTGCCGGTGACCGGCGCGATCGGTGTGCCGCCTGCGGCTTCCTCGGCGCGGCGCGCGGCGAGTTGCTGCGCGTAGATGCCGCCGAAATCGACCGGATCGACCATCAGCGGCGGGAAGCCGGCATCGCGCACCGCGCTCGCCACGACCGCGCGGGCAAACGGGAAGAGCAGTCGCGGCGCTTCGGCATAGAGGAAGGCGTGGCCCTGATCCTCGGGAATGTTGCGCATCCCGATCAGACCCGAATAGGCCAGATCGACGATATACATCGTACCCTGCGAGGCGTTGGCGGTCAGCGTCAGCTTGAGCGTGACTTCGTGCACGCCGTCGGCAACCGGTTCGGCCGCGATGTTGAACTGCACGTCGATCTGCGGCGCTTCGTTCCACTGGAAAACATCGGGGGCCGACGGGTTTTCGACCGAGAGATCCTTCACATATTGCGTGATAATCCCGACCATCGGGCTGGTATCCTCGCCATTGGGCAGCGGGCCGCCGGCATCATGGGTGTCGAGGTTGGTGAGAACGCCTTCGTCTTCGGCCATGATGTCGCCAGTCTTTCCTTGTGAGCCGCAGTGGCAAAGAGTGTAACAGATGATGCGCGCCGCGCACCGTATCGCAACAGCGCCGGCGGCCTCGGCGAGCGCCTAGCAGGGGCAGGGGGCCGCCGCAACTGCGCCAGTGATGGCCGCAGCGTGCGAGCCACACGGCAAGAGTTCGTCCCGCGCTGCAACCTATCGGGCGTTGGCGAATTGTAATGATACCCTATTTAATGCAGGGTAAGGGTTCCTTGAGCGGCGCGCAGGCTTGCCTCGCGCGTGCGCCAGATGTGACGATCGGAAAGAATAGTGCTCGAAATCGTTCTCCTCGCGATGGTGGCGGCCTTCCTCGGCCTGCGCCTCTATTCGGTGCTGGGCCGCCGCGCCGAGCAGGAAGAAGAGCCCGTGGTGCAGCGCTTCGACGCCGATGATGGCCCGGTGGTTCGCCCCGCAGCCATGCCGTCGCCCGCTGCGCCCCCGCGTGCGCCCGAACTCGAAGGCGTGATGCCCGCGGTCGAGCGTGCGCTGCGCGAGATCGCCGCCGCCGATAACAGCTTCAACCTTGGCCAGTTCCTCGAAGGAGCCAAGGGCGCCTATCGCATGATCCTCGAAGCCTTCTGGAAGGGCGACCGCGAGACGTTGCGCGAATTGTGCGACGATGATGTCTATGCCGGGTTTGCCGGTGCGCTCGACGCGCGCGAAGCGGCTGGCGAAACGCTCGACAACACGTTGATCCGGATCGAGGAAGTGCGCGTGCATTCGGCTGCGCTCGATGGCCGAATGGCGCGCATCGCGCTGCTGTTCGTGGCCGATATTGCTGCCGTCACCCGCGACCGCGACGGGAGCGTGATTGCAGGCTCGCTCGACGATGCGATCGAGAGCCGCGATGTGTGGACTTTCACGCGCAATATCGGTGCGCGCGATCCCAACTGGCTACTCGACGAAACCGACGAAGGATAATGCCGCGGCCACGCGCCGCGCGGCATGGGGAGTTGACGATGCGTTCTGCGCTGGCCTTGGCCATGATGCTCGCGCTGGCCGCTTGCGGAGGGATCGTCCCGGCACCTGCCCCCGCGCCCGCCGCGCGTCCGCCGGTGGTTGTCGCCCCGCCTGTCGTGGCCGCGCCGGTCGCCGCGGTTGCCGCCAACGCTGCGCTGGCAGGGGTAGCGATCGGTCCCGCGCTGGCATCGCTTTCGGTCAACGACGATGATGCGCGCGGCGCGCTCGCCAGCTTCATCGAATCCTGCCCGCGTCTCCTGGCACGCGAGGATCTGAGCGGCCTTACCCGCCGCGAGGAATGGCAGGGGCCTTGCGCGCGCGCGCGCACCGCCTCGCCGCTCGCCGCCCGCGCCTTCTTCGCGCAGGAATTCACGCCGGTGAAGATCGGCGACGGCAATGCCTTTGCCACCGGCTATTTCGAGCCCGAGATCGCCGGCAGCCGCACGCGGCGTCCCGGTTTCGAGGTTCCGGTCTATGCCATGCCCGCCGATCTGGTGCGCGGCTGGCCCGACGATGTGAAACCTTCCGAGCGCACAGGCCGCCCGCCGCTTGGCCGCTATGACGATCAGGGTCGCTTCGTCCAGTATCACGACCGCGCCGCGATCGAGGACGGAGCGCTTGCCGGCAAGGCTCCGATCATCGCCTATGCCGCCGACCCGGTGGAATTCTTTTTCCTGCAGATCCAGGGCTCGGGCCGCCTCATCACGCCCGAAGGCGAGGTGATCCGTATCGGCTATGCCGGGCAGAACGGGCGCGAATATGTCGGTGTGGGCAGCGTGATGCGCGAGCGCGGCCTCTTGGGCAGCGGCCCGGGCAAATATTCGGGCTCGATGCAGGGGATCATGGCCTATATCCGCGACAATCCGCGCGATGGCCGCGAGCTGATGCGCCTCAACAAAAGCTGGATCTTCTTCACCGAACTGAAGGGCGACGGGCCGCTCGGCGCGCTGGGGGTTCCGGTGCGGCGCGAAAGTTCGGTCGCGGCCGATCCTGCCTTTGTCCCGCTGGGCGCACCCGTGTGGCTCGATCTTGACCGGCGCGAGGCCAATGGCCTTTGGATCGCGCAGGACACCGGCGGCGCGATCAAGGGGGCCAACCGTTTCGACACCTTCTGGGGCGCAGGCGCCGATGCCCGGACCATCGCCGGCGGGATGAGCGGGCGGGGCCGGGCCTATATCCTGTTGCCGAAAGACGCCGCTGCGCGCCTTGCCGCGCAAAGATGAGGGCGCCGCGGGGGCTTTCGGCGGGCGAACAGGCGGCGTGGGCGCACCTTGCCGCCAGCGTCAAGCCGCTGCCGGGCAAGAAGCGCCCGGTCGCACCCGCAAAATCCGAAGCTGGAGCACCACTGCCAAGCGCTGCCACCGGCAAGCCAGCCCCTGCGCCGCCGGGCAAATTCGTGAAGCCCGTCAAACCCGTCAGGCCGATGGGCAGTCACCCGGTCAAACGCGCCCCGTCATCACCTTCGCCCGCGAAGGCATCGGCCGATGCGGGCCTCGATTCGCACTGGGACCGGCGGGTAAAGGGGGGGCGGCTGGAACCCGATCTTACGCTCGACCTGCACGGCGACACGCTCGACACCGCCTATGACAGGATCATGTCCGCGCTCGATCAGGCGCGCAGCATGAGGGCGCGGGTGGTGCTGGTGGTGGCAGGACGCGAACGGCCGGTCGATCCGGCTGACCGCAGCCACAAGCGCGGCGCGATCCGCGCCAAGCTGCTCGACTGGCTTGCCGCCAGCCGCCACGGTGATGCGATCACCGCCGTGCGCCGCGCGCATGTCCGCCATGGCGGCGAAGGCGCATTGTATCTGATCCTCAAGCGCGGCTGAGCGGCGCCGGGCCTGGTCAGTTCTCCTCGGCCATCGTCGCTTCGATGTGGCCAATCCCGCCGATTTCGGTCCGCAGCACATCGCCCGCTTTCAGATAGAGCGGCGGATTGCGCGCCGCACCCACGCCGGCCGGGGTCCCGGTGAACAAGCAGTCGCCCGGCTCCAGCGTCATCGCCGCGGAAAGATGCGCGATCTGCTGCCACACATCATGGACGAGGTTGCGCGTGCGCGAATTCTGCCGCGCCTCGCCGTTGACGAAACAGCGGATCGGCAAATCGTGCGGATCGCCCAGTTCGTCGGCGGTCACGATCCATGGCCCCATCGGCGCGTGCGTATCGAAGCTCTTGCCCAGCGCCCATTGCGGCACAGCGCGTTGCCAGGTCCGTTCGGTCACGTCGTTGCCGATGGAGTAGCCGAACACCGCAGCGGGCGCGTCATCGGCGGCGATGTGCTTGCCGCCGCTACCTATCACCGCGACCAGTTCGGCTTCGTAATCGGTGGTGTCGGTGCCGCGCGCGATCAGGATCGGGTCGAAGGGCGCGTTGACGCTGGTCTGCGCCTTGGTGAACCACACCTGTCGCTGCGGCGTGGGCAGCCCGGTTTCGGCGATATGATCGGCATAGTTCAGCCCGATCGCGAAAATCTTGCCGGGACGCTGCACCGGGGCCTCGAGGCGTACCTCGGCAAGCGGGATGCCCGAAGCTGTCGCCGCCTTGGCTTCGAGACCGGGCCGCAGATCGTCGAACCGGCGGATGAGGTCGATCATCGTGCCGGGAACACCGGTGTCCACCACTGCCGCGCCAGCGACGATCCCGGTGCGCGTTCTGCCCGCATGCGTGAAGGTGCAAAGTTTCATGGCTTTCAGTTCTGCCTGCCTGCGCCGCGCCCGGCAATCGCAATGATCGCGCGCCTTTGCCGATTGTCGCCATCGCGCCGCGATCCGCCACAAAAAACCCCGCCCATCGCTGGGCGGGGAGTATTTGGGGCAATGACCGGAGAATAGCGGAAACCAACCAGGATTTCCGGTCATCGAGTCGGCAAAGGGATCGGGATACCCTAGGACTCGCTTGCATGTTGCCGAGCTTGTTTCGCGCACGCTCTAACTTGGATTGTATCCGGCGAACTTGTCAGCCGAAAATATGCGGAAATGTTGGGCGTCCGCGTGGGGAAGCGACCGCAGCGAAGGCCGCCAGGCCGGTCACAGAGCCGCACCATGTCGTCGGACCGGCTGTGTCGGCCCATGGCCGAAATTGGCGCGCCGGGAACAAAGCGTTTCGTATAGTGCTTATCCCTGCGCCAGTCGGAAGAATTCTGTCGCGAAGACACAAAGCCTCGCCGCCATGATTGGGTCGACCCGTCGTCAAGGCTCGACCCGTATGGACGATGCTCAAAGGAGCCAGACACCGTGACCAATGCCTTCCTGCTGCGACTCAAGCATTCCGCTGAGCTTGGCGATGGCGAGATGGCTGCGCTGTCTAACCTTTGCCGGCAGCCGAAGGATGTTGGTGCCAAGAAATATCTTTCGCGCGACGGCGACGATGTGCACGCCTTTCCCGTGGTGCTGAGCGGGTGGGCCTCGCGTTATCAGATTCTGCGCAACGGTGCGCGCCAGATCACCCGCCTGCTGCTGCCCGGCGATGCGGTTTACTTCGCCAATGCACCGCAAGGCAGCGCGCTTGACGATGTCATCACGCTTGGGCCGTGCACGATCGCCCATGTCGCGCACGCCGACATGCGCCGGGCGATCGAAAGGTTCCCGGCCATCGGCGAGGCAATGCGCAGCTATGGGTGCATGGAAAATGCGCTGCTTTCGTCATGGCTCGTCAACGTCGGACGCCGCGATGCGCTCGAACGGATGGCGCATCTGGTGTGCGAAATCCATTATCGCCTGTCGTTGGTGGATCCCAAGCTGACCAACCAGATCTATTTCCCGCTCACGCAGGACGATCTTGCCGATGTGCTGGGGCTGACCCCGGTTCACATCAATCGCAAGCTTCAGCAATTGCGGCAGGAAGGGCTGATTTCGCTGCGTTCGCGCCAGTTGACGATCCACGACCTGCGCATGCTGCAGCAGATCGCCGGGTTCGACAGCGCCTATCTCGCGCCGCGGGCCACCCCCGGGATCGCTGCGGATCAGGCACGCAAGGCTGCGGCCTGATCGCATCGCTCATTCGTCGGCATCCTCAATGCCGGTCCCGCCGCGCGTGACCTGTGCCAAGGTGGCGACGATCCGCGCGCCATCGGCAGGCTTGCTCAGATAAGCGCTCCCTGCCAGATCTTCGGGCAGCATCTCCGCGTCATACCCGGTCAGAAACACGAACCGGATGCCCTTTGCCTGCAGGGTGCGGGCAAAATCGAACGACAGGCCCTGGCCCAGATTGATGTCGATCAGCACCACGTCGAGCGCGCCCCATTGCCCGAGCAGTGCCGGCCCCGGCACCTGCGATGTCACCGCAACCACCTCGGCCCCCGCCTGTTCCAGCGTGTGGCGGCAGTCGGATGCTTGGTAGTAATCATCTTCGATGATCGCGATCCGCAGTCCGGTGAGGGGGGTGGTAGTCATGGCGTGCTCGCTTGTCAGGTTCGGGTATCGAGGATGCTGCCGGCGTCCGACAGCGGAAATTGGAGTTCTGCCAGAACCCCAGTGTCGTGCAGCGCAAAGCGCCCCATGCCGTGCAATTCGTAGGGCACCCGCTCTTCGATCAGCGTGCGGCCGAAACCCTTGCGGGTGGAGCGTGTCGTGCGCATCGGGGTGGTTTCCTGCCAGCGAAGGTTGACCCATGTCGCACCGTCGCGGTGGTCGCAGGTCCACACGATCCGGATATGGCCGGTATCGCCCAGCGCACCGTATTTGATCGAATTGGTCGCCAGCTCGTGGATCGCCAACGTCACGATTTCCGCCGCGTGCGGCGACAAGGCCACTTCGGGCCCATCGACATGGCACTGGTCGGGTTGGACGGCGTGGACCAGCAATTCCTCGCGCACCAGTTCGGCCAGATCAACATTGCGGCCGGGTGACCGGGTCAGCGTGCTTTGCGTCCGCCCCATCGCCTGCAGGCGGCCGATCAGGTGATCGACATATTGGTCGACATGGCGGTGGCTCGGGGCGGAAAGCCGCGCGACCGAGCGCACCATGCCGATCAGATTGCGCACGCGGTGCTGCAATTCGGCTACCAGCAGCATCTGCCATTCGGCCTCGCGGCGGCGCTGCGTGGTGTCGACCATCGCGCCCAGCATGCGGATCGGCTGGCCCGTATCGTCATACAGGAACCGCCCGCGTGCCGACACCCAGACGATCTCGCCCGAGGGGTGGCATACGCGGTATTCGTGGACGTAATCCTCGCCGCTCTCGCGCGCCTTGGCGATCCGGCTTTCCGCGGTTTCGCGATCTTCGGGATGGACCCGGCTGATCCAGATTTCGAACGAGGGCGTGACCTCGCCCGGCGCATAGCCCTCCATGCGGTAATGTTCGTCCGACCAGTAGATTTGGCCGGTCTCGACGTTCCAGTCCCACAGTCCGACCTTGCCGATCTCGCTTGCCACACGCAGCATCTGCGCGCCCGTGGCAAGCTGGGCTTCGGCGATCCGGTGATGCGAGAAATCGGTCGACATGCCGAACCATTCGGTGACGGTACGGTTTTCGTCGAACACCGGGACGGCGCGGGAGTGGAGCCAGCCGATCGTGCCGTCAGGCCGAATGTAACGATGTTCGATGTCGAGTGGGGCGCGTGTTTCGACCGCGGTGTCGACCGCCTTGCGCACCATTGAGACATCGGCAGGGGCAACAAAATTGGTGATCCAGTCACCGGACATCGGCATGGGGCCAAGCAGTTCACGCCCGCCCAACTGCTCCATCAGCGTGCCTTCGGGGTTCATCCGGAAGATGAGGTCGGAGGTTGCGCCGATCAGCGATTGCAGCCGGTTTTCCGAATGCCGCAATGCAAGCTCCATGCCCTTGCGCTTGCCGATATCCTCGAACAGGATACCTACCTGATAGGGGGCAACATCGCCTATCGGGAAGGCAAACACATCGAACCACCGCTGCATCACGCCTGATTCGCTTTCGAAGCGTTCGGCCACGCCCGTGGTCGCGATCCGCCCATAGATGGCGACCCACTTGTCCTCGATTCCTGGTTCAAGCGTGCGCATCGCCTTGCCGACAGGATCGGTCAGCCCGGTGTGGCTGACAAAGGCATCATTGGCTTCGAGGAAGACATAGTCGCGCGGCGTGCCATCGGGTTCGAACTGCACCTCGACGATGCAGAAGCCTTCATCAATGACATCGAACAACAGCTTGTAGCGGGCATCGGCCTCGCGGCGTTTCTCGCGCGCCAAGTGTTCGCTGCTGATATCGCGGATGCGTGCCATGACTGCGCTGCGCGATGGAAGGCGCAAGGGACTGATCACCACCTCGTAGACCCGGTTATCGCCCGCGCCCTTGCGAACCAGAACCTCGCTCGTATTGCGGCTGAGCACGCGTTCGAAATCCTGCGCCCATGCACGCCCAGCTTCGGGATAACGATAGCCGATCATCTGCCCGACCGGATCGTCCATCTGCAACAGGCGCAGGATCGCCGGATTGCAGGCAAGATAGCGCCACTCGCGCGGATGACCCCCGGGCTCGCCGACCGGCTCCAGAATGCAGGCAGCATCGGGCAAGGCATCGAAAGCTGCGCCAAACAAGGTCATGTCCGCGTCGATAGGAAAGTCCGCCATCAGCCTGCCATTGTGCCATCGCCGGCCCCCCGCAGCGTGCGGCAGGCCTGACCGCAGCAGCGATAGCGGCTTCGGCCTCGTGTGTCTTGCGTTAACGCAGGATAAAGACGCGCAAGCAGGGTGCAGGCAGGGACGTGAGAGCAACTCTTACAAAGGTCCGCATATGCGAATGCTTTTGATTTTGGCGGGGTTGGGCGCGGGCGCCTATGCCTTGATCCGCCGCCGCCAGCCGACCCCGGAACGGCCTGCGCCTGCCGCCTTCGCCTCCGATCAGAGCGCGGGCGGCACCAATCCGGTTCGCGACGCCGGCCCCGAAGCCATGCGTGACGCCCCGCAGAACCGCTGGTCGCGGGTCGATCAAGCCAGCGACGAAAGTTTTCCGGCCAGCGATCCGCCAGCCACGTATTGATATTCGCCTGATCCACACGCCTGCGCAGCCCCTGAAATTTTTCCGGAACCACGGCCGATGTCGACATTCACCGCAGGGGACGAAGCGCCTCTGCTCCGCGTGCTCGCACGATACACCGAACTCGACGAGGATGACCGCGCCGCGCTGATGCAGCTCGACACCGGGCCGCTGTGCACCGCTAACGGCCGCGCCGATCTGGCGCGCGAAGGCGATCACCCAACGCATATCCGACTGCTGGTGTCGGGATGGGCCTGCCGTTACAAGGATCTGGCCGATGGACGACGTCAGATTGTGGGCTTTTTCCTGCCCGGCGATTTCTGTGACCTGAACATCTATTTCACGACGCGGATGGATCATTCGATCGGCGCGCTGACCGCCGCACGTTATTACGAAATAGCCCCGCAGCAATTCCACGCTGTGATCGAACAGCGCCCGCATCTCTTGCGCGCATTGCTGGGGCGCGAGATCAGCGCGGCCGCGATCCAGCGCGAATGGCTGCTGTCGTTGGGCCGGCGCTCGCCGCGCGAACGGATCGCGCACCTGTTCGTCGAATTGTTCTACCGGCTCGATGCGGTGGGGCTTACCCACCAGAACGCCTATGATCTGCCCGTCACGCAAACCCACCTTGCCGAAGCAAACGGCCTCAGCCTGGTCCACGTCAACCGCACGATCCAGGATCTGCGGCGCGAGGAACTGGTCACGCTGACCGATCGCCGGCTGACAATCCTCGATCTCGACCGGCTGAAACAGGTCGCGATGTTCAGCGGAACCTATCTCGACGCCGCCCACTGAGCCTTGCGTGCCGGCATCAGGCTCGGGCGGGAGATAGGGGTAGGGCCGCGAAGGGCGAGAAATGCACGCTCCGACCACTTCCCGCGCTATTCGTTTGCAAGGGCACCGTCTTCCAGCTGCAAACTGCGTCACGGATCCTCCGTCTTGCGCAGCGCGAATGGAATGCCTGAAACAAAGCTACGGAAAAGCGCAATTGCGATAGTGATCTGTAAAGGTTGAAAGAATAACCCGCGACCAGCTCAATTCTGAGCCATCCAAAGGGTTTTACATGAAGTTTGCAATTATCGCTGGTGCTGTCGCGGCCGTCGCTTTTGCCTCGCCTGCAATGGCGCAGGAAGCCGACACGGTGGGCGGCAAGTTTGTTGCTGGCGCCATCGTCGGCATCGACAGCGTCAATGCCGAGTTTGACGGGCTCTCCGATGCGGAAGAGGACATTCTCCTCGGGGTAACTGTCGGTTACGACTATGAAACGCAAAGCGGCTTAATTTTCGGTATCGAAGGCGAATACACTGATTCCAGCCTGGGCGTTACGGAGCGGGACGTTTTTGACGCGGGCGACCGGGTGTCCATCAATGCCGGGCGCGACTTTTATGTCGGTGCAAGAGCCGGTGTTCGTACGGGCCCGAACGGCCTGCTTTATGTGAAGGCCGGGTACACCGACGCCTCGATCGAAGCCGAATACGATGACGGCACCGGCGAGATTGCCGACGAAGTCTCGTTTGGCGGTTTCAGGATCGGCGCCGGCGGCGAAATCGACCTCTCGTCGAATTACGCGATCCGCATCGAATATCGCTATTCGGATTACGGCAATCTCGAAGCCCTCGGCTTCGACAGCGGCATTGCGCTCAGCCGCAATCAGGGCATTGTTACGCTGCTCGGGAAATTCTGAACGTTTCGGCACGAAGCTTCATGGCCTCGCTCCCTCATATGGGGGCGGGGCCTTTTCATTTGCCTTATCCTTTACTGCGGCTGGCCCGTATTCGACAGCGGCGACGATGTGCGTGTGACACGGCTGCAACCAAGCATGGACGCTATGTCTTTTCCGGGAACAGCACCGCGCACAAAGTTCCCCAGGGGGAACCGATCGATTTTTGAGGCCGGTGGCGGAGACGGAGGGATTCGAACCCTCGGTACCCTGATAGAGTACGGTTCCTTAGCAGGGAACTGGTTTCAGCCACTCACCCACGTCTCCGGGTATCAGCTTGGGCTGTAGGGGGGGCGCTATAGGCGGCGGTTTGGCGGGCGGCAAGGGCTTTGCGAAAAAAGCGAAAGATCGGTCTGTCGCATCGCGCTTGCCCCCGGTTCGGCGGATGTTCAGGATCATCGCCCTAGCGCCTGTGCTATCGCTTCGCCGCTAAACGGATTCGCTTTGGCGACACGCGGTTGCTGCGGGGGCGTGAAGCGATTCTCGTATCCGCTGCCGATAGGCATGGGGCTGACACGATGGCTGCGAAAGGCTGCACGATGAGGATGAAAACCGCCCGCAATTCCGATCTGGCCGGCAAGCAAGGGCTGGGCCGCCGTCTGGCGGGCATGGCGCTGGGCGCGCTGGCGGTGCTTTCGCTCGGCACGCCGGGCATGGCGCAGTCGCGCGATCTCGAAACGCTCGACCCGGATGCCTATGCGCAGTCGTCGGGCGGGATCGATGCCGATCTGGCCACCCCGCAAGCGCCGCCCGCGCAGCCGCAATACACGCCGGCCCCCGACAATGAACCATCGGTCGATGCGACTTTCGGCGATTATGCCGCGCCGCCGGCCGATGCTACGCCAGCCGCGCCCATCGCCACCCCCGCCGCCACTTCCGAGACCTACGGCGAGGACGATCTGATCGGCGCGGCCGAAGGCGTGTTCGGCAAGGGCGCGGAAGGTCTCGCCAAGCTGATCGAGGATCTGCTCAAGAATCAGGGCGAGCCCAACGGCTACATCGTCGGGCGCGAGGCGAGCGGCGCGTTCATCGTCGGCGCGCGCTATGGTTCGGGCACGCTGCACCACAAGGTCGAAGGCGAACAGCGGGTCTACTGGACCGGCCCCTCGATCGGGTTCGATGCCGGCGCGAACGCGGGCAACACCTTCGTGCTGGTCTACAACCTTTACGACACGCAGGACTTGTTCAAGCGGTTTCCTGCGGGCGAGGGGCAGGCCTATTTCGTCGGCGGGCTGACCGCGAGCTATCTGCGCCGCGGTGATGTGGTGCTGATCCCGATCCGGGTCGGTGCGGGCCTCAGGCTCGGGGTCAATGCGGGATACATGAAGTTCACCCGCGAACAGACCTGGATGCCGTTCTGATTTACGCAATTTTGCGGCTGCATACGAAACCCGGTTGCGATGCGCGCGCGCACACGCCATGCGCGCGGGCATGCTCGACCGACTCAGCCCCCAGGCACCCGATGCCCTGCTCGCCCTGATCCGCCTCCACGCCGCCGACCCGCGCGAGGACAAGATCGACCTTGGCGTGGGGGTCTACCGGACCGAGGACGGCGCGACCCCGGTGTTCGCCGCGATCAAGGCGGCCGAACAGGCGCTGGTCGATAGCCAGGAAAGCAAATCCTATCTCGGCCCCGAAGGCGACATGGGCTTCGTCAACGCGCTGATGCCTTACATCTTCGGCAAGGACGCCACGATGGGCGGACGGATCCAGGGGATGCAGACCCCGGGCGGCACGGGCGCGGTGCGTCTTGCGCTCGCGCTGGCGCAGAAGGCCGGGGTCACCCGCGTGCACATGGGCGTGCCGAGCTGGCCCAACCACGCGCAGATCCTTGCCGATCTGGGGATGGAGCTGGCGCCCTTCGATCACGCCAAGGCGGACGGCACCGCCGATCTCGACGCGGTGCTCGCCGCGATCAATGGCGCGGGCGCGGGCGAGGCGGTGTTGCTCCACGCCTGCTGCCACAACCCCACCGGGATCGATTACACCGCCGACCAATGGGCTGCGATTGCCGATGCCTTCGCCGCCAGCGGCACCTTCCCGATCATCGATGCCGCCTATCAGGGGCTGGGTGCGGGGATGGAAGAGGACGCAGCGGGGATGCGCGGGGTGCTGGCCAAGGTGCCAGAAGCTTTCGTCGCCTATTCGTGCGACAAGAATTTCGGCCAGTACCGCGACCGCGTGGGCGCGTTCTATGTGCTGGCGGGTGAGAAAGGCGCGCTCGACACCGCCTTTTCGAACGCCAATGCGCTGGCGCGCGCGGCATGGTCGATGCCGCCCGATCACGGCGGCGCAGCGGTGCGGATCATCCTGCGCGATGCGGACATGACCAAGCAATGGCTGGCCGAGCTTGACGACATGCGCGCCCGGATGCGCGGCGTGCGCGATGCGCTGGCCAAGGCGGGCCGTGCGGGCCGGATCGACCTTGCCCCGCTGGGTCACCAGAACGGGTTGTTTTCGATGCTGCCGGTCACCAAGGACGAGGTCGCCGCCTTGCGTGAGGATCACGGGATCTACATGGCTGCATCGGGCCGGATCAACATTGCCGGGCTCACCCACGCCAACCTGCCCAAGTTCATCGCTGCACTCGCCGCCGTCGCGGTCTGACCGGGGGCGCCCCCCAAATTCGGGGGTCGCCCTGCGCGGCCGAACGCGCGACAAGGCTGGCAACGTAACGCCAGCAGGAAAGCGCCGCGCATGACCGATATCCGCCAGAGCTCCATCATCGCCGCAGCGGTGTTCCCATGAGCGGCATCGGCATTGCGGCCGCGCACGAACTTGCCGCGCGGGTCGAAGCCTTCGTGCGCGAGACGATCGTGCCTTACGAAACCGATCCGCGGCGCGACCATCACGATTGCCCGACCGACGAATTGATTGCGGAGATGAAGGACAAGGCGCGCGCCGCAGGCCTCCTCACCCCGCATATCCTGCCCGATGGCCGCCACCTGACGCAGGCCGAAACCGCGATCGTGCTGCGCGCCACGGGCCTATCGCCGCTGGGGCCGCCCGCGCTCAACACCGCCGCGCCCGACGAGGGCAACATGTATCTGCTCGGCAAGGTCGGCAGCCCCGAAATCAAGGCGCGCTTCCTTGCGCCGCTGGTCGAGGGCCGCGCGCGCTCGGCGTTCTTCATGACCGAACCCGCTGCCGATGGCGGGGCGGGCTCGGACCCGTCGATGATGCAGACCACCTGCCATCCTGATGGCAACCACTGGGTGATCAACGGGCGCAAGGCCTTCATCACCGGGGCGGACGGCGCGGGCGTCGGGATCGTGATGGCCAAGGCGGACGAGGGCGCGTGCCTGTTCCTCGTCGATCTGCCTGATCCTGCAATCCGGATCGAACGCGTTCCCAATACCATCGACAGCTCGATGCCCGGCGGCCATGCGGTGGTCAGGATCGACAATCTGCGCGTGCCTGCCGACCAGATGCTCGGCCAGGCGGGCGAAGGCTTCCGCTATGCGCAGGTCCGGCTTGCGCCCGCACGGCTGTCGCACTGCATGCGCTGGCTGGGCGCGTGCATCCGATCGCACGAGATCGCCGCCGATTACGCCTGCCGCCGCCACGCTTTCGGCAAGCCGCTGGTCGACCACGAAGGCGTGGGCTTCATGCTGGCGGAAAACCTGATCGATCTGAAACAGGCCGAATTGATGATCGACTGGTGCGCGGGCGTGCTCGACAGCGGATCATTGGGCACGGCGGAAAGCTCGATGGCGAAGGTCGCGGTGTCCGAGGCGCTGATGCGCGTGGCGGATCGCTGCGTGCAGGTGATGGGCGGCACCGGGGTGACCGACGATACGATCGTCGCGCAGGTGTTCCGCGAAGTGCGCGCCTTCCGGATCTATGACGGCCCCACCGAAGTCCACAAGTGGAGCCTTGCCAAGAAGATCAAGCGCGACTGGAAGGCGGCACAGGAGGCCGAACCGGGCGCGCCTCAGCCGAACAGGTAGGCGCGCGTATCGGGGTTCTCGCGCCGCCACATCACGCTGTCGAGCAGGTAGTGGTGGACGTTGAGAAACACCCAGAACACGAACAGGAACAGCGCGCCCGCAATCGCCTGCCGATCGTAAGGCACCCATTGGTCGGCAAGCATCGGGATGCCCCAGAACCCGAGGAAGCCCAGCGCCGCGCCGGTCAGCACGAACACTGCCATGTGTCCGCGCGGATTGTCGCCGAACAGTGCGCGGGCGAGCGATCCCTTGCGGAAATCCTCCGATCCGAGCTGCGCCTTCTCGTAATTGAGCTGATAGCGCCACACCACCGCCAGATATTGCAGCGAATGGAGTGCCGGCACCACGAACCCCCAGACCGGGTTGATGTTCACGAACAACAGCCACAGGTAGATGCTTACCAGATAGGCGACCATCCCGTTCACCGGCAGCGTGCCTTTCGCTTTCCAGTGCAGCGCGACCGCAAGGATAGAGGCCGCGGTCGTGATCGCGGCGGCGGCATTGGCGAGGATGTGCAAGGGCTGGGGCACGGCAAAGCTGTAATAGGCCAGCCCCCACAGATCCTCGGCGGCGATGCTGACGTTGAGATTGGTCCACGCGGCCAGCCACACGGCATAGCAGTTGGCGAGCAGGATCTGCTTGGTCCGGTCATCGAAGAACCGGCGTTTGAGCGCGGCATCGACCATCAGCATGCCATAGCCCTGCTTTGTGTAATGCCAGCCCACCGCCAGCGCCATCAGGTTGGCGCCGTATCCCAGCAGCCGCATATCCGCGGCCAGCGCGCCATAGGCAAGGAAGCCTGCCAGCAGCACCGGCGCGATCAGCCCGGCAAACAGGTAGCGCGCGCGCATTTCGCGGCCCAGTGCGGGGCCGAATGCCTTGGCGCGGTAACCGCGATAGAAGATCTGGTAGCTATGCGCGAAATGCGGGTGGTTCAGCACGTTCGAGAGCAGCAGCATCGCGGCTGCGACCTGCACTTTGATCTCGGCCGCGGGAAACAGGAACAGGAGCGGCAGCAGCAGCAGCGAACTGCCGCCCAGAAGCAGAAAATCGGCAACCGGCCCGTGCAGGTAACGCGCTGCGGATGCGGGGGCGGCGGCAGGGACGGACGCGGCGCGCGCAGGCTGCGCCAGCATGTCGATCATCGCCGAAGAATGCATGTTCATGGATTCTGCCCCGCTTGCCGCAGCACGCGCGCAGCCAGCGCGCATTTCCGCTGCGGCAGGCTTAGGCAAACATCCTTAAGAATTTGCTGCGCGCAGGCGAGCGCGCCGCGGGGTCAGCGCATCGGGGCGAGGCTTTGCATGCGCTTCAGATAGCGGGCGAGCACGTCGATCTCGAGATTGACCGCGTCGCCTTCGGCAAGCTGGCCCAGCGTCGTGACCGAAGCGGTGTGCGGGATGATGTTGAGCAGGAAGTCGCAGGTGCCATCGGGCCGGTCGCGCACGTCGTTGACCGTCAGCGACACGCCGTTGACCGTGATCGATCCCTTTTCGGCAATGAACGGCGCCATGTCGGCGCGCGCGCGGATCGCGATCTGCCAGCTGTCGCCGGCGCGGGAGACTTTGACCACTTCGCCCACTGAATCGACATGGCCGGTGACGATATGCCCGCCAAGTTCGTCGCCCAGCCGCAAGGACGGCTCGATATTGAGCTGCTGTCCTGCGTTCCACATGCCGGGCACGGTGCGGCTGACCGATTCGCCCGACAGGTCGACATCGAACCACGCATCGCCCGCCGCGCCGCCGCGCTCCACCACGGTCAGGCACACGCCCGAACACGCGATCGATGCGCCGATGTCGATCCGCGCCGGATCGAGCGGGGCGGTGATCCGCAGGCGAAGGTCGCCGCGCTGTTCGGCGGCGGCGATGGTGCCGATGGCGGTGACGATGCCGGTGAACATGGGCGTGCGGTTCCTTTGCGGGTTTAGCGGGTGCGCCAATAGGCGGCGAAGCTGTCGCTGCCAAGCTGGCGGCGCTCGCGCAAGTCCCAGCGGTCATGCGCCTCGGCCAGCCCCGCGAGCCCCAGCGCGCCGACCGCACGCTTGCCGTCACCGATCACGATCGGCGCGGTGTAGAGATGAAGCTCGTCGACCAGATCGGCAGCAAGAAACGCCGCGGCGGTTTCGGCGCCGCCTTCGACATAGAGGTAGGACACGCCTTCCAGCGCGGCGATGGCTTCGGGCGCAGGGATCCCCGTGGTGCCCTCGGGCGCGGCTGCGCGGGTCAGCACCACGCGGGTGGGCGAACGCGCTTCCAGCCCCGGCAACCGCACGTCGAGCCGCGGGGCATCGGCGCGCCATGTGCCGCCGCCCACCAGAATCGCATCGGCCCGCGCGCGCTGCGCATGGACATGCGCGCGTGCTGCGTCGCCGGTGATCCACCGGCTGGTGCCATCGGCAAGCGCAATGCAGCCATCGAGCGAAGTCGCGAGCTTGAGCGTCACCCACGGACGGCCTTCGCGCTGGCGGGTCAGGAACCCGCGCAGGCTGTCGGCGGAGGCCGCATCATTCAGCAGCGACACGGCAATACCGGCGGCCTGCAATCGCTTCATCCCCTGACCGGCGGTGCGCGGATCGGGGTCGATCTGGCCGATCACCACGCGCTGCGGCGTGTCGGCGAGGATCAGGTCGGTGCAGGCGGGCCCGCGGTCGCTGTGATGCGCGCAAGGCTCCAACGTGACGTAAAGCGTGGCGACCGCCAATGCCTCGGGCGAGAGCCCCGCCAGCGCGACAGCTTCGGCATGGGGGCGTCCGCCGGCTTGCGTCCACCCGCGCGCGATCACGCGATCGTCGACCACCACCAGCGCCCCGACACCCGGGTTGGGGCGCGCAAGCGGCCGCGCGCGGCCGGCCAGCCGGGCGGCGGCGGCCATCCACGCGTGGTCGGATGGCGGCGGGATTATCGCTATTGTCCGGCGCCCGCTGCGGCTTGGGCGCGGCGCTTTTGCGCGGCGGCTTCCTCGGCCGCGCGCTCGGCAGCGGCCTTGCGCTCGATCGCCTCGACATCCATCCCCGATGCCTTGCCCAGCGCCTTGTACATGTTGCGCTTTTCCTCCGCGATCCGCGCTTCCTCGGCCGCGCGCAAGTCCTTGATTTCCTGGTTCGCGCGGTTCTCGGCCATGATCTCGGCATCGGAACGGGCCGGGTCGAGGTCGGTGATATATTCGATCGTCGGACGCTCGGGCTCGCCATAGACCGTGCTGTTCATCCCCCACCACACCATGAAGGCCGCAGGCAACGCCGAGACGAACAGGATCGGCCAGCGATAGGGCTGCGGGCGGCGGATCTCGTTCCAGAAATCGGCAAAGCCGCTGGCGGGATTGAAGCGGGAGGGGATGATGCGCATGGCCCCAATATAGAGCGCGCAAGCCCGAGGGGGAAGGGGCAGGCTTCAGCCGAACGCGGCGTAAAGGCTGCGCCCATGCTCCTTCAGCCAGCGGTCGGCCGCAGCGATCTCGCCTTCGAAGATCTGCGCCAGCAGCGCGTGGAACGCGGGCGAATGGTCGAAATGGACCAGATGTGCGACCTCGTGCGCGACCACCGAGCGCCGCACGAAATCGGGCGCCTGCACCAGCCGCCAGTTGATCCGGATGCGGTTCTTTTCCGAACACGATCCCCAGCGTTTCTGCGCGCGGGTCAGCCCCATCGCGACCGGATCGAGCCCCGCGATACCGCAATAATCGCGCATGTCCGCCTCGGCGAGCGCGAGCGCCTCGCCCTCCAGCCAGCGTTTCAGCCGCGTCTCCAGCCCCGCCTGCGGCCCGCCGACCTTGAGCGTGTCGCCCTCCACCACCGGGCGGCGCGGCGCCCGCGTGTCCCACACGATCCGCAAGGATCGCCCGCGGTAGCGCACCTCGCCGCCCGGTTGCGGCGCGGCGCGGCGCGGCAGCTTGGCGTGCTGTTCGGCGAGCCACCCTGCGCGCGAATGGACAAAGGCCAGCGCCTCGCGCCCTTCAGCCCAAGATGGCAGCGTGATCCTGACTTCGCTGCCATCGGGCGCGAGCCTGAGCGTCAGCCGCCGCGCATGGCGCATCCGTTTCAGCACGATCGGCACGCGCGTTCCGCCAAGCTCGATCTCGGGGTCGAGCGGCTTTTTCACCGAGGCACCGCGCAGCCAGTCGATCACGGCTCGCGCTCCCAATCCTTGCGCGGTTGCGGCCACTGGGTGATGTGATGCTCCATCGGCCCGGCGTCGATTTCGTTCACCACCCGGCCGACCACCGAAACGCCCGCGCGGCGCACCGCATCGCGGTCACCCGAGAGCAGGTAATGCCAGCCCTGCAAGGGCTGCCCCTCGGCGCGCAGGCGATACGCGCAGGTCTGCGGCAGCCAGGTCACCTGCTCGACGATCCTGAGCGTCAGCCGCAGGCAATCGGGGACGAAAGCCTTGCGGTTGCGATAGTCCGAACATTGCGCGGTGCCGGTATCGAGCAGGCGGCAGGCGATGTTGGTGTCGACCACCTCGCCGGTATCCTCGTCCTCCAGCTTGTGCAGGCAGCACCGCCCGCAGCCGTCGCACAATGCCTCCCACTCGGCGCGGGTCAGGTCGCGCAGCGGCAGCTCCCAGAATTGCGCTCTCAGTTCACCCATCGCGCCAGCTCCGCTGCGACCGCGTCTGCGCCCTTGTCGGTCGGCAGCGTCGCGATCGGCGCGCCGTCGGGGCCGAACAGGTAGGTGACGTTCGAATGATCGACCAGATAGCCGCCGCCCGGCTGATCCTCGCCGCGCGCGTAATAGACCTTGAAAGCCTTGGCGACCGCGTCGATCTGTTCGGGGGTGCCGGTCAGCCCGACGATATCGGGTGAGAAAGCGGCGGCAAATTCGCCCACCACCGCCTGCGTATCGCGCGCAGGGTCAAGCGTGATGAAGATCGGCACGATTTTGCCGGCGGCATCCGGGTCCTTGGCCTTGAGCACCTTCAACCCTTGCGCCACGCGCTGCATGTCGGTCGGGCAGACGTCGGGGCAGAAGGTGTAGCCGAAATAGACCACGCGGTATTTGCCCGCAAAATCGCTCCAGCGCACGGGCTGGCCCTTGCTGCCCGTCAGCGTGAAATCGCCGCCGATCGCAGCGCCCGCCAGCGGCGGTTCTTCGGGCGGGGCGGCCGGATTGCACGCCGAGACTGCCAGCGCGGCGAGGATTGCGACAAGACGGATCGCGGAAGGCTTGTTGATGCGGTTCATGCTCTGCTAACTGGTCGCTTGCGAGGGGCGTGTCGGCGCCTTTCTTGCGCCGTGTCACATCCGGTGGTGTGGCAGGTAATGCGAAAGGATCAAACCGTGGGCTTCGATGTTGTGCGCAAGTTAGGGCGGATTGGCATGATTGCCAGCGCAATTGCACTCACCGTGCCTGCGGCGGCGCAATTCCGCTCGGAAGGGTCGAACTTCCTCGAAGCGGTCAAGGATCGCGATGGCGACACGGCGACCGACATGCTGTCGAAACCCGGCAACCAGATCGTCAATTCGCGCGATATCAGCAGTGGCGATACCGGGCTGCATATCGTGGTCGCGCGGTCGGACGTGTTGTGGGTGCGCTTCCTGCTGCAACGCGGCGCGGACGCGAACATCCGCAACCGGCGCGGGGTGACCCCGTTGCAGCTGGCCACCTCGCTCGGCTTCACCGATGGCGTCGAGGCGCTGATCAAGGGCGGGGCGAGCGTCGATATCGCCGACCAGACGGGCGAGACCCCGCTGATTGCCGCGGTGCACCTGCGCAATGTCACGCTGGTGCGGCTGCTGCTCGAAAAGGGCGCGGACCCCGACCGCAACGACAATTCGGGCCGATCGGCGCGCGATTACATGGAGCTGCAATCGGGCAATTCGATGCTGCGGCAGGAATTCGTCAACGCCGATGCCAAGCGCAAGGACGCGGGAACCAAGAAAGATTACGGGCCTTCTTTCTGACATGACCGAAACCCCCACCGATTTTGCCGACATGACGCTCGATGAACTGCGCGTCGCGCTTGCACCCGACATCGCCGCTTCGGCGATTTTCGACGGCTGGAACGAAACCGCGCTGCTGGCGGCGGCGGACATGGCCGGGGTCGATCCCGATATCGCCCGGCTCGCCTTCCCCCGCGCACGCCCGATGGACATGATCGCGGCGTGGATCGCGTCGGTCGATCAGGCGATGGCGGCAGAATGGCCCGCCGAACGGCTGGCGACGCTGAAGATCCGCGAACGCATCCGCACGCTGGTCGCCTTCCGGCTCGAAGCGGTGGCGCATATCGACGAAGCGGTGCGCCGCGCATTGGCGGTAATGGCGCAGCCGCAGAACGCCGCGCGCGCCTTGCAGCTTGGCTGGCAATCGGCCGATGCGATGTGGCGGCTGGCAGGCGACACTGCGACCGATTACAACCACTATACCAAGCGCGCGATGCTGGGCGCGATCTACAGCGCGACGCTCGCGGTGTTCGTGAACGACGATAGCGAGGGCAAGGCCGACACCTATGCCTTCCTCGACCGCCGGATCGACGGGATCATGAAGTTCGAGAGGGCTAAGGCGCAACTCCTGAATTCGGATCGCGAACTGCCAAGCCTGACACGGTTTCTGGGGCGGCTGCGCTACCCTGCGCGCTAGGCTGCGGCGGGACGTTCGGGCAGGCCGTCTGAACGGGTGAAAAGCGTAAGCGGCGATGGTGCGCGACGCGTCCGTCTGCCCTATTGCCTCCCACGGATTCGCGCGCCATCCTTGGCCGCGCGGGATCATGATATTGACGAAAAGGGTATTTCGATGGCGGGTTCGCTCAACAAGGTCATGCTGATCGGCAATCTGGGCGCCGACCCGGAAATCCGCACCTTCGGCAACGGCGGCAAGGTCGCCAATCTGCGCATTGCCACTTCCGAACAATGGAAGGATCGCCAGACGGGCGAGCGCAAGGAAAAGACCGAGTGGCACACTGTCGCGATCTTCTCCGAAGGGCTGGTCGGCGTGGTCGAACGCTATCTGAAGAAGGGCAGCAAGGTCTTTGTCGAAGGCAAGCTGCAGACCCGCAAGTGGCAGGACCAGAACGGCGCTGACCGCTACTCGACCGAAATCGTGATCCAGGGCCTCGGCGGCACGCTGACCATGCTCGACGGCCCGGGCGGCGGTGCTGGTGGCGGCGGTGGCGGCGGTTCGGGCAGCTACGGCGGCGGCGGTGGCCGTTCGGGCGGCGGCGCGGGCGGCTATGGCGGCGGTGCTGGCGGCGGTGCTGGCGGCGGCGGCGGCTGGGATCAGGGCGGCGGTTCGGGCGGCGGCGGCTTCGGCGGCGGCGCGCCGGCGGGCGGCGGCGGTTACGACGATCTCGACGACGACATTCCGTTCTGATCGCAAGGACAGCTATCGGCGGGGTTTTTCGGCATGTGCCTGACCCCCGTCAGACCCCTTCCAGACCCCTCTCAGGCCCCTTTACGAGGCCTTTTGCATGGCATCAGGGCGCATGTTTCACGTGAAACACCGGCCCCGCGCCCCGTGCGATCAATCTTTTTTCAGCCCGGCGAGCAGATCGGCCAGCGGGCCAAGCTGCTCGCCTTCCTGCACGATCCCCGCCGCAGCCCTTGCCGTATCGGCTTCCGGTCCTTCGGCATAGGGATCGATCGCGAGCCCCAGCGTCTGCGCGATCGCTTCGCCCAGATCGAACATCTCGCCCGCATAGCCGATCTCGTCGCAGTCATCCGCTTCGAGCTCGATTTCCTCGTCGGGCGTTGGGGCGCGCTGGTTTTCCTCGACGAACCGCAGATCGACCGGCTCGTCGATGGTGACGGGGAAGTCCTCCCCGCTGATCGCGCAGGGCTGCATGATTTTTGCGTGCAGCCGGCCCGTGGCGCGGATCGCACGCGGCCGCTGGTCGAGCGCGACCGTCGCGGTCAGGCTCTCGACCGCGCCGAGCCCGAAGCGCGCGGCCAGCGCGCTAAGCTCCTCGGGCGAGGCTTCGATCAACACAGGCTCTGCGGGCAGCGGGCGCGCCTTGATCATCCGCGGCAGCTCCGAAGGGGGCAGGGGCCCGCTCACCAGATTGCACTCGCTTTGAGCATTTCGGCATCGGAAAACCGGCCCAGACGCTGGAACAGCTTCATCAATCGGTCCGCGACGGCAGCCGCCGCGACAGGTTCATCAACACCGGGGGCAAAGGTGACATTGCGCGCCACCGCGCCGGTCAGCTTCTCCATGTCGCCGGCATTGAGCGCGCTGCGATAGGCGCCGAGCCGTCCGCCGAGCACGCTCATCAGCTTGCCGATCCGCTTGCCCACGACGACATCGTTGACACCGAATTCGCGCAATTGCCCATCCATGTCCTCGACGAACAATTCGGCCAGCAGCGCGCTTTCGGCGCGCATCTCGGAGGCTTCGATCCGCACCATCACCGCGCTCAGGACAGCGGTGATCATGTCGAACCGGCCCGCGATCGAATCCGCCACTCCGCATTCGGTGTAATAGGCGGTGTCGCGCGCCAGCTCGATCACGCGGTGCCACAAGGGGCGCACGCCTTCGCGCGGGTCCGGAGCGGTGCCGAGCAGGCGGGACAGGAAGGACATGGGGCAGAAGGCCTTTCGTGGAGCCAGCGGAAGTTCAAACAGGGCGGGGCGGCGCGCGCCGTCCCATGCTTACGACAACGCACGAGATGAAGATGCGTTCAACCGCGGTTCAACCCCGCGCGCCCACGGCAATTCCATATGGTGCGTTGCAAGCCAGCGCCTAGCCCCTTAAAGCACCTCGCCCAAGGGACAAGAGCGCGAATGTGCGCGGCACGGTACAGGACGGATACGGTTTGGCGCAGATGACACAGGCAGCCGCGAAGATCACGGGCAAGCACGGCTTGCGCGCAGGCATGGTGCTGCTGGCGGCAGCGGCACTGCTGCCGGGCTGCGCCTCGATCCGCGAATCGCGCGGCTATATCGTCGACCCCACGCTGACCGCAGCGATCCAGCCGCGGATCGACAACCAGCAGTCGGTCGAAGGTACGCTGGGCCGCCCGACCTTCACCAGCCAGTTCGGCACGCCGACCTGGTATTACGTGGCCAGCATCACCGGCCAGCGCCCCTTCAACCGCCCGCGCATCCGTGAACATTCGGTGCTGGCGGTGACTTTCGATGCCAATGGCCGCGTCGCCGAAGTGAAGCGCAGCGGTGTCGAGGAGGTCGTGTTCCTCGATCCCAACGGCAACAAGACCCCGACGCTGGGCCGCGAGCGCGGTTTCCTCGAAGACCTGTTCGGCAATATCGGCCAGGTCGGCGGGGCCGGTCTCGGCGGCGCGCCGGGCGCTGGGCCGAACGGGCAGTAAGCCAGACCGGCTGCATCCGGGCCGCTTGAACCCGTCTGTGTGCGCTCCATATTGGCGGGCATGAGCAGCGAGAACAACGCACACGGCCTCGTGCAATGGCACGGCACCACCATCATCGGCGTCCGCCGCGGCGGCACCACGGTCATCGCGGGCGATGGCCAGGTGTCGATGGGCAACACCGTCATGAAACCCAACGCGCGCAAGGTGCGCCGCATCGGCGATGGCTCGGTCATTGCCGGATTTGCGGGCGCGACCGCGGATGCCTTCACCCTGTTCGAACGGCTCGAAAAGAAGCTCGAACAATATTCGGGCCAGCTGATGCGCGCCTGTGTCGAGCTCGCCAAGGACTGGCGCACCGACAAGTATCTGCGCAATCTCGAAGCCTTGATGATCGTTGCCGATCATGAAACGCTGCTGGTGCTGACCGGCAATGGCGACGTGCTCGAACCCATCGGCGATATCGCCGCGATCGGATCGGGCGGCCACTTCGCGCTCGCCGCCGCGCGCGCGCTGTCCGATTACGAGGCCGACGCCGAAACCATCGCGAGGAAGGCGATGGCGGTTGCCGCCGACATCTGCGTCTTCACCAATGGCAACCTGACGGTCGAGACCGTCTGACCCCCTCTCCCTTCTTGCCCGGACACATCATGGACAATCTCACCCCCAAGGCGATCGTCGCCGCACTGGACGAACACATCATCGGTCAGGCCGAGGCCAAGCGCGCGGTCGCAGTTGCCTTGCGCAACCGCTGGCGGCGGCAGCGCCTCGGCGCGGATCTACGCGACGAGGTGACGCCCAAGAACATCCTGATGATCGGCCCCACGGGCTGCGGCAAGACCGAGATCAGCCGGCGGCTGGCGAAGCTCGCCGAAGCCCCCTTCATCAAGGTCGAGGCGACCAAGTTCACCGAGGTCGGCTATGTCGGCCGCGATGTCGAACAGATCGCGCGCGACCTTGTGGAAGAAGCGATCCGGCTGGAAAAGGAACGCCGCCGCGAGGCTGTGCGCGAGGCCGCTTCGCAAGCTGCGATGGATCGGCTGCTCAATGCGCTGGTGGGCGACAATGCCTCCGAAGCCACCCGAGAAAGCTTCCGCCAGCGGATCGTTCAGAACGCGATGAACGATGTCGAAGTCGAGATCGAAGTCAAGGACACGCCCGCAGCTCCGTTCGACATGGGCCAGATGGGCGGGCAGATCGGGATGATCGATCTCTCCGACATGATGGGCAAGGCCTTGGGCCGCAAGAACACCCGCCGCCAGAAGCTGCGCGTTCCCGATGCCTGGGACAGGCTGGTCGACGAGGAAGCCGACAAGCGGCTCGATCAGGACGATGTGGCGCGCGCCGCGCTCGCCAATGCCGAAACCAACGGGATCGTGTTCCTCGACGAGATCGACAAGATCGCCGTCTCCGACGTGCGCGGCGGGAGCGTGAGCCGCGAGGGCGTGCAGCGCGATCTCCTACCGCTGATCGAAGGCACCACGGTCGCCACCAAATACGGTCCGATGAAGACCGACCACGTGCTGTTCATCGCGAGCGGCGCGTTCCACGTCGCCAAGCCTTCGGACATGCTCCCCGAATTGCAGGGCCGTCTGCCGATCCGCGTCGAGCTGCGCGCGCTGACCGAGGGCGATTTCGTGCGCATCCTGTCGGAGACCCGCGCCAATCTGGTGACGCAATACAAGGCGCTGCTGGGGACCGAGCAGGTGACGCTCGATTTCACCGATGATGCGGTCCACGCGATTGCGCGGATCGCGGCGCAGGTGAACGCCGGGGTCGAAAACATCGGTGCGCGGCGCTTGCAGACGGTGATGGAGCGGCTGCTCGAGGAGATCAGCTTCGAGGCCGAGGATCACACGGGCGAAACGATCACGATCGATGCCGCCTATGTCGAAGCGCGCCTCTCCGGGCTCGCCGGCAACACCGACCTTAGCAAGTATATCCTGTAACCGCGCGAACATGCGGCAGCGGCGGCCGGATCACCTGTCCGGCCGCCGCTTCGCGTGCCTGCGCCTATCCGGCGACCTCGGCAACCGGCAGTTCCTCGCGGTTCTCGTTCGCCTGCCGCGCCCACATCTCGGCATAAAGCCCGCGGCTTGCCAGCAGCGCGCTGTGCGTTCCGCTTTCCACCAGGCGCCCGTGGTCGAGCACGAGGATGTTGTCCGCATCCGCAATCGTCGACAAGCGGTGCGCGATTGCGATCGTGGTGCGCCCCTCGGCGATCCGGCGCAGCGTGGCGAGAATCTCCTGCTCGGTGCGCGAATCGAGCGCGCTGGTCGCTTCGTCGAGCAACAGGATGGGCGGGTTCTTGACCAGCGTGCGCGCAATCGCGACGCGCTGCTTCTCGCCGCCCGACAGCTTCAGTCCGCGTTCGCCCACCATCGTCGCGAAACGATCGGGCAGGCGGTCGATCAGCGGGGTAAGCGCGGCATCGCGCGCGGCGCGCTCGATCATCGCCTGATCCGCGCCTTCCGCGCCGTAGCCGATATTGTAGGCCAGATCCTCGTTGAACAGCACCGAATCCTGCGGGACGATCCCGATCGCGGCGCGCACGCTTTCCTGCGTCACCTGCGTGATGTCCTCGCCGCCCACCAGCACGCGGCCCGACAGCGGATCGTAGAACCGGAAGAGCAGCCGTCCGATCGTGCTCTTGCCCGCACCCGAAGGCCCGACGATCGCGGTGGTGCTGCCCGCCGGCACCTCGAAGGACAGCCCGTTCAGGATCGTGCGCCCCGGATCGTAACCGAACACCACATTGTCGAACACGACACCCGGCTGGCGGACGATCAGCGCAGGCGCGCCGGGCTTGTCCTTCACCTCGATATCGGTGTCGATCAGCCGGAACATCTCGGCCATGTCGATCAGCCCCTGGCGGATCGTGCGATAGACCCAGCCCAGCACATCCAATGGGCGGAACAGCTGGATCAGGTAGGTGTTCACCAGCACCAGATCGCCCACGGTCAGGCTGCCGGTGCTCCAGCCCCATACGGTGTAGGCCATCGCTGCGGCCACCAGCGCATTGGTGATCAGCGCCTGCGCCATATTGAGCAGACCGACCGAATTCTCGGACTTGATCGCCGCTTCCGCATAGGCGCGCGCGGCGTTGCTGTAGCGCGCCTCCTCGCGGTGTTCGGCGCCGAAATATTTCACCGTCTCGTAATTCAGCAGCGAATCGACCGCGCGGTGCAGCGCCTTGCCATCGAGGTCGTTCATCTCGCGCCGCAGCTTGGTGCGCCATTCGGTGATCGCGCGCGTCACCCAGACATAGGCGATCACGGTAACCGCCGTGGCGGCAACAAGCTCGATCCCGAAATTGAGATAGAAGATCACCCCCACCGCGATCAGTTCGATGATCGTTGGCGCGATGTTGAACAGCAGGAAATACAGCATCTGGTCGATGCTCTTGGTTCCGCGCTCGATGATCTTGGTGACCTCGCCGGTGCGGCGGGCAAGGTGGAAGCGCAGGGACAAGCGGTGGAGGCGGTGGAACACGTCTTCGGCCAGATGCGTGGTGGCGACCTGCCCGACCCTCTCGAAGGCGATGTTGCGCAGATTATCGAACGCGACCGAGGCAAAGCGTCCCAGCGCATAGGCTGCCACCAGTGCGAGTGCGACCGTGACGCCTTCGCGCGCGGTGCCGCTCATCGCATCGACCGCGCCCTTGTAGGCGAACGGCAGGGCCAGCGTGATCGCCTTCGCGCCCAGCACCAGCGCCATCGCGATCGCAATGCGGATGCGCAGGCCCGGATTATCCTTGGGCCAGAGATAAGGGAGAAATCGCTTGAGCGTCGGCCAACTCTCCATCTCGCGCGCGCCTCCCTTGTTTCCGGGGGAGGAGGCGGGGGCGGAAGAAGCGGTTTCTGGTGGCATGGGCTGCGATGTGGGCACCGCGGCACTCTCCCGCAAGGTAGCGGAGACCCGTGTTCGAGGGGGCAAGGGGAATGACGAACATGGGAGGCATGCAGCAGCTGCGCCACGATCGGGATGGGGGAACAAAGCGACCGATTCCCGGTTCCAACGGACATCACGACGTGGATTCGGCGTTCAATCGGGCGACGAATCTGCCGGGAACCACGCCTCAGGCACAGATTCGCCGTCCGGAAAGTGCAATTTGCTGGTGGTCGCAGGGCCGCTGGTCAGATTTTTGTTGGACAAAAACCGCGGAATTCTGCGGTTCTTGCGCGCCGTTGAAACAAAATTGCAAAAAGCCGTTGACGGGACGGCCGACCCCGCATAGATGGGCTCCACCGACGCGGCGCTGACGGCTTCCACCATCACCGCCACTGACGGTCGCCAACAGCTTAGGATAGCCGGTCCCTCGGTGATAAATCGGGGAACCAAGCGCTGTCCGCTATTACTGTCTGGTGGTTCTTTGACATTGTTGGTTTTTGATGAAGGGACATGTGGGCGACGGCGCCCGGTCCGGGGACCTCAAGGCTCCGGGTACCGGTTAACTAAGCCGATGCCACGTTTGTTCGGCCACCACGGCTGGGCAGATGTCAAGCATGTTCATTCGTATCCATTACGTTTGACAGTGCAGGTATTGGCTCCTTGCAGCTCATGCCGGACTGGTTGGCGGGATTTATCCCGTGCTGGTTTGGTGTGTGACACAACTTGAGAGTTTGATCCTGGCTCAGAACGAACGCTGGCGGCATGCCTAACACATGCAAGTCGAACGAGACCTTCGGGTCTAGTGGCGCACGGGTGCGTAACGCGTGGGAACCTGCCTTTAGGTTCGGAATAACTCAGAGAAATTTGAGCTAATACCGGATAATGTCTTCGGACCAAAGATTTATCGCCTTTAGATGGGCCCGCGTAAGATTAGCTAGTTGGTGGGGTAAAGGCCTACCAAGGCGACGATCTTTAGCTGGTCTGAGAGGATGATCAGCCACACTGGGACTGAGACACGGCCCAGACTCCTACGGGAGGCAGCAGTGGGGAATATTGGACAATGGGCGAAAGCCTGATCCAGCAATGCCGCGTGAGTGATGAAGGCCTTAGGGTTGTAAAGCTCTTTTACCAGGGATGATAATGACAGTACCTGGAGAATAAGCTCCGGCTAACTCCGTGCCAGCAGCCGCGGTAATACGGAGGGAGCTAGCGTTGTTCGGAATTACTGGGCGTAAAGCGCACGTAGGCGGCTTTTTAAGTCAGGGGTGAAATCCCGGGGCTCAACCCCGGAACTGCCCTTGAAACTGGGAAGCTAGAATCTTGGAGAGGCGAGTGGAATTCCGAGTGTAGAGGTGAAATTCGTAGATATTCGGAAGAACACCAGTGGCGAAGGCGACTCGCTGGACAAGTATTGACGCTGAGGTGCGAAAGCGTGGGGAGCAAACAGGATTAGATACCCTGGTAGTCCACGCCGTAAACGATGATAACTAGCTGTCCGGGCTCATAGAGTTTGGGTGGCGCAGCTAACGCATTAAGTTATCCGCCTGGGGAGTACGGTCGCAAGATTAAAACTCAAAGGAATTGACGGGGGCCTGCACAAGCGGTGGAGCATGTGGTTTAATTCGAAGCAACGCGCAGAACCTTACCAGCCTTTGACATCCTAGGACGACTTCTGGAGACAGATTTCTTCCCTTCGGGGACCTAGTGACAGGTGCTGCATGGCTGTCGTCAGCTCGTGTCGTGAGATGTTGGGTTAAGTCCCGCAACGAGCGCAACCCTCGTCCTTAGTTGCCATCATTTAGTTGGGCACTTTAAGGAAACTGCCGGTGATAAGCCGGAGGAAGGTGGGGATGACGTCAAGTCCTCATGGCCCTTACAGGCTGGGCTACACACGTGCTACAATGGCATCTACAGTGGGCAGCTATTCCGCAAGGATGCGCTAATCTCCAAAAGATGTCTCAGTTCGGATTGTCCTCTGCAACTCGAGGGCATGAAGGCGGAATCGCTAGTAATCGCGGATCAGCATGCCGCGGTGAATACGTTCCCAGGCCTTGTACACACCGCCCGTCACACCATGGGAGTTGGATTCACCCGAAGGCAGTGCGCTAACCGCAAGGAGGCAGCTGACCACGGTGGGTTCAGCGACTGGGGTGAAGTCGTAACAAGGTAGCCGTAGGGGAACCTGCGGCTGGATCACCTCCTTTCTAAGGATGCTTGCGAAAGCGCCGGTGCCAGTCATCGGAAGGGCTTCGCGGTTTTCCAAAGAACATTGCCGTCGTCCTCATGTCCTTTCATCAATCGGAATACAGCGCGCTGCGGGCTTGTCCTGCAAGTTGCTGCTGTGTGCCTGAGCCGGCTCGCGCCCGTTTGCGGCAGCCTGTTCCTTCGGGACTGGCGGCCGGATACGGAGGTGTGGGCCTGTAGCTCAGTTGGTTAGAGCGCACCCCTGATAAGGGTGAGGTCAGTGGTTCGAATCCACTCAGGCCCACCATTTACCTTTAGGGGCCTTAGCTCAGCTGGGAGAGCACCTGCTTTGCAAGCAGGGGGTCATCGGTTCGATCCCGATAGGCTCCACCAGGTACCATATCAGATTCCGATAGATGAAACGAAACCAGATCCCGCTTTCGGGCGGGTCAGGCGATCGTGCTGATTAGTCAGCGTCGCCGATCTTTGACATTGTGAATGGGTTTTTAAATCGATGCCGTGGCGCATGGATTGTAACGGGCAGGGCTACGGCTTTGTTTCGGATCGATCGATGCATCACAAATCAATCAAATTGATTATCTGGCTGAGATAATTCTCCCACCGTCTTCAAGCGTTCAGGCTTTTATGCAGGTCTGACGTTGATGGTGTGGATTCTCAAGCGTGAGGTAAGAGCATTTGGTGGATGCCTTGGCATGTACAGGCGAAGAAGGACGTGGCACGCTGCGATAAGCGTCGGGGAGTTGTGAGCAAACTTTGATCCGGCGATTTCCGAATGGGGAAACCCACCTTCACCATTTCTTCCAGTTGGCTTTCGGGCCTGCTGGGCGAGGTGGATAAGGTATCACCGAGCTGAATATATAGGCTTGGTGAAGCGAACCCGGGGAACTGAAACATCTCAGTACCCGGAGGAAAAGACATCAACAGAGATTCCCGTAGTAGTGGCGAGCGAACCGGGACCAGGCCAGTGCCTTCTTTTCAACTAGCAGAACATTCTGGAAAGTTTGACCATAGCGGGTGACAGTCCCGTATGCGAAAGTGATGAAGAAGGACTTGAGTAGGGCGGGACACGTGAAATCCTGTCTGAACATAGGGGGACCACCCTCTAAGCCTAAATACTCGTACATGACCGATAGCGAACACAGTACCGTGAGGGAAAGGTGAAAAGCACCCCGATTAGGGGAGTGAAACAGTACCTGAAACCGGATGCTTACAAGCAGTTGGAGCTCCATAGGGAGTGACAGCGTACCTCTTGCATAATGGGTCAGTGACTTAATCTAGCATGCAAGCTTAAGCCGTTAGGTGTAGGCGAAGCGAAAGCGAGTCTGAATAGGGCGACTGAGTATGTTGGATTAGACCCGAAACCCGGCGATCTAGGCATGAGCAGGTTGAAGGTGCGGTAACACGCACTGGAGGACCGAACCGTTTAATGTTGAAAAATTATCGGATGACTTGTGTTTAGGGGTGAAAGGCCAATCAAGCCGGGAAATAGCTGGTTCTCCGCGAAATCTATTGAGGTAGAGCGTCAGATGTATGCCGATGGGGGTAGAGCACTGGATGGGCTAGGGCTGCGCGAGCGGTACCAAACCTAACCAAACTCCGAATACCATCGAGTCTTGTCTGGCAGACAGACGGCGGGTGCTAAGGTCCGTCGTCAAAAGGGAAACAGCCCTAACCTACAGCTAAGGTCCCCAAGTCATATCTAAGTGGGAAAGCATGTGGGAATCCCAAAACAACCAGGAGGTTGGCTTAGAAGCAGCCATCCTTTAAAGAAAGCGTAACAGCTCACTGGTCTAAACAAGGGTTCCTGCGGCGAAGATGTAACGGGGCTAAAGATATGCACCGAAGCTTAGGGTTGCAGTTTACTGCAGCGGTAGCGGAGCGTTCCGTAAGCGAGTGAAGGCGAAGGGTAACCGACGCTGGACGTATCGGAAGTGCGAATGCTGACATGAGTAGCGACAAACAGGGTAAGATACCCTGTCGCCGAAAGACCAAGGGTTCCTACGCAATGCTAATCAACGTAGGGTGAGCCGGCCCCTAAGACGAGCCCGAAGGGGGTAGTCGATGGGAACCACGTTAATATTCGTGGGCCTGGTGGTGTGTGACGGATCTCGTAAATTGTCCTTCCTTATTGGATTGGTTGGGCAGTGAAGAGGTTCCAGGAAATAGCCCCACCGTATAGACCGTACCCGAAACCGACACAGGTGGTCAGGTAGAGTATACCAAGGCGCTTGAGAGAAGTATCCTGAAGGAACTCGGCAAATTGCCTCCGTACCTTCGGAAGAAGGAGGCCCCATCTATGCGCAAGCACTGGTGGGGGGCACAGGCCAGGGGGTAGCGACTGTTTATCAAAAACACAGGACTCTGCTAAGTCGGCTTCAAGACGACGTATAGGGTCTGACGCCTGCCCGGTGCTCGAAGGTTAAGAGGAGGAGTGCAAGCTCCGAATTGAAGCCCGAGTAAACGGCGGCCGTAACTATAACGGTCCTAAGGTAGCGAAATTCCTTGTCGGGTAAGTTCCGACCTGCACGAATGGCGTAACGACTTCCCCACTGTCTCCAGGATATGCTCAGCGAAATTGAATTCTCCGTGAAGATGCGGAGTACCCGCGGTTAGACGGAAAGACCCCGTGCACCTTTACTGCAGCTTCAGAGTGGTATTAGGAAAGAGTTGTGTAGCATAGGTGGGAGGCTTTGAAGTGTCGGCGCCAGCTGACATGGAGCCATAGGTGAAATACCACCCTGCTGTTTTCTGATATCTAACCACGCACCGTTAGCCGGTGTTGGGACCCTCTGTGGCGGGTAGTTTGACTGGGGCGGTCGCCTCCTAAAGAGTAACGGAGGCGCGCGATGGTAGGCTCAGGACGGTTGGAAACCGTCTGTTAGAGTGCAATGGCATAAGCCTGCCTGACTGCGAGACTGACGAGTCGAGCAGAGACGAAAGTCGGTCATAGTGATCCGGTGGTCCCTCGTGGAAGGGCCATCGCTCAACGGATAAAAGGTACGCCGGGGATAACAGGCTGATGATTCCCAAGAGCTCATATCGACGGAATCGTTTGGCACCTCGATGTCGGCTCATCACATCCTGGGGCTGGAGCAGGTCCCAAGGGTTTGGCTGTTCGCCAATTAAAGTGGTACGTGAGCTGGGTTCAGAACGTCGCGAGACAGTTTGGTCCCTATCTGCCGTGGGCGTCGATACTTGAAAGGAGTTGCCCCTAGTACGAGAGGACCGGGGTGAACGTACCTCTGGTGTACCTGTCATTCTGCCAAGAGTGCCGCAGGGTAGCTATGTACGGACGGGATAACCGCTGAAAGCATCTAAGCGGGAAGCCTCCCTTAAGATAAGGTATCTTTGAACCGTGATAGACCATCACGTTGATAGGCCGGGTGTGGAAGTGCAGTAATGTATGGAGCTAACCGGTCCTAATAGTTCATATCGCGCTTGAGAGTTCGCACTATCAACGTCAGACCTGCCCTGCAGGAACGCGTTGGTGGAGAATACTCCAGCCAGATACGCCCCAAACCACTCACCCAAATGAGTGTGCATCGATTCGAAACCCGCATCCACTGGTCCCATTGCTTGGTGACCATAGCGTCTGTGACCCACCCGATCCCATCTCGAACTCGGCCGTGAAACCAGACCGCGCCAATGGTACTAACGCTCAAGCGTTGGAAGAGTAGGTCGTCGCCAGGCATTGCGACCAGTGGAAGCAGGCATAACCCATTCACATAGTCAAAGGGCTGACCCCACAAAGGGCAGCCCTTTTGGCGTTTTCAAGGCCCTCGGGCCCCAATGACGCTTCCCTCACCGGCGAAAGCCTCCGAGGGGCGGCCCCGGCTCCGCAGGAGCCGCAAGGCCGAACGGCCGCCCGCAGCGCTTGCGCGAGGAACGCCACCAAGAACGGTATCGCGGGATGGAGCAGCCCGGTAGCTCGTCAGGCTCATAACCTGAAGGTCGTTGGTTCAAATCCAACTCCCGCAACCAAGCTTTTCAAAATCTCATACCAAGCGCCCCGGATAGCGCAGATGCGCGTGTCCGTGTTGTGACCGCGCCCATGAAGCGCGTGCCAGATACCTGGCAGGTTGCGGCGTCTTCCTGTCGCTGCTCACCGCGCTACCAGTCGCCTATTTCGCAGGGGGCGCACATACCCGGACGTTTCCGCGTCCCTTTCATTCAGGAAGTTGGATTGCCGCTACCGGCAACGGTATCGATGACGGCCGACGATGTGCCATGGTCCCTGACTTGCGGATACAAGTCGGCATCGTGGGAAAGACCCGCGATGAGGTAATCGATCTGTTGGGCGAACCGGAGGATCGACGCCGTGAGCCCGGCATGAGCTACTGGCTTCTTTGTCCCAACTTCCTGGATATCTGGGTTTTAAGTGTCCGTTGGAAAAACGGTCGCGCTGTCGACACGTTCGTGCACGACAGCTAGCTCTTCAGCCACTGGCTGTTTTCCAACCACTAACAGTCATGAGGAGGGTCGATGCGCAATCCCGAAAGCCGCATGGCGACTTTGATGCATTTCTGAAAAATTCCTGCCTTCCTGAAACCGACCCCATTGCTGACTTGCGGCTCTGTCTGGGAGAGATACGGAGACTGGGCAACTTGCTGCGTAGTCGCAGTTGAAAGGGGGCAGGGCCGCAAGCTTTGCTCCGGACCCCTCTCCCCACCCTCTCCCGCAAGGGGAGAGGGCTAGGGCAGAAAACCACCCATAATCGGCCAATATCAGCTTCGAAGTGCACGCCTGAAACCGGACGGCATGAGCCATCGCACCGCAATATCGCGAGCCTGCCCGCCCGCTGACTTCCTGACTGCGTCCCGTCCTGTGCCGAGCAAGCCGGCGCATTCCGGAATACAATTGGTAATGCTTCTGGATTGTCGAACAAGCGTCGAAGCCACGCTCGATGCTCCTGCACCATGAGCCCAACAACCCTCTCGCAATCAGCCTCTTGGCGCTCTGTGACCTCGATTTTGCGCGTCCTGAGTCATGAACGCCTTGTTCGCGAAGTCGATCAACTTTTCTGCCGGTCCGCGCGTCGTTCTCCTCGTCGCGTTTTCCTCCGGGTGCCGATCAGTCGCGGCAGTACCCTTCGCCCTCGGCAACCATCAGGCAGTCCGATTTGCCGGCAAGGTATTTGAGGCCCGTCTGATCGCCGGTCGCAGCCTTGAGCAGCAATTGCCGGCCACCGCGCTCGAAGGCGATGCCGCCAGGGGCATCCACGCCGGCATAGGTGCCTTGCGTATCGAGATCCGATTGCATCGCGAGCGAATAGCCACCGCCTTCGGTTGGCGTGATTTCGACAAACATGCCTTCAACACCGACCCATTTGCCAGCCCATGCCGCGTGACTGACGGGGGCATTGGCGGCGGCGGTCGTGGCAGGGGCGACGGCGGCGGCTGTGTCGGCCGCACCCTCATCGTTCCGGGCAGCCGGAGCGCAGGCAGTGGCAAGGGCCGCGATCACCAGCGCATTCGCTATTTTAAGCGGATTGGTCATGGGACTTGTCTCCTTGTGGATGGTGCAGCGGGCGCGCGTGGGCGTGGACTGGCGAAGCGTTGCGCAATCATCGGGAACTGCCGCTGTGTTGAAGCGGTCCTCGATCCCTTGCAAGGTGGCTGCGACGCTCTGCCTTGCGGTGGCGGCGTGATCCTTGCCCGGCAGGTCGATCCACCGCAGCCTGTTGCCTTGCAGCAAGATACCTTTGCGGCGCGACGAACGCGACGGAGATGTGATCGGGTTCCGGCGCGCGTTCAGCGGCGATCGCGATCCCGGCGCAAGGCCGGGTCGATCCTGTTGGCGATATCGCGGGACCCGACCCTGCTTTGCGCGCTTTACCTTGCATGACGGAAACGATCGACAATCTTCAACGGGCGATGGAGGCGGCGGCGCAGGCGCTCGATTTCGAGGAGGCGCGCCGGCTGCGCGACCGGATCAATCTGATGCGCGGCGGGGCCGATGCGCAGCAGGCGGCAGCGGCCGATACGTCGGGGCTGGTGCGTCAGCAACCGGGCGCGATGGGGCTGGGGACGAGCCGGCAGCGGCCGATTGCCCCGCCGGGCTGGAAGCCGCCGCCCAAGCCCGATCTCAAGACGAGCGGCGGCAAGCGCAAATAGTCACGGCGCTACCGGGCCGGTGCGTTCAACCTGCGCGCACGGTCCGCAGGAACCCGCGCACCTGATCGCCCAGATGGGCGGCCTGCGCTTCAAGTTCATTGGCGCTCGACAAGACCTGCGAGGCCGCAGCACCGGTCGAAAGCGACAATTGCCGCACATCCTCGATATGCGCCGAAACCTTCTCGGTCCCACGCGCGGCAAGATCGATGCTCTGCGCCAGATCGCGCCCCGCGACCGATTGCTGGTCGACCGCGGTGGCGATCGAGACGGCGGTGGATTCGAGATCCTGCACCTGCCCGGCGATTGCCCGCAGCGCCTTGACGCTGGCGCCGGTGGTGGTCTGCATCGCGCGGATCTGTTCGGCGACCTTCTCGGTCGCGCGGCTCGTCTGCATCGCGAGCTCCTTGACCTCGCTGGCGACCACCGCAAAGCCGCGGCCCGCTTCGCCGCCGCGCGCCGCCTCGATCGAGGCGTTCAATGCCAGCAGGTTGGTGCGCTGGGCGATGGTCTGGATCAGTTCGACGATCTGGCCGACTTCCTCGGCGGACGCGGCGAGCGCAGAGATCGTCTCGTCCGCTTCGCCCGTGGCGACCGTGGCGAGGCGCGCAAGCTCGCTTGATGAGGCGGCCTGACGGCTGATCTCGCTGATCGAGAGCGCAAATTCGTCGCTCGCCGCGGCGGCAGCGGTGGCGCCGGCATTGGCTTCTTCCATCGACACAGCGACTTCGCCGGTGCGGCGGCTTGCTTCTTCGGCGCTGGTGGCCATCCGGCTCGCGGTGGTGTGGAGCTGGCTGGAGGCCGCGGCAACGCCGCTCACCACGTCGCCCACGGTGCGTTCGAACTGTCGTGCGACATCGTCGAGCAAGGCGGCGCGCCTCGCCTCGGCCTCGCGGCGCTCGTGTTCGCGTTCGTGCTGCAACTGCAATTCCTGTTCGGCCTTTTCGGAGCGTTCGCGCGCCCAGGCCTCGAGCCGCTTGCTCGCGCGCTTGAACAGGTCGAGTGCGCGGACCATCGCGCCGATCTCGTCCTGCCGTTCCGCGCCGTCGATTGCGAAGCTGCGGTCGCCTTCGGCCAGCCGCGTCATCGCGGCGGTGATTTCGGCGATCTTGCGGGCGAAATCGCGCGAGAGATAGGCAAGTCCCAGCAGCAGCACGCCGCCGGCGACCACGGCCAGAACGCCGCACAGCAGGATCATGTTGAAGAAATAGGCGATGCCGCGCGCCTCGTGCGCTTCGGCCTCGGTAGCGATCGCCGCTGAAAGCCTGGCCGCATCCGCCATCACCGCATCGCCGGCCTGTGCGACCGGGCTGGCCGCAGCCGCGGTGCCGGCGCGATCGGCAGCGGCGGCAAAGCCGGTTTCGAACCGCGCGATATCGGCCCGCAAGGCGGCGGCGCGCGGCGCAAGTTCTGGTGCCTGCGCTGCAAGTTGTGCCTCGATCCCGGCAATCCGCGTCAGCAGCGCCGCGGCAGCATTGGCCCGGGCCGCACGCAGCGCCGGATCGCCGCTTTCATACAGCGCCCTGACCGAATCATAGCGCAGCTGGCCCGCGCTCTTTTCGACCTCGCCCGATGCGACCAGCGTTTCCTGCATCGCCGCCGATGCCGAATAGCGGTTCCACAATTCGCCAAGGCCCAGACCCAGCACCAGCACCAGCAATGCGCCCACGCCGAGGAAGGTGCCGAACACCGCGTTGATCTTGCGCGCGAGGGAAAGGTTGCGGAACCACGGCAGCCGTTCGAGCAGCGTGCCTTGCGCTGCGGCGGAGGGCGCAGCCGGAAGCGACGCGAAATCCGCGCCGTCCAGCAGATCCTCGACCTGCAGCTGACGCACGAAATCGGGCACGGCCTGCTCCTCGCGGCGCTCTTGCAGGCTCATCATGTTCATGCGGTATTCCCCCGGTCTTTTGTTCAAGCAATGATGAAGGATAATCCTTTCCAAATGCTTGAATGCGGGGCTTTCCCTAAGCCCTCAGCCGGCACGCACCCGCGCCAGGAATGTCTGCACCTGCGCGCGGAGCGTGGCGGCCTGGGCTTCGAGACTGGTCGCGCTCGACAGCACCTGGCAGGCCGCCGCTCCGGTCGAAACCGACAGTGTGCGCACGGTTTCGACATGGCCCGCGACCCGTTCGGTACCGCGCGCGGCAAGATCGATGCTGCGCGCCAGATCGTGGCCCGCAACCGATTGCTGGTCGACCGCGGTGGCGATCGAGACGGCGGTGGTTTCGAGGCTTTCGATCTGCGCGGCGATGCTGCGCAGTGCGGCAACGCTTGCGCCGGTGGTCGATTGCATCGCGCGAATCTGTTCGGCGACCTGCTCGGTCGCGCGGCTGGTCTGGTTGGCGAGTTCCTTGACCTCGCTGGCGACCACCGCAAAGCCGCGCCCCGCCTCGCCGCCGCGCGCGGCCTCGATGCTGGCGTTCAGTGCAAGCAGGTTGGTGCGCTGCGCAATGGTCTGGATCAGTTCGACGATCTGGCCGACTTCCTGCGCGGAGGCGGAGAGCGCGCCGATCGTGCTGTCGGCGCGGCGCGCGGACAGGCTGGCATCGCGCGCCAGCTGCGCCGAGGACGCAGCCTGTCGGCTGATCTCGCCGATCGACATGGCGAATTCATCGCTCGCCGCCGCCGCCGCCGCTGCGCCAAGATTGGCTTCGTCCATTGCCGAGGCGGCTTCTTCGGTGCGTTCGGCGGCGTCTTCGGCGGTGCTGGCCATCAGCGATGCGGTCGATTGCAACTGGCTTGACGCGGCGACCACCCCGGTGACGACTTCGCCCACGGTGCGTTCGAACTGGTCTGCGATCCCTGCGATCATACGGCTGTGTTCGCGGCGCGATTCTTCGGCGACGAGCTGCTGGCGCGCCTGTTCGTCCAGCTCGGCACGGGCGCGGGTCGCGCGTTCGCGGCTCAGCCGTTCCAGCCTGAGCGCGGCTTGCAGGAATACCTCGGAGGCGCGTGCCATTTCGCCGATCTCGTCGGCGCGGTCCTTGCCGCTGATCGCGACATCGCGGTGCCCCGCGGCAATCGCGGTCATCTGCTGCGCCATCGCGGCCAGCGTCGCCCCGACGCTGCGCTTGAAGTAGCGCTGCGCGAACAGCGTGATTAGCGTCAACAGCGCGGCAAGCGCGATCCACATCATCAGCATGCGCGAGGTCAGCGCCGCGTCCTTGTCGGCAATGGCCGCGGCATCGGCGGCAAAGGTTTGCGCGGCGTTGCGTGCCATACCCAGCACGGCGGCATGGGCCCCCGTCAGCGCGGCGGCCTGCCGGCGGCGCGTATCGGGGGAGATGCCCGGCGCGGCCAGTTCGGCAAGCTGCCGGTCGAGATCGCCGATCCCTTGCGCAAGCGCGGGCAAGCCTGCGGCTGCGCCGGAAGCGGCGACGACCCCGTTCGCGGCCAGATCGGCGCTGCGCGCTGCGGCGCGTTGCAAGGCTGCGCGCGCAGGCGCGACACGCGCAGGCTCTCCGCTTGCGGCGAGCCATTCGGCCTGATGCCCGCTTTCGCCAAGGTCGGCCACCAGGCGTTCGGCGGCGAGCGCAACGTCATGCGCGGCGCGGACACGCTCGGCCCTTTGGCCAAGGTCGACATAGCCGATCACCACGAATATTCCGGCAAGCAGCGCAAGGCACAGGTTGGCGGTAAAGAAGACCGAAATCTTGCCGCCCACGGGCAACTGCGCAAACCATGCGCGCATCCCGCCCTGCGGCCCCGGATGCGCAGTGGCATCGGCAAGCATGGTGGGCGCGAAGCCCGCGGTTTCGGCCTTGAGGTCCTGCGCGATGTCGCGGAGCGCGCTCATGCGCGGTGTCCGCCGGCGGCGGGCGCAGCTGAGATCTGCCGCGCGTGATTGAAGCTGTCGTGCTGCGTGCCGAGCAGGCGGTCGATATCGGCTGCGGGCATCGCGCGGTGGTAGAGCCACCCCTGGATCTGGTCAGCGCCCGCAAGTCGCACCAGTTCGGCCTGTTCCTCGGTCTCGACGCCCTCGGCGGTTACCCCCATGTCGAGCGCGCGGGCGAGCGTGATCGAGGACAGCATCATCGCGCGGCTGCCTTCATCGACGCTGGCCTGTTCGACCAGACTGCGGTCGAGCTTCAGTTTCTCGAACCGGAAGCGACGCAGGAACCCGATCGAGGCATAGCCGGTGCCGAAATCGTCGAGCACGATCCGCACGCCGAAGCTGCGGATCACGTCCAATGTGCGTTCGGCCACCACGGGGTCGAGCACGAGGCAGGTTTCGGTGACTTCGAGTTCGAGGCGGTGCGGGGGAAAGCCGGTTTCCTCCAGCACTTCGCCCAGCTTGATCGGGAATTCGGCGTTGCGCAATTGCGCCGCCGAAATGTTGACCGACAGCGTGATGTCACCCCACCGGCGCGCATCGCACACCGCCTGACGCAGCACCCACGCCCCGAGCGGATTGATCAGCCCCGAATCCTCGGCCACGGGGATGAAGATATTGGGCCCCAGCGGATCGCGCCCGCCGCGGTCCCAGCGCAGCAGCGCCTCGACCGCGACAATCCGCTTGTCGCGCGCGCTGACCAGCGGCTGATAGACGAGGTTGAATTCGCCCGCGGCCATGCCCGCGCGGATCTCTTCCTCGATCTCGCGCACGCGTTCGCGGCGGCGGTCGAAGCTTTCGTTGAACCAGGTGCAGCGCATCTTGCCGCCGCGCTTGGACATGTCCATCGCCACGTCCGCGCGGCGCAGCATTTCGGACGATGGCACGCGCATGTCCGCGGTCGAGCGGGTGAAGCCGATGCTCGCGCCGATCGCGATCTGGCGGTGGCCCAGCGTCAGGGGCGCGCCCAGCCGGTCGAGCAGCGCGCGGCACATGCCTTCGAGGATGGTCCCGGCAACCTTGCCCGCCATCACCGCGGCGAATTCGTCGCCGCCGAGGCGATAGGCGCGCGCTTCCTTGCCGCACACCTCGCGCAGCGCGTCGGCAAACAGCTCGATCAGCTGATCGCCGACCGCGTGGCCATAGTGGTCGTTGATCTGCTTGAACCCGTCGAGATCGATCATCGCCAGCGCGACTTCATCCTCGCCGCGGGTGTGGAACAGGATATCCTCGTGCAGCGCATGGCGGTTGGGCAGGCGGGTGAGCGGGTCGGTGTGCGCCAGTTCCTCGAGCCCGCGGATCTTGGCGATCCCGCTGCGGCCCAGCCCGAACAAGGTCAGCGCATAGACCAGCACCGCGGTGATCATCAGCGCCGAATTGGTGCCTGCCCAGACGTTCCCGGACCAGCCGACCCAGAAGCCCAGCGCCCCGGTCATCACCGTCGCCACCGCGATCGCGGCCACCACCAGCCCGGCCGTCGTCAGATGCAAGGGTTGCTTCAAGGTGAGCACGGATCGCAGATTCCCCTTCGCCGCGCGCAGGGCTGCGGCCATGAGAATCATGGTTTAAAGATCAGCAACTAAGGAAGGGTAAAGCATAACCGACGCAAGCGCCGACGGGCGATGGGACGCGGCGCTCAGGCCGATTTGCGCAAGCTGCGCGACCCGCTTGCGCCGGCCGGTTCGAAAAAGCTCGCGCGGTGCTGGGTGGGGGCAAAGCGTCCGGTCTGTCCCACCACGGTTTCGCCCGCGCCCAGCATCAGGAACCCGTCGGGCATCACCGCGCCCGCCAGCCGGTCGAAGGCCTCGGTGCGCGTGGTGCGGTCGAAATAAAGCAGCACATTCCGGCACAATACCAGGTCGAAGGGCACGCGCGAGGGCAGCGCGCCGCTAAGCAGGTTGCCCTGATTGAAGCGCACCATGCGGCGCACGTTCTCGTTCACCTGCCAGCCTTGCGGGGTTTCCTCGAAATGGCGCAGCATCTGGGTGACGCCCAATCCGCGCTGCACCTCGAACTGGCTGTAGCTGCCGCTGCGCGCTGCAGCGACCGCGCGGTGCGAGACATCGGTGCCGACGATATCGATCGTCCACCCGTCCCAGCGCCCCGCCTGTTCGGCAAACAGCATCGCGAGCGAATAGGCCTCCTGTCCGGTCGAACAGCCCGCCGACCAGATCGACAGGCGGCGCACATTGCGGCGGCGTTCGGCCAGTTCGGGCAGGATTTCGCCCGGCAACTGGTCGAAGGTCGGCTTGTCGCGGAAGAAATAGGTCTCGTTGTTGAGCAGCGCCTCGACCACGTCCTGCGCCAGATCGCCCGCCTGCGGGTGATCGAGCAGGCAGACGAGCTGGTCGACATTGCTGATCCCGTGCGTGCGGAAAATTCCCGCAAGCGCCGAATTGACGCGCCAGCGGCGGCTTTCGGTCAGATGCTGACCGGTGCGCGCTTCGAGCAGATCGGCGATGATCTGGTGCGAGGCTTCGCTGGCGGTGACCGGCTGGCTCATCGCGCAGCCGCCGCAGGGCTCGCCGCCGCCGTGCCCGAAACCAGCGCCATCACCGCATCGCCCAGCCGGTCGGGCGGGGCGACGAGGCTGGCGAGCCCTGCGCGCGCAGCGGCGCCGGGCATCCCCCACACCGCGCAGGTATCGGCATCCTGCGCATAGATCGTGCCGCCGGCCTCGACCAGCGCCGCCGCGCCGATCACCCCGTCGCGGCCCATCCCCGACAGGATCACGCCCAGCGCGCGGCCATCGCAGGCCTCGGCCAGACTGGCGAGCATCGGATCGACCGAGGGCATGCAGCCGCTGGGCTGCGGTTCGGTGCTGATCCTGACCACCAGCCGCGCACCGGTGCGGCGCACCATCACATGCCCGTCGCCCGGCGCGATCAGGATCCGGCCGGGGGTGAGGATCAGGCCATCGGCGGCGATTTCGGCGCGGCGCCCGCAGGCGGCTTCGATCTGGCGCGCGAAAACCGGCATGAAACTGGCGGGCAGATGCTGGGTGATCAGCAGCGGCACGGCAAAATCAGGCGCAAGCCGGCGCAGCATCAGCCCCAGCGCATGGATCCCTCCGGTCGACGCGCCGATCGCGACCACATCGGCGCGCGCCATCCGCCGGCCCAGCCCGGAGCGCACGAAGGAGGCATCGGCGGGCTCGCGCGGCGAAGGCAGCGAAGCCGCAGCGCCAGCGCGCGCACCCAGAGCGCGGATCTTGCCGAGCAGCGCGGCGCGGTATTCCTCGGTAAAGCCGCCCGGACGCGGTTTGAGCAGCGTGTCGGCGGCCCCCATCTGCAAGGCGGACAGCGTGTGTTCGGCGCCGTCGACCGTCAGCGAGGAGACCACCAGCACCTGCGGATTGCCCGGTGTCGCAAGGATTGCGGGCAGCGCGCCCAATCCGCCGATCCCGGGCATTTCGAGATCGAGCAGCACGACATCGGCGGGGGTGCGGGAAAGCTGCGACAGCGCGCTTTCCGCGCTCGATGCGGTGCCGGCGATCACCAGCGCCGGATCGCTGTCGACCATCCGCTTGAAGACCGTGCGGACCGTCAGCGAATCGTCGACGATCATCACCCGGATCGCGGCGGCGGCTCCGGCGTGAGCAAAGGGACGGCCCGGGTTATCGGGCGCACCGCTGCGGGGCGGGGGAGGGGCGGGCCTCACGCAAACCCGACAAGCTGCAGCTTGATCTGCAACGTCTCGTGATCGAACGGCTTCATCACATATTCGTCCGCCCCGGCGCTGATCGCCTGGCGGATATGCGCCACGTCGTTTTCGGTGGTGCAGAACACCACCTTGGGCTTGTCGCCGCCGGGGCGCTTGCGCAGCAGGACGAGGAATTCGATCCCCGTCATCACCGGCATGTTCCAGTCGAGCAGCACCACATCGGGCATCGCCGCATCGCAGGCATCCAGCGCCAGCTTGCCGTTCTCGGCCTCTTCCACGGCAAAGCCCAGCGTTTCGAGGATATGTCTCGAAACCTTGCGGATCACCCGGGAATCATCGACGATCAGGCACGTTTTCATGGGATTGTCCTGCATTGAAGACCGCGAGGCTAGGCCCATTGCGTAAGGATTGGGTTAAGCCGCCGCCTCGATTTCGCGGTGCAGGTGATCTGGGCCGGCAAGCATTGCGGGCAGATCGATCAGCAGGGCAGGGCCGGCCATCGTTTCGATCATGCCGGTGGCGATCCGCGACCATTCGGGGCCGAATCCGCCCGGCACCTGGCCCGGTTCGGTGACCGCGGTGGTGACATCCTCGATCCCGTCGACCCTCAGCGCGTAGGCATGGCCCCCTTCGGCGACCACCACCGCGCGGTGATCGGTCGGCCAGTCGGCATGAGGCACCCCGATCGCGGTGCGGCAATCGATCACGGTCAGCGCCTGGCTGCGGAGCGCGGTGATCCCGGCAATCCATGCCGGCGCGCGCGGGATCGGCGTGACCGCGCCGATCTCGATCACCGATTTGACATCGAGCGCCCACAGCGCGCAGCGCCGTCCGGCCAGCTGGATGACGACAAGCAGCGGATCGGTCATGCGGCTTCTCCGATATGGCCGCGGCCGGTGTGGTCCTTCGCTGCCTTGCCCAGCGCGGCCAGCAGCGCGCTGCGATCATAGCGGTAGATCGTCGGGCTGCCCGCAGGCGCTTCGGGCTGATCGCGCAGGCGGATCACCTGACGCGGCAAGGGGCGGCCCAGTGCCTGCGCGACTTCGTAGGTGTCCTCGAACAGGATCGCGACCGCGCCGGGTTCGGCGTTTGCCGCATCGGCGTCGGACAGGATGTCGTATCCTGCCGCCTGCACCAGCGGGGCAAGGATGGCGCGCGCCCATTCGCCTTCGGGCAGGATGCAGCGCGGGCGCGCCGCGGCCTCGGGCGGGGCGCCGAAGCGGGCGAACAGTTCGTGCGCGTCGATCAGGCTGGCAGGCTTGCCGCCGATCAGCGTGATCGCCTCGGTCAGCGGGTCTTCGGGGACGGGGGCGAGCGCGTGGGTGAGTTCGACCGCATCCTCGACCTCGCGCACCGCATAAAGCACTTCGCATGCGCCGTCGGACAGGCGCAGCAACCGCACCCGCGGCTGGGTCAGCGGGGTATCGGGCAGGCCGATCAGGGGGAGGATCATGCCGTCAATCACCACCCGCGCACGCCCGCCGGACCGGTCGATCGCGCTGGCCGCGGCGGTCTCGATCCGCTGCACCAGCTCCAGCCGCACCGCCGAACGCCGCCCGGCAAAATCGGTGAACAGCATCGCGCGCTCCGCCGCGCCGGCAGCCTCGATCGCCTCGCCGCGCGGGGCAAGCACGCGGGTGCGCGCATCGCTGACCAGATCGGCACTGGCCGCGATATTGGCGATGTCGAGCAGCAGCACCGGCTGGCCATCGTCGAGCAGCGTCGATCCGGCATAAAGTCCGGTCCGCATCACCGCAGGCGCGAGTGGCTTGACGACCAGATCGCCGTGCGAATGGATCGCATTGACCGCCAGCGCGAACAGATCGCCACTCGCCAGCCGCAACATCACCAGTGTCGGCGTCTTGGGATCAGCCTCGCCCCCCGGCAGGCCGAGCACGGCGTCGAGCATCAGGCACGGCACGCGCTGGTTGCGGAAGGTGATCAGCGCGGCTTCCCCCAGCCGGGTGAGATCGAGCGAGCGCGCGGTCCCTTGGACGATTTCCTCGACATAGGATTGCGGGATCGCGAAACGCTGGCCGGCGCATTCGACGGTTAACCCGGCAATGATGCTGAGCGTGAGCGGGATTTGCAGCGTGAAGGTGGTGCCGTGCCCGGGGGCGGAGCCCACCTTGATGCTGCCGCCGACCTTTTCGAGGTTCTGGCGCACCACATCCAGCCCCACGCCGCGGCCCGAGACATTGCTGACGGTTTCGGCGGTCGAAAAGCCGGGTTCGAAAATCAGGTTCAGGGCCTTGTCGCGCGGCAGATGCGCGCGGTTGGCGGCGGCGACGAGGCCCGTGGCGAGGCCCTTGGCGATGATCCGTTCCTCGTCGAGCCCGCGCCCGTCATCGGCGACCACGATGCTGATCGTGTTGCCCGATTGGCGCGCGGCGATGGTGAGCAGGCCGATCTCGTGCTTGCCCGCGGCGCGGCGTGCGGCGGGGGTTTCGATCCCGTGGTCGATCGCGTTCCTGATGATGTGGGTCAGGGGATCGCGGATCGTCTCGATCATCTCGCGGTCGAGCTCGACGTCGCCGCCGTCGAGATCGATCATCACCTGCTTGCCGAGTTCGGCGGAAAGATCGCGCACCAGCCGCGGCAGCGCGCCGAACAGGGTTTCGATCCGCTGCATCCGCATCCGCGTGATCGCGTCGCGCACGTCGGACAGGATCGTGGTCAGCCGTTCGAACGGGCCGTCGATGGTCGGCTGGGTGCCTGCCTGCCGCAGCCGGTGGGCCAGATCGTTGCGCGCGAGCACCATGTCGGACACGCCGCTCATCACGCGGTCGAGCAGTTCGACGGGCAGGCGGATCGTGCGCTGGGCGGCGGCGGCATCGCTGCGGCGCGTGCGTGCGGCCTGATCCTCGGCAGCGGGCGTTTGATCGGGTTCAGACCCGTCCTCGACCCCCTCCAGACCCGTTTCAGCCTCGTCCTGGGGGGCGGTTTGCGGCGATGTTTCACGTGAAACACCAAGCGCCGCGATCAGCGCCTCGTCGCCGTCTTCGGGAAAGGGCTCGCCCGCCTCGATCGCATCGGCCATCACCGCGATCCGGTCGATGATCGCGAGCACCGCGGTCACCAGCCGGCTGTCCGCCTCGCGTCGCCCCGCGCGGCAATCGGCGAGCGCATCCTCGGCGGCGTGCGACAGGCTGGCAAGGCGCGGAAAATCGAAGAAGCCGCAATTGCCCTTCACCGTGTGGACGAAGCGGAAGATCGTATCGAGCCGCGCGCGGTCGGTGGGATCGGCCTCCCACGCGACGAGTTCGCCGCTGGAAGCTTCCAGCATCTCGCGGGTTTCGGCGATGAAATCCGCCAGCAGATCGTCCATCCCTTGCGCGCCCTCTTTCGCTTTGCGCAAAAGCCTATGCGGCAGGGTTGGTTAACAAGCGCCTAGCGCGGCGGCGCGGCTTCGGCCATGCGCCGGGCAAAGATGAAGCGCACCAGCACCAGCGCCGAGGCCGCGCCGAACAGGTTGGCGGCGAGTTCCGCGGTATAGACCGCCGACGAACCCATTGCAGGGGCGAGCAACAGCGCGACCGGCAGCATCACCAGAAACACCCGCGCGATGGATTGGCCCAGCGCAAAGCCCGCCTTGCCGACCGAATTCATGATCCCGTTGCCCACGATCAGCAGGCCGAACCCGGCATAGCCCCAGGCCGCGATCTTGAGGTAGAGATCGAATTCGGCGACCACCGCAGGATCATCGGTGAAGATCCGCGCAAAAGTTGCGCCCGCCGCCATCATCGCGATCGCGACCACGAGGCCCCAGACGATGCAGAACCCGAAGGCATAGCGCACCGCTTCGCGCGCGCGGTCGATCCGGCCTGCGCCCCAGTTCTGCCCGACGATCGCCCCGATCGCGCCCGACAGGCCGAGCAGGGGAACGATCACGAAGCTTTGCAAACGGCCCGCCGCGCCGAAGCCCGCGACCGCGGCCTCGCCCTCCATCGCGATCACCCCGGTCAGCACCGCAAGGCCCAAGGGGTTGATCGCGTTGGAGAAAGCCGCAGGCAATCCGACGCGGATGATCGCCTTGGCCGGGTCGATCAGATTGCCGCCGCGCAGGCTCGACAGATCGAGCGGCAGCGGGGTCGCGCGCAGCAGCCACACCCCCGTGACCACTCCCACGCCCCAGCCGATGACCGTCGCATAGGCCGAGCCTTGGATACCGTATCCCTCGAACCCCAAGGCTCCGGTGATCAGGATCGGGTTGAGCACCCAGTTGGCCGCGGCATAGGCGATGCTGACGATGCTGGTGCGCTTGGCCTCGCCCTGGCCGCGCAGCACGCCGTTCAGCCCCATGATCGCAAGGCTCAACGGAAAGCCCAGCGCAAAGGGCGCCATATAGGCGCGGATCAACGGCATCAGGCGTTCGGGCGCATTCATCGCGGCAAAGATCGGGTCGATCGCCAGCCACAATCCGGCGCCCATCACCAGCCCGCACAGGCAGGCGAACACGATCCCGAAATTGGCCCGCCGCCGCGCGCGTTCGATATCGCCTTCGCCCAATGCGCGCGCGACCACCGAATTGATCCCCACCATCACGCCCACACCCAGCGAGGTGCTGGCAACGGTGATCGGGAAGATAAAGCTGATCGCGGCGAGCGGCGCGCTGCCCAATTGGCCGATGAAATAGGCATCGACGATCCCGATCGACATGATCGCGGCGACCCCGACGATCGAGGGCAGCGTCTGGCTGACGAGGTGTCCGGGGATGCTTCCGGTGATCAACCGGGCGGATGACGGGGCGGGCGCTGACATTCGGGCGATGGCCTAGCGGTGCTGCGGGCGGCTTGCAAAGCATTCCCTCGCCATGCGATAGCTTGAGCCAAAGCAGACGGAAGAGGAACCAAAGCCGATGGCAACGCAGCTCAAGCCCACGATGACCAGCCTCGAAGGCCAGGTCAGCCCCGAGGAATGGCAGGCGCGGCTGGATCTGGCGGCGTGCTACCGGATCTTCGATCACTTGGGCTGGTCGGAATCGATCTACAACCACATTTCGGTGAAGGTGCCGGGCGAGAAGGACACCTTCCTCATCAACCCCTTTGGCCTGCTTTACAGCGAAGTCACCGCCAGCAACCTCGTCAAGATCGATGTCGAGGGCAACAATGTCGGCGGTTCGCCCTATATGGTGAACAAGGCGGGCTTTACCCAGCACGGCTATTTCCACAAGCATCTGGGCGGGCGTGCGGATGCGATCTGCCATGTCCACACCACCGCGACGATGGCGGTGGCGAGCCACAAGGACGGGCTGCTGCCGCTCAATTTCTATGCCTGCAATTTCCAGGGGCAGATCGGCTATCACGATTTCGAAGGCATCACCGTTCGCCCCGAGGAGGGCGAGCGGTTGGTGCGCAACCTCGGCAACCATTCGATCCTGATGCTGCGCAACCACGGCCCGGTGGTGATGGACCGCACGATTCAGGGCATGTTCGTCAAGATGTGGGCCTTGCAACGCGCCTGCGAAATCCAAGTCGCGACGCTTTCGATGGGCGACCCGGTGATGGTCCCGCAAAGCGTGGTCGACGTGCACCAGCGCGATCTGTCGGTGATGAGCGGGCAGGGCGGCGCGGGGATGTTCGATTTCGAGGCGTGGAAGCGCCGGATCGACAAGATCGACGACAGCTGGCGGCAGTAACCGCGCGTCGGCGACAACCGGAACGCTGCCGGTTTCCTACCTGCCGCAAATCTGGCAGGCGGGTTCGATGATCGTAACCGCCCCCTTTGCCATGCCTGCTGCGCCCCTGTTTGCGGGGGCCGGTTTTTCTTGTTCTGGACAGTGTCTCATGTGTCTCCAACAGGCTTTCAGGCAGGGCGGTGAAGGGGTGAGCCGATGAGCCGCATGACCGTCAACGAACGGCCGGTCCAGTTCGACCTCGATCCGCGGATGCCGCTGCTTTACGCGCTGCGCGAAGCGGCCAACCTCACCGGCACAAAGGCGTGCGGCGGGGGCGGGGCGCAGTGCAACGGCGCGTGCATGGTGCTGGTCGACGGGGTGGCGCTGCGTTCCTGCGCGATCACGCTGGCCGAGGCCGAGGGGCGGATCATCACCACGATCGAAGGGCTGAGCCGCGACCGGTCGCATCCGGTGCAGCAGGCGATGGTGGCGCAAGGCGCGATTCAGTGCGGTTACTGCACCCCGGGGATCGTGATTGCGCTGGCGGCGCTGCTCCAGCGCAATCCGGCCCCCACCCGCGCGGATATCGATGCGGCGGTGCCCAATATCTGCCGCTGCGGGGTCTATCCTCGGCTGGTAAAAGTGGCAGAGCAGGCCGCGCGCGTCGCCCAGCGGCAGGAACGCGTCAGCGCCGCGCCCGCACCCGGGATCAGCGCCGAGGATGCGGCGCGCAACGTGCCCGCGCTGCGCGTGCCCGAAGACGAATGAGGATGACGACTATGAAGGCAACGATCTGGCACAACCCGGCGTGCGGCACATCGCGCAAGACGCTGGCGATCCTCGAAAACCTTAGCCGGGTGGAGGTGACGGTGGTCGAATACCTCAAAGACCCGCCGAGCGCGGAAAAACTGGCGCAGCTTTACCGCGATGCCGGGATTACCCCGCAGGCAGGCTTGCGGCTGCGCGGCACCGATGCGGCCGAGCGCGGGTTGCCGCAAGCCGACGATGCGGCGGTGCTTGCCGCGATGGTCGCCGATCCGATCCTGATCGAGCGCCCGCTGGTGGAAACCGACAAGGGCGTGCGCCTGTGCCGCCCGCAGGACACGGTGCTCGAAATCCTCTAGGCTCGAAATCCTCTAGCCGCGCTCGCCCGTTAGCAGCGCGTCGGGTTGCAGCCGCAGCCAGCCATAGGCAAGCACCACTGCGCACAGCGCGACGATCAGGCCGAAGCCCAGCCAGTCGGAATGGCCATAGAGCCAGACGCCAAGCGCGGGGGCATAGATATAGCTCGCCCCGGCAATGCTCGCGACGATCCCGCTCGCCTGCCCTTGCTCGGCGCGGCTGACCGCGAGCGAGGTGCCCGCGGTGGTGCCCGGGCGGAACAGCCCGAAGCCGAGCGAGGCGATCGAATAGCCGATCGCGATCAGATGGAGATCGCCCGCGACGGCAAGGATCACGGTCCCCACCGCCGCTGCGCCGATGCCCCACAAGGTCGCCGCGCGCGGGCCGAGGTTGAAGCGCGGGATCAGGCCCCACTGCGCGAGCAGCGTGGCGATCGCGCCCGCCATCAACACCATGCCCACCGGCCCCGCGCCTTGCGCCGGCGTGTCGCGCAGGCCCAGCCGGTCGAGCACGAGGAAGCCCGAGATTCCCAGCACCATCGCCTGCGCATGCCCGCCGACAAGCCCGGCAAACACCCACGGCCTGAGCCGCGGATCGCGCCACGACAGGCGCGCCGCCTCAGCCCTAGCGGGTTGGTCGATGGGATCGTCGCTCTCGGTCGCCTCCTGCGGATCGGCGGGCGCGCCCGATGCGCTCGAATAGGCGACCGCCGCGCCGCGGGTGGCATAGCGCGGCTCGTCATCGGGCAGCCGCAGGCGCAGCAGCACCAGCGCGACCGCGCCGACCAGAGCGAAGGCGAGGAACGGGCCGGTCAGCCCCAGCCCGAACAGCGGCACCACCAGGAGCGGGGCGAGCGCCGGGCCGATCACCGTGCCAAGCCCGAAGCTCGACGCGATCAGCGAGAGCGCCTGCGTGCGCTGGCTGCGCGGGGTGCGCGAGGCGACATAGGCCTGCACCGCTGGCGGGGCGGCGCTGCCGAACCCGCCGTAGAGGCTGCGCGCGGCGGCAAAGGCGATCAGCGTCCAGAACGCGCCCATCCATCCCGAAAGCCCCGCCCACAGCGCCGCGCCGCACAACACGAAGCTGGTGATGAACCCGGTCAGCCCCAGCGCCATCATCGCCTTGCGCCCGCGCTTGTCCGAACGCCGCGCCCAGAACGGCGCGCATACCACCCACAGCAAGGCCGACCACGAATAGGCGAGGCTGATCCACACGTCCTCGACCTGCAAGGCGGTGCCGATCGAGGGCATCACCGATTGCATCGCGGTGTTGCCCGCCGCGGTGACCAGCATCACCATGAACAACAGCGCCATGCGCCCCGGCGGGATCGCGTTGCCGCTGGCGGCGGGGACCGCGGCGACCGGGGTCAGATCGTGTTCGCTGCGGGTCATGGAACTGCCCGCGCGGCCTACTCGAAGGTCTCGGCCAGCGCGGCGGCGGGCGGGCCGGACAGCTGGCGGTAGATCGCGATGCTGACGACGAGGAAAACGGTGGTCACCAGCGCGGTGACAAGTGCGCTGACGATGTCGATCCCGATGCTCGCCACCGGCTCGCCAAAGGCCGAAAGGATCAGGCCGAGGATCGCCGAAACCAGCGTGGCGAGGATGCCGATGGTGAACATCAGCAGGAACAGGAACAGGAAAATCCGCAGGCTGTTGCCCTTGGTCAGCCGCCACGACCGGCGCAGCGCGGCGATCGGATTGCGTTCGCCCTCGATCGCGATCGCCGCGGTGGTCATCGAGAACCGGATGAACAGCCACGCCATCATCGGCAGCGCGAGCAGCACCGCCACCGCGCCCAGCGCCGGGCTGATGAGCGACAGCAGCGACAAGGGCACGCCGACGGCAAAAGAGATGCCCACGGCGCTGATCAACTGGGCCGCGATATAGGAAGGGAGGCTCTTGATGCCCGTGCCCAGCGCCTCGCCCACGGTCGGATTGCCGCGCCCGCTGAGCAACGCGAAGACCGCCATGATGCCGATGAACTGGACGATCGTGAGACCAAGGAACAGCGGCCAGTGTTCGGCATAGACCGCGCTGATCTGGTCGACCAGCGCCTGGAACGCGACCTGCGGATCGGCGCCCGATGGCGCGGCCGCTGCCGAACTTGCCAGATCGGGCACGAACACTCCGCCCGCAAACGAAGGGACGAAGAAGAACAGGCCCGCAATCGCGCTCAGCGTGTCGCGGTTCGCGCCGATCAGGCCGGTCGCCTGGGTCCAGGCCTTGCCCATGTTGAGCTTGCGGGTTTGCATTGCGGACGATCCCTCTGTTCGCTGTGTCGGCCGCGCGCAGATGCGCATTCGCCGCTTGATCTCGCCGCTCAATGCCCCCACCGATGCGGCATGGCAAGCACTGCTCCCACCATCACCTCCGGCGCATTCCCGATCGAATGGCGGCGCGCGGACGCGCAGATCCCCTATGCCGAGGCGCTTGCCGCGATGGAGGCGCGCAACGCCGCGGTCTTCGCAGGCGAGGCGGCCGAACTCGTCTGGCTGCTCGAACACCCGCCGGTCTATACCGCGGGCACCAGCGCCGACCCCGCCGAACTGGTCGACCCGCGCTTCGATGTGGTCGAGGCGGGACGCGGCGGACGCTACACCTATCACGGTCCGGGCCAGCGCGTGGGCTATCTGGTGCTGAACCTTGCCCACCGGGGGAAGGACGTGCGCTGCTTCGTCCACGCGATCGAGGGCTGGGTGATCGCCACGCTCGCGCGGTTCGGGGTGGAAAGCTGGCGCGCGGAGGGGCGCGTCGGGATCTGGACGCGCGATATCGACGGGGCCGAGGCGAAGGTCGGGGCGATCGGGGTGCGGGTCAAACGCTGGGTGACGATGCACGGCTTTTCGGTGAACCTTGACCCTGACCTCACGCATTTCGGCGGGATCGTGCCTTGCGGGATCGCCGAATACGGGGTCACCAGCCTTGCCCGGCTGGGGGTCAAGGTGTCGGCGGACGAATGGGACGCGGCGCTGCTGGCCACCAGTGACGATTTCCTTGACGTGCTGGATGCCGCCGCCAAAAGAGCGTGCCGATGACCCGCACCGTTCTTCTTGCCCTGTGCCTGATGCTGGCCGCCTGCGACAATCAGTCCGCCGCCCCCGCCGACGAGGATGCCGGCGCAACGGCCGAGGTGCTCAAAGGTTCGGTGTCGGACGCGATGATCCCGCTCGAAGAGCTCGATTCGCAAGCCCCGCTCGCCCCGCGCGCCGCGCAGGACGTGGACGCGGATGTCGACGCCGCACAGCCCGAGGTGACCCCGGTGCCGGGCGTCGACGCCGCGCCCGCGCCTGCCCCCGCCGACACGCCTACCGCCGCCCCGCAGGCCGATCAGCCGCAGCCCTGACGCCGCGCCTCAGCGCGGCGCGTCACCCAGCAGCGGGGTGACATCGGCCAGGTCGACATCGCGCATCTGCGCCAGATAGGCCTCGTAGTAGGGTTTGTGCGAGGCGCCGACGATCGTCAGCATCCGCGTGCCCGGCTTGCGGCCCAGCACTTCGCGCATGTTGGCGACCATCCGCAGGTTGCGCGTTTCCCAATAGGCCAGATAGCGCCGCCCGAAGCCGGCTTCGGAAGGCTCGGTCAGCACCGCGCCGAAATCGGCCTTGTAAATCGCATCGGCCAGCGCGGGGGCGTTGTACCCGCGATACAGCGCGAACAAGCCCTCCGGCGCGGAAAGCCCGGCGATCAACGCATCGCTCGCCGCCGATTGCGCCTTGGCCGCCGGATTATCCCACGCCTGCATGATCGCTGCGCCATAGGCGTTCTGATCGGGTTCGGGGCCCATGTAGGTCGACTGGTCATCGACGCTCCATATCCGTTCAAGCCCGCTGCGCGCGGCGACCTTGGCGGCAATCGCATAGGTTTCGTTCTTTGCCCTCGCGAGCCGTTCAAGCTGCGCGGCGAGCGGCGCTGTCAGCAGGCCATCGGCGATCTGTTCGGAAGCCGGCAGGCGCAGCCATTGCACCACTGCGGAGGCCGGTTCGCCCGCGGCAAGAAACACCGCAGCCAGTTCGCGCCGCTGCGCAGGCGCGGGCTCAGCCGGCCATGCGGCCAGCAATGCTTCGGCCTTGTCGTTCGCCTGCGGGACCGACAGGCCCGTCGCAGCTGCGGCCAGCGCCGGGTCGAAACAATAGCTTTCGATCGCCTCGGCATGACGCGCGGGCATCTGCCGCATCCGGTGGCAGACGATCCCCGGCGTTTCCTCGACCGCGACCGCGGTGGGGGCCCAGCCGGTAAGCCGGACGACCAGCGGCTCGGCCATGTCGGGGGTGAAGGTCTTGGGCAATTGCGACAGGTGCGGGGTTCCCAGCACCATCACCCGGTTGGGCGTGCCGTGCGGCCGGTCGGTCATCGCGCCCGGATCGAAGGCGGGCCGATAGGCATCCTGCGCCATGATCGGCGCGGCGGCAGCAACAAGGCAACAGGCAAGGACAAGGCGTTTCACAGCAGTTTCCCCCGCAGGCTTCGCAAAGGGGCGCCGGGCGCGCCATCATCGCGCGCCGGTAAAGCCCCCGGCAGCGTCCCTTGCGGACGCTGCCGGGGCGCAACAGGATCAATCGGCAGACTGCGCCTGTTCTTCTTCGAGCGTCGGATAATCGATGTAACCTTCGGGGATCGGGAAATACCAGCTCTTGGGCACGTCCTTGTTCGGGTTCCAGTGCGCGCCCACCGCGATCCGCTTGTCGAGATCGGGGTTCGAAATATACGGGCGGCCGAAGCTCACCGCATCGCATTTGCCGCTTTCCACGTCGGCCACGGCTTCCTCGGCGGTGTAATCCGAATTGAGGATCAGCGGGCCGGTGTAGATCTGGCGGATCAGCGGGCTTTGCTTGGGCACGTCGGTGTTGCCGAAGGTGCCGTCGGGGCCGGGTTCGCGCAGCTCGACGAAGGCAAGGCCGAGTTCCTCGCACACCTTGGCCGCTGCACCGAAGGTGGCGGGCGGGTTGCTGTCATCGGTGCCTTGCGAATCGCCATTGGGCGACAGGCGGATGCCGACGCGGTCCGCGCCCCACACGTCGATCAATGCTTCGAGCACCTCGCGCATGAAGCGGGTGCGGTTTTCAGGGCTGCCGCCATATTCGTCGGTGCGCAAGTTGGTCTTGTCGCGCAGGAACTGGTCGACGAGGTAGCCGTTCGCGGCGTGGAGCTGCACCCCGTCGAAGCCCGCCTTCTTGGCGTTTTCGGCGGCGCGGCGGTAATCGGCGATCGTGCGCTTGATATCCTCATGCGTCATTTCGCGCGCCTGCGCATAGGGCTGCTTGCCGACCGGCGTGTGCGCGTCGCCCGGCGCGGTGGTGGCGCTGGCGGAAAACGGCGGTTCGCCATCGAGGAACCAGGGATGCACGATCCGGCCCATGTGCCACAGCTGCATGACGATGAGGCCGCCTTCCTCGTGCACCGCCTTGGTGGTCGCTTTCCAAGCTTCGGTCTGCTCGTCACTCCAGATACCCGGCGCGCTAGGCCAGCCCAGGCCTTCGCGGCTGATCCCGGTCGCTTCGGTCAGGATCATCCCTGCGCCCGCACGCTGGCGGTAATAGGTCGCCATCATATCGTTGGGCGTGAACATCGGTTCGGCCGCGCGCCCGCGGGTGAGCGGGGCCATGTGGATGCGGTTTTTCGCAGTAAGCGCGCCCATTGTGAGCGGCTGGAACAAAGCGTCGTGCATGGCTGATTTATCCTCGTGAACCGGTTGCGATTGGCTATCCACTTGGGACGCGGGACGCTAGGGCGCAAGCATGGAAAATGAGGGTCCGTCCCAAGCAGAACTTGTCCAAGCGGAAAAGCGCCCGGCGGCGTGGCTGCTGCTGTTGGCGCTGCTGGGCGGCAACGTGGCGCTGGCGATCGGGCCGTGGTTCGTGCGGCTGGCCGATACCGGCCCGGTCGCGGCAGGGTTCTGGCGCTTGTTCCTCGCGCTGCCGTTCATGGCACTGCTCGCGCGTGCCAACCGCCAGCCGCTGACGGGGATGCCGGTGATGACGATGGCGCTGGTCGCGCTGGGGGCGGTGACCTTCGCGCTCGATCTGGCCAGCTGGCATATCGGGATCGGGATGACGCGGCTGGGCAATGCGACGCTGTTCGGCAATGCCGGGTCGATCGTGCTGTTGTTCTGGGGCTTCATCGTCCACCGCACGGCGCCCGGGCGGCTCGAATGGCTGGCGATCGTCTTCGCGCTGGCCGGCGCGGCGATCCTGATGGGGCGCAGCCTCGAAATCTCCGACGCGACGCTGATCGGCGATCTGTTCTCGGTCGCGGCAGGGCTGCTTTACGCGGTCTATCTGCTGACGCTTCAGAACGCGCGCGGGGCGTTCGGATCGTGGAGCCTGCTGTTCTGGGTCAGCGTGTTCGGCGCGCCGGTGCTGCTTGTCATTGCCCTTGCGTTGGGGGAGCCGGTGTGGCCGCAGGCGTGGGGGCCGATTGTCGGCCTGTTCGTATTGAGCCAGCTGGTGGGGCAGGGGCTGATGGTCTTCGCGCTCAGGTATTTCCCGCCGCTGGTGGTGGGGCTTGCACTGCTCACCCAGCCCGTGGTCGCCTCGATCTACGGCTGGCTGGCGTTCGGCGAGGTCTTGTCGGGCACCGATATCGTCGGAATGGTGCTGGTCGGCGCGGCGCTCGCGGTGGCGCGGGCGAAGGCTTAGGCCAGCGCTTCAGTTTCCGAGCGCGTGATAGCGACCTTGCACCATTTCGAGGTCGGGGCCGGCCAACCCGGTCTGCGCCTGTGCGAAAAGCAGATCGGCTTCGCGCATCAGATCGGCCTTGCGGGTTTCATCGTCGATCACGCGCGCGGCATTGGCGAGCGTTTCGAGCCCGACCAGTGCGGCCACCGGGCTGCGTGCAACGCCGCTGCGCAGCGAGCCGAAGCCGCGGCTGACATATTCGGGGAAGGTCACGCTGCGGCGGATCACACGCGGATCGCCATCCTGTTTCTCGTTATCGTCCGAGTGGTGGTCGAGATAGCGGTGGCCCAGTTCCGCGGTCGCTGCGCCCAGCCAGTGCATCGCGGTGATCGCGGTGAAGGGATCGTTGATCCCCGGCGACAGCGCGCGCAGACCAATCTCGACCAGTTCATCGATCCCGAACCGCAAATCCTGATCGGACGTGCGCATTCCGCCCAGCACGAAGCATTCGCGCGCCTTGTCGCAATCGAAAGAGGCATCGCTATCGGGAAGGGCCTCGACACCTGCATCGCGCGTCCAGCGCGCCAGCACCATGCCCGGATGGACGAAATCGCCGGTGCGGCAGTCGAGCGTGATGCATACGCCTGATGCCTTGGCGAGGGTGGCGAGCGGGCCGAAGCTGATCGACTGGACATAACCGGGGCTTGCCGCGGCAATGGGCGCGCCATCGGCGGTGCGGACGGGGGCGGGGGCCGAGGGCTTGTCGGGGTAGGTCGCCTTGATGTCGCGGATCAACCGCTCGCCGATCGCCTGCAGCACCGTGTGAATGCGGATCGAGGACGGGATGTGGTGCAGGAAATAGACCAGCGTTCCCACCGATATCACGATCAGCGCGTAGGCAACCAGCAGCGACAGGTTGGGGACGAAGGAGGTAAGCTGCAGCGTTTCACCGTCGAATCCGGTGGTCGTTGCGCCCTCGTGGCGGATCGTGCGCAGCACGTTCACGCAGAACACGAAAGTGGCGATGAACACCGCAAGGCTCACCTTGTTGCCGCGGTCTTCCATGAAGTTGTTGAGCAATCGCGGGCCATAGGTGCCGCTTGCATAGGCGACCGCGGCAATTGTGATCGAGAACACCGTCGAGGCGACGCCCAGCATCGCGCCTGCGACCAGCACCAGAATATCCGATGCGCTGTCCGGCCCGGCCAGTTCGATCACGCCGATCTCGGCCAGCCAGGCGGTGTTGGTGGTGCGATCGAGATACAGCGTCAGCGCCGACAGCGCAAAAGCGCTGATGGAAAGCACCGCGGGATAGAACCAGTAGCTGGTTTTCAGCGACAGCCACAACAGTCTCAAGCGCGTCGTCACCTATGCCACCCCCTCACGCTGCTCGCCCTGTCGGGTCTGGCCGAATCAATCCCCGCTGAAACGCACCTTGCCGAGATCGCCCATGCCCACGGTGCCGCTGGCCATGTCGAGCATGCGGTCGAGGCTGCGCTTGGCCTTGAGGCGGATGCCTTCCTCGATCTCGATCTGCGGCGAAAGATCGCGCAGCGCCGTATAGAGCTTCTCCATCGTGTTCAGCGCCATGTAGGGGCAGATATTGCACGAGCAGTTCCCGTCAGCCCCCGGCGCGCCGATGAAGGTCTTTTCGGGGAGCGCCTTTTCCATCTGGTGGATGATGTGCGGCTCGGTCGCGACGATCAGCGTGTCGCCGGGGAAGGTCTTGGCGAAGGAGAGGATGCCGCTGGTCGAGCCGACATAGTCCGCATGGTCGATGATCGTCGGCGGGCATTCGGGGTGCGCGGCGATCGGCGCATCCGGATATTGCTCCTTCAGCTTGAGCAGCTCGGTTTCGCTGAAGGCTTCGTGGACGATGCACACGCCGGGCCACAGCAGCATTTCGCGGTTGAACTTGCGGCTGAGGTAGCCACCAAGGTGCCGGTCGGGGCCGAAGATGATCTTCTGTTCGGGCGGGATCTGGGCAAGGATCGTCTCGGCGCTGGAACTGGTGACGATCACGTCCGACAGCGCCTTAACCTCGGTCGAGCAGTTGATGTAGGTCAGCGCGATGTGATCGGGGTGGGCTTCGCGGAAGGCGCGGAATTTCTCGGGCGGGCAGGAATCCTCAAGGGAGCACCCGGCGTCCATGTCGGGCAGGATCACGGTCTTCTGGGGGCTGAGGATCTTGGCGGTGTCGGCCATGAATTTGACCCCGCAGAACGCAATTACGTCGGCATCGGTCGCCGCCGCCTTGCGCGACAATTCGAGGCTGTCGCCGACAAAATCGGCGATGTCCTGGATATCGGGCGTCTGGTAATAATGCGCGAGGATAACCGCGTTCTTTTCCTTCCGCAGACGGTCGATCTCGGCCAGCAGATCGGCACCGGTGGGGTTCTTGGTCAGCAGGCTCATCGATCACATCCCGTTGCTTAGGCTGGTGCCGATATAGGGGTGTGCGCACCTTTTTCGAGCGAAAAGCGCAAGGTGCCTACATCGCAAAGCCGGGCGGCAGGAACGCCTGCATCGGCCGCGCGGCGCCGGGGCTGCCTGCGGTGACCCATTCGGTAAAGGCATAGCCGAGCGGCGAATAAGCGATCAGCATCGAGACCACGAAGGCGCCGGCATCGATTCCCACGCCCCACCAATAGGCGGGATGCACCCGGCCGTGCGCGCGCTTGTCGGCGATCATCCCGATCACCGGGAAGATGAAGGTCGCAAGGATCACGATCGTCCAGGCGTTGGGGATCAGCAACGGCATCGGCAGCAGGCGGCCAAGACCCGGCCCGGTCAGAATGCTCATCGCCACCAGCATCAGCCGCCGGTGCCAGCCGCTGCGGCGCGCCGCGCGCAAGGCCGCCAGCGCCAGCGCGCCGAACGCGAGCAGCCCGGCCAGATTGCTCACCAGAAATTCGTTCTTGGCAAAGAAGAACGGCCCCCCGCTGGTGCGCGCCGAGACGATCACCATCATCGTGCCCGCCGCGACCATCGCCGGGATCGCGACATAGGCGAGCCGTCCGAGCTGGCGGTGCAAGGCGGTGCGGCCCGTGGCGATCGTCACCGCCTGCGCCAGATAGAGCGCGAGCCAGCCCATGAAGATCAGCCCATGGACATGGAATGGCAGCGGGGCGGAAAAGCTCGACCGGCCCATCGCCAGATTGAACGAAAAGCCCGCGACGATCACGCCGGCCATGACGAACGCCATGACCGTGAAAAACCGTGTGCCCTGTGCCGCGCGCTGCGGCGGTGCCAGCGTTGCCATACCCGTGATCCCCCAATCCCGCGTCCCTGCGGCAAAGGTTGAACATGGAATGCGGGCTGCGGCAAGCTACCTTTCGGCGAACGGCGCAGCCGTCAGGACAGGCGCCACACCGCGCCATCGCGCGCCGCCAGAGCGCGCCGTTCCAGGTCGAGCAGGTGCGCGGTCACGCTCATTTCGGCAGCGCCGATCAGCCGCGGATCGAGGCCCTTGTACATGTCGGGAATAAACTCGCCGACGGGCCGTGCGCGTTCGCCCAAAAGCCGCAGGATCTGCGCCTCGCGCTGGCGGCGGTGGCCGATCATCCCGCGCACCAGCTGGCGCGGTTTCTCGATCGCGGCGCCGTGGGCCGAATGGTAGCGCACATCCTCGCGCGCCATCAGCTTGTCGAGGCTCGCCATGTAATCGCCCATGTCGCCATCGGGCGGGATGACGACGCTGGTCGACCAGCCCATCACGTGGTCGCCGGTGAACAGCGAACCTGTTTCTGCGAGCGCGAAACACAGATGGTTTGAGGTGTGTCCCGGCGTCGCAACCGCGGTCAGCGTCCAGCCGGTGCCGCGCATGCCTTCGCCATCGGCGAGCACGCGGTCGGGCGCATAGGTCGGGTCGAAGGCCTCGTCCGAACGGGGGCCATCCACCGCCAGAACCAAAGGTGCGCAGCCGACGATCGGCGCGCCCGTCTGCGCCGACAGCGGCGCGGCAGCAGGCGAATGGTCGCGGTGCGTGTGGGTGCACATGATCGCGAGGATCTTTCGTCCCGCCACCGCCGCCATGACCGCATCGATATGTGCAGGATCGTTCGGGCCGGGGTCGATCACCGCGCAATCCGGCCCGTCCGCCATCCCCACGACATAGGTCTGGGTGCCGGTGAAGGTGTAGGGCGAGGGATTGGGCGCAAGCACCCGGCGGACCAGCGGCTCGACGTCTTCGGCCATGCCGGTGGGCCAGGGTTTTTCGGGGATGGTGACCATGCCCACCATTTGGGCCTGCCGCGCTGCATCGGCAAGTGACTTGCTTGACACCCCGCCCAAGCCTTGGCGCGGGGCGCGAACGTGTTTCGGTGCCATCTCGACTTTGCGCCCGCCACGCGGCTAGGAGACGGGAAAAGAGAGAGGGTTACCGATGTCCGACTATATTCTGGTGCTCGACGAAGGCACCACGTCCACCCGCGCGATGCTGTTTGCATCCGATGGCGCGCTGGTGGCTTCGGCGCAGGAACCCCTGACGCAGCACTACCCGCAGGCCGGCTGGGTCGAACACGACCCGCGCGAAATCTGGGACAAGACCCTCGCCTGCGCGCAAAGCCTGCTGGCCAAGGCGGGCGGGGCGGCGATGATCGCCTGCATCGGGATGACCAACCAGCGCGAAACCGTGGTGGCCTGGAACCGCGAAACGGGCGAGCCGCTGACCAACGCGATCGTCTGGCAGGACCGCCGCAGCGAACCCTTCTGCGCCGAGCTGCGCGATGCGGGGCACGAGGCAGGCGTGCAGGAACGCACGGGCCTGCGCCTCGATCCCTATTTCTCGGGCACCAAGATGCGCTGGATGCTCGACAACGTGGAGCAAGTGCGCGCGGCGGCAGATGCCGGCACGCTGGCCTTCGGCACGGTCGAAAGCTGGCTGGTGTTCAAGCTGACCGGCGGGGCGGCGCACATCAGCGATGCCAGCAACGCCAGCCGCACGCTGTTGATGGGGCTCGAGGATGCGCAGTTCGACGAAAGCCTGTGCGATCTGCTGGGTGTGCCGCTGTCGGCGCTGCCCAAGGTGGTCGACACCTGCGGCGCGCTGGCGATGACCGATGCTGCGCTGCTCGGCCGAAGCATCCCGATCACGGGCCTTGCGGGCGATCAGCAGGCCGCGACCATCGGGCAGGCGTGCCTTTCGCCGGGCGAAACCAAGGCGACCTATGGCACCGGGGCCTTCGTGCTGACCTGCCAGGGGGGGCGCATCCCGCGCTCGGCCAACCGGCTGCTCGGCACAGTGCTGACCCAGTGCGACGGCGCGCGCACCTATGCGATCGAAGGCTCGGTGTTTGTTGCGGGCAGTCTGGTGCAGTGGCTGCGCGATTCGCTCGGCATCCTCGAAGTTGCTTCCGAGACCGAGGCGCTGGCGCGCTCGATCCCCGACAGCGGAGGGGTGGTGATCGTGCCCGCGCTCGCCGGGCTGGGCGCACCGCACTGGCGGGCGGATGCGCGCGGGGTGATCGCGGGGCTGTCGTTTGCCAGCGGCAAGGCCGAACTGGCGCGCGCCGCGCTCGAATCGATGGCGCACCAGACGCATGACCTGTGCGCCGCCTTCACCGCCGACGGCGCGCCCTGGGCGACCTTGCGGATCGATGGCGGCATGGCGGCAAACGACTGGATGGCGCAGGATCTGGCCGACATGCTGGAGGTGACGGTCGAACGACCGGGCTTTGTCGAAACCACCGCGCTGGGCGCGGCGATGCTGGCGGCAGCAGGAGCCGGGCTCTATCCCGATCTCGCGAGCGCGGCGCAGGCGATGCGCGGGCGGCTCACCCGCTTCACGCCTTCGATGACGGACGATGTGCGCCGCTCCCGGCTCGATGCATGGCAAAAGGCGCTGGCGGCGGCGTGATCGGCGGCGGAGGTCGTTGGCGTGTGCCTCGTCCAGCGCCCCGCCAGACCCCGGCTTGACCCCGTCCAGACCCACTCCAGCCCGGTTCAGACCCCGCTGAACACGGGTTCGCACCGCTGTTTCACGTGAAACATTGCGGGCGCGGCGCGGCGCGGCGGGATCAGCCCCGACGGCTGAACTCGCGGCCGATCCGGTCCTGAAACGCGCGCGCGGGCGAGGTCATCTCGAAATCCTGCCGCCATGCCTCGTCCAGCCGGGCGATCCGCTGGTGCAGCTTTTCGGTCTCCGCGATCAGCGCGCGGGTTTCGGGTTCGAGCAGCGCGAGCTGGCTTTCATCCGACCCGCGATCGGGCGGCAGCGCGCCGTGCAGCCGCACCTGGTTTTCGGACAATTCGCCCGAAAACAGCGCGCGCTGGTTGAGCAGCCAGGCCAGCACATGCATCATCCGCGTGGTGGTGCGCAGCCCCTCGGTCGACAGCGCGAGCCGCACGAAGGCATCCTCGGCAAGCACCGGCTCGCGCACACCGGCTGCAAACACCGCGCGCACATCGTCCGCCAGAACCAGCGCTTCGGTGTAAAGCGCCTCAATGATCGGGCGCGAGAGATTGGTGGGGCGTGCCATAGGCTGCCAGATTACGCGGGAGCGCAGCCGGCCGCCATATGGTTATGGTTACTTTCCAAGCAATTTTCGCCTCCGTCCCTTCCGGGAACACCCGCCTGCGGATTGTTTACCGCCCGCCGGAGACCGTGAAATCAGGCAATGATATCAGGCAGAAGCGTGTCTTCGAGGATCGCGATCTGATCGCGCAGCCGCAGCTTGCGCTTCTTCAGCCGGGCGATCTGGAGCATGTCGGGCGAGGCGGTCCCGCGCGCGGCATCGGTCAACGCCGCAATCGCCGCGTCGAGGTCGCGATGCTCGGTCTTGAGCAATTCGAGCTTTTTCCTGAGCTCCTGCTCGGTCATGCCAGCCCTTCGATCCTTGTTGTTGCGGCGTAGCCGAAACGGCTGCCCCGATGTGGTGCGTCGCTACGCGTTCGCGCGCGGCTTGGGTAGATGGTGATCGGCCTTTTTGCGCCGCTATCGCGCAATTTGCCGCCTCGGCTCGTCGCACGCGGCCCGGCGCGCACCGCGTTGGACATGATCGGGGCTTTGCAAGCACCGGCTGCTGTGGTTCCTTCCCAATCGCGGCCCGGCCGCCTCTAAGGCCGAGTCGCTCCCCGGGGGCATCCCCCCGCTTTGACAGGAGAACGCCCTATGGCATCGATCGCAGAGTCCTCGCACCTCACCGCCCTCCAGACCAAGCACGCCGGCATCGAAGCCCGCCTGCGCGACGAACAGGCAAGGCCCGTGCCGGACACCGCGATGATCCAGTCGCTCAAGAAGCAGAAGCTGAAATTGAAGGAAGAAATCGCGGGCGCCTGACGCCGCAGGATCGTCGTCAGCGCCTTTTGCAAAAAGAAGGCAGGCGGGCGGCGTCGTGCGATCAGGGGTTTTGCATTTGCTGCGCGGAATGAATACACCCGCCAGGACATGACCGCCGCCGCCGCCGCCCGCCAGATCCTTACCCGCCTGACCGATGTGATGGCCTCGCGCCTCCATGCGCAGGGCAAGCTCGATCAGGTGGTCGAGATCATCGGCGAATGCCTGTCGAGCGAGGTGTGCTCGATCTATCTCCTGCGCGAAGGGATGCTCGAACTCTTCGCCACCCGCGGCCTCAATCAGAGCGCGGTGCATGTCACCCGGATGGCGATCGGCGAAGGGTTGACCGGCGCGATCGCGCAGAAGGTCGAAACGCTCAATCTGGCCGAGGCCAAGGCCCATCCCGATTTCCAGTACCGCCCCGAAACGGGCGAGGAAAAGTTCCACTCCTTTGCCGGCGTCCCGATCGTCTACCGCGAACGTGCGGTGGGCGTTTTGTGCGTGCAGCATGTCGAGCCGCGCCGCTACGAGGAGGTCGAGATCGAGGCGCTCCAGACCACCGCGATGGTGCTGAGCGAGCTCATCGCGAATGCCGAACTGATCGACGAGGAACAGGCACTCGGCCTCACCGCTGAGATGACCGGGCCGCAGACGCTCACCGGCCTCACGCTGGTCAAGGGGCTGGGCGCGGGTCATGCGGTCTATCACCAGCCGCGGGTCGAGATCACGCAGGTCATGGCCGAGGACACCGAGGCCGAGCGCCAGCGCGTGTACCGCGCCTTCGACAAGATGCGCGAGCAGATCGACACCCTCGCCAGTCAGGCCGAATTCGGCGCGGGCGGCGAGCATGAAGAGGTGCTCGAGACCTACAAGATGTTCGCCTACGACGAAGGCTGGTCGCGGCGGATCAACGAAGCGATTGACAGCGGGCTGACCGCCGAAGCGGCGATCGAGCGCGTGCAGCAGCACACCCGTATGCGGATGCGCGAGATCGACGATCCGCTGCTCGCCGACCGGATGCACGATCTGGAAGATCTGGCGAACCGCCTGCTCCGCATCGTCGCCGGACAGGTCGGCACCGCGGCCTCGCAAGGTCTGCGGCGCGACACGATCCTGATCGCGCGCAATCTGGGCCCGGCCGAGCTGCTCGAATACGACAAGCGCCGGCTGAAGGGCGTGATCCTCGAAGAAGGCTCGCTCACCGCGCATGTGGTGATCGTCGCGCGGGCGATGAACGTGCCCGTGATCGGCCGCGCCAAGGGCGTGCGCACCACGGTGCGCGAAGGCGACGAGATCCTGCTCGATGCGACCGCGGGCAGCGCCAATGTCCGCCCGCTGCCGCAATTGGCCGATGCGTTTCAGGCGCGCTTTGCCAAGAGCCGCGAAAAACAGGCGACTTATGCGTCGCTGCGCGATGTCGAGCCCTTTACCCGCTGCGGCACGCGCATCCAGGTGATGATGAATGCCGGCCTGCGCGACGACATGAGCGCGCTTGGCCTGACCGGCGCGGACGGGGTGGGCCTGTTCCGCACCGAGTTCCAGTTCCTCGTCTCGGCCACGCTGCCGCAACGCGAGCGCCAGACGCGGCTCTATCGCGACGTGCTCGATGCTGCGGGCGACAAGCCGGTGATCTTCCGCACCGTCGACATCGGCGGCGACAAGTCGGTGCCCTATCTCGCCAGCGAGATCGCCGCGCAGGACGAGAACCCCGCGATGGGCTGGCGCGCGCTGCGGCTCGCGCTGGAACGCGAAGGCCTGATGAAGATCCAGGCGCGTTCGCTGCTCGAAGCGGCCGCCGGGCGCTCGCTTTACGTGATGTTCCCGATGGTTTCCGAACCGTGGGAATTCGATGCCGCCAAGGCGGTGTTCGACGAGCAGCTCGCTTTCCTGCGCGCACAGAAGAAGCTGCTGCCCGAACGGATCAATTTCGGCGCGATGCTCGAAGTGCCCGCGCTGGCCGAAGTGCTCGACATGCTGCTGCCGCGTTTGAGCTTCCTGTCGATCGGCACCAATGATCTGACGCAGTTCCTGTTCGCCGCGGACCGCGCCAACCCCAAGCTGGCCGAACGCTATGACTGGCTCAGCCCGTCGATCCTGCGCTTCCTCAAGCGCGTGATGCAGTCGAGCATCGGCAGCGGGGTCGATATCGGCGTTTGCGGCGAAATGGGCGGGCGCCGGCTGGAGGCGCTGGCATTGCTGGGCATCGGGTATCGCCGGTTGTCGATCACGCCGGCCGCGGTCGGGCCGATCAAGGAACTGGTGCGCAAGGTCGATCTGGCGGAGCTGACCGCAGCGATGAACGGCTGGCTCGCCACGCCGGGGCCGAGTCTGCGCGCGCAGCTGTCGCAATGGGCCGATGCGCGCGATATCGAATATGATTAAGGTCGGATTGCGAAGAAGCGTGTGACCTGCGCGGCAGGGCGGTTTCGGCACGCTTGACAGAAGGGGCCCCGGCGGGCGAACCGGCGCATAGCGTAATCGACGCAAACACACATACTGGCAGCCGCGAAACGACGGCGCGGGATCGGGTCATGAACAGCGAAAATATCACCGGCGCAGACACTGCGCCTCTGCCGCCCATTTCCGGTGCCGGCGCGCAATTGCGGGCCGCGCGCGAGGCGCAGGGCCTCGACGTATCGCACATCGCGGCCGAAACGCGGATTCCGCGCCGCCATCTCGAAGCGATCGAAGCGGGCGATTACGAAAGCCTGCCGAGCCGTGCCTATGCGATCGGTTTTTCGCGCACCTATGCCAAGATCGTCGGGCTCGATCCGGCGATGATTACCGATGAAGTGCGGCTGGAACTGGCCGACGGGTCGATGCGGCGCACGATCCCCACGCCGGGCATCGAACCGGGCGATCCGGCGCGGCTGCCCTCGGCGGGCCTCGCCTGGGCCGCAGCGGGCGCGGTGCTGATCTTGGCGATCGGGATTTTCGCGTTCTACAACACCTATTTCGGTTCGGGCGCGGATGCGGACGAATTGCTCGCCCCGCAGCCTGTCGAAACCGCTGCGCCCGCCGTGCCTGTGGCTAATGTTGCGCCCGCTCCGGTGCCCACCGGCCCGGTGGTGCTGACCGCGATGGAGGACGGGATCTGGGTGCGGATCTACGAGGAAGGCGGCGCACGGCTGGCCGAACGCACGCTGATGCAGGGCGACCGGCTCGAAGTGCCGGCAAGCGCGCGCGATCCGCGGATCAACACCGGACGGCCCGATGCGCTGGGCGTGACGATCGGCGGGCAAAGCGTCGCCAAACTTGCGGACCGCGCGCAGACGATTTCGGGCGTGCCGGTGTCGGCTGCGGCGCTTGCCGGGCGTCCGGCGGCAGGTGCGGCGACCGCCGCGCCCGCGATCATGGCCCCGGCTCCTTCCGCCAAAGCGACCGGCCCCGCAGGCACGGGCACGCGTTAACCTTTTTTCCGGTTGATGAGCGGGCCACCCGCTCTCGACTTGCGTGCCGCCGCAGGGCAGGGATTCGGCAAGTGTTCATGTCGCCTGCCCCACAAGGCAGGCGATATTGCCAGGGAGCCTGACCAGCCATGACCATCCGCCCCAGAACCCTTTCCTTGCGCCTTGCCGGTGCCGCGATGATGGTCGCCACTGCGGCAAGCGTTGCCAGCGTGCCCGCGCCGCTGATGGCGCAGGACAATGCCGCCGAGGCGCGGCTCAAGAAAGTCGAAGCCGAAGTGCGCGCGCTTCAGCGCAAGGTGTTCCCGGGCGGGGACGGCAAGTTTTTCGAACCTCAGATCACCCCAGGCACGCAGACTCCGGCAACCGCAGGCACCACTAGCCCGGCGCCTTCCACCACCGCGGTCACCGATATCCTCATCCGCATCGATGCGCTGGAAAACCAGTTACAGACGATGACCGCGCGCGCCGAAGAACAGGCCAATGCGATCGCGCAATTGTCGGGCCGGCTTGCTGCGCTCGAAGCCGCGGCGAGCGCGCCGGCTGGCACGCTTGCGCCGGCAGGCGCGCTGCCGCAGCCCGCGCTCGGCGTTCCGGCGGCGAGCGTGCCGGCAAGCCAGATTCCGGCACCGCGCCCCGCAGCCAGCGTGCCTGCGGTAAGCACCGCGCCCGCCCCGGTCGTCAGCGCGCCGAGCGCAGCGCGGCTTGCTGCGGTGCAGGCGATCGCCAAGCCGCAGACCGCCGATGCTGCGGACGATGAATATTCCTATGGCTTCCGCCTGTGGAACGCCGGGTTCTACCCCGAGGCGCGTCAGCAATTGACCCGCTATGTCGAGCAATACCCCAACCACAGCCGCATCAGCTTTGGCCGCAATCTGCTCGGCCGGGCATTCCTCGACGACAACATGCCCGAGGATGCCGCGCGCTGGTTCCTGAAGAATTACCAGGCGAACAAGGCGGGTGACCGCGCGCCCGACAGCCTGCTTTATCTCGGCGCGTCGATGGTGGCGATGAAGGACACCAAGCGCGCCTGCATCGCGCTCGCCGAATTTGCCGAGACCTATCCGCTGATCGCGTCGGGCCGGCTCGCGAGCGATTATCAGGCGACCCGCGCGAAGGTGAAGTGCAACTGAGCGCAACGGCTGCCGCGCGGTTTGCCGCGGATCTGGCAGCCCTGTGGCCCGAGGACGAGCGCGACGGCCCGCTGGGCCTCGCGGTTTCAGGCGGGCCCGACAGTCTGGCGCTGATGCTGCTTGCCGCCGAAGTGCTGCCGGGCCGGATCGCGGTGGCGAGCGTCGATCATGGCCTGCGGGCCGAGGCTGCCGGCGAGGTGGCGCTGGTAGGCCGGATCGCTGCCGAACGCGGCATTCCCTTTACTCCGCTTGGCATCCGCCTTGCCCCCGGCAATCGCATGGCCGAGGCCCGCAACGCACGCTACGCCGCGCTGGCGCACTGGGCGGCCGAGCACCGGCTTGGCGCAATCGCGACCGCACATCACGCCGATGATCAGGCCGAAACGCTGTTGATGCGGCTGAACCGCGGCAGCGGGCTGGCGGGTCTTGCCGGGGTGCGGGGCCATTCGCGGATCGCGCAAGATCAAGTGCTGCTGCTGCGTCCGCTGCTGGGCTGGCGCAAGGCCGAGCTTGCCGCGCTGGTCGAAGCTGCGGGGGTGAGAGCGGCGCAGGACCCCACTAACGCCGATCCCGCCTTCGAGCGCACGCGAATGCGCGCTGCGCTGGCCGCGGCGGACTGGCTCGACCCGGTGGGGCTGACGACCAGCGCAGCCCACCTTGCCGAGGCATGGCAGGCGCTGGATTGGTATGCCGAACTCGACTGGCACGACATGGTGCTGCGCGAGGACAGCGACAGCGGCGTGCCCGGTTTCAGCTATTGCGCGAATGCGCCGCGGATCATCGGGATCGAAACGCTGGCGCGGATCATCGCAGCGCTGGGCGGTCAGGTCACCCGCGCCGAGGCCGGGCGGGCGTGGGACCGCTTGTGGGCGGGCGACAACGCCTCGCTCGGCGGCGTGCTGGCGGTGCCCGGCGTCGAGCGGGTCGAGAAAGTGGGCGTGATGATGCGGGTCTGGCGGTTCCGGCCCGAACCGCCGCGCACCGGATTGAACTAGGCTGCCGGCGCCGCCGTGCGCGCGGTTTACAGCAGCTTGTCGCCCAGACCCACCATCCGGCCGCGGGTGATGATCACCTTGTCCCCGCGCTTGGCGGACGCGAACAGTTTGGCGGCAAATTCGTCGGGCACGCCGATGCAGCCGTGGCTGGCATAGCCGTTCATGACCGGCGATCCGTGGATCGCGATCCCGTCCCACGTCAGGCGCAGCGTCCAGGGCATCGGGGCGTTATTGTATTTCTCGGAAACGTTGTCGCGTTCCTTGGTCAGGATCGGGAAGCTGCCGAGCGGAGTGGGGTGTTCCTGTGTGCCCACCAGAACCACTGCGGTGCCGATTTCGTGGCCGTCGCGAAAGGCGCTGATGACGCGCGCTTCGAGATCGACGGTGATCACCAGCGCGCCGCTTTTCGGCGCGGCGCTTTCATCCCAGAACCAGTCGCCATAGCGGAACGTGCCTTCGACCGGGAGGATCGACTTGATCACGAAAGGGCCACCGGCGGCGGGCGCAGGCGCTGCGGCGGGGAGCACGGCAGGCGGCGGGCCGGCAATCACCCGCGCCGCAGGACCGCGCGGTGCGGCGACATCGGCATCGATCGGAACGCTTTGTGCAGCGATCGGGGCTGCGACCGGCTCCGGCGCGACGCTTTGCCCCGGACCGGCAATGGCGGGAAGCCCGGCATAGACCGCCGCCGCATCATCGGCTGTGCCCGATGCTGCGCCAGCAACCGTCGTATCGGGATCGATCGGCTCGAACGTCGGGGCGCTGCCAGACTGATGGGCACCCGGCGCGCGGGCAGCATCCGTTGCGGGCATATCCTGCGCCAGTGCGGCATATTGCAGGGCGGCAAGCGCGGCGATGAAGGCGATGAGGCGGATCATGCGCACAAGTATGGGGTGTCGCCGCCAGCCTTGCGAGTCATTAACCATCCGCCGTCCCTTGCGGGGACGCGGGCAAGGGCGGGGTTAACGCAAGGCCCCGCCATCGCTCGCTGCCGGAATCTCAGCGCCCCGCAGGCGCCGCAACCGCGCCGAACAGATCGTGCGCGTCGGCATCCTCGATCACCGCGTCGACGATATCGCCCGGCACGAGGCCGTCGGGCACATTGCGCAGATAGACCGCGCCGTCGATTTCGGGCGCGTCGGCCTGACTGCGGCCGGTGGCGCCGATGTCGCCATCCTCGTCAGGCTCACCGATCTCGTCGATGATTACGGGGAGCGTGCGGCCCACCTTGGCAGCAAGCTTGGCCGCGCTGATCCGCTCGGTCACTTCCATGATCCGGGCGTAGCGTTCTTCCTTGATGGCTTCAGGCACCTGATCGGGCAGGGCATTGGCCGCCGCGCCTTCGACGGGTTCGAAGCGGAACGCGCCGACGCGGTCGAGCTGCGCTTCCTCGAGCCAGTCGAGCAGGTAGCGGAAATCGTCCTCGGTCTCACCCGGGAAGCCGACCACGAAGGAGCTGCGGATCGCGATGTCGGGGCAGATTTCGCGCCAGCTTTTCAGCCGTTCGAGCACCTTGGCCTCGTTCGCGGGACGCTTCATCGCCTTCAGAACCTTGGGCGCGGCGTGCTGGAACGGAATGTCGAGATAGGGCGTCAGCAGCCCTTCGGCCATCAAGGGGATGACCTGATCGACATGGGGGTAGGGGTAGACATAGTGCAGCCGCACCCACGGCGCGCGGCCTTCGGGCGTGCGCAGCGCTCCCAGTTCGCGCGCCATATCGGTCATGTGCGCGCGCACCTCGCGGCCATGCCACTGGCGCGGTTCGTGGCGGGTATCGACCCCGTAGGCGCTGGTATCCTGGCTGATGATCAGCAGTTCGCGGGTGCCCGCCGCGACCAGCTTTTCCGCCTCGCGCAGCACCGCATCGATCCGGCGGCTGGCGAGTTTTCCGCGCAGATCGGGGATGATGCAGAAGGCGCAGGAATGGTTGCAGCCTTCGGAAATCTTGAGATAGCTGTAATGGCGCGGGGTCAGCTTGATATCGACCAGATCGCCCATTTGCGGGATCAGGTCGACGAACGGCCCCTGACTTGGCGGCGCATGGGTGTGCACCGCTTCGACCACCTGTTCATACTGGTGTGCGCCCGTCACCGCGAGCACGCTGGGATGCGCGGCACGGATCGCGTCGGCTTCCTCGCCCATGCAGCCCGTCACGATCACGCGCCCGTTTTCGGCGATCGCTTCGCCGATCGCGGCAAGGCTTTCCTCCTTGGCGGAATCGAGGAAGCCGCAGGTGTTGACCAGCACCACGTCGGCGCCCGCATAATCCTCGGCAAAGGCATAGCCATCGGCGCGCAGGCGGGTGAGGATGCGTTCGGAATCGACCAGCGCCTTGGGGCAGCCGAGGCTGACCATGCCGATGCGTTTCTGGTCGGGGAGGATGGTGGGGATCGAAGCCATGTCGCGCGCGCCCCTACACTGTGCGGGGCAAAAGCGCTAGGCTTGACCGAGCGCGCCGCCCGAAGGCATTGTTGCCCGCATGATCGAAAAGCTCTTCACCGAACACCCGCGCGCCATCGGCGAGACCTATGGCCAGCACGCGCGCACCGCTTTCAGCTTCGGCTGGCGCATGGCCGTGGGCGGCGCGGCGTGCATGGTGCACGCGCTGGTGCCGGGCATCTTCGTCAAGACCGCCAGCCGCACCGTGGTGCAGCTCGATGCCGAAATGCGCGGGCGCAAGGCGACCGCGGCGGAAGAAGAATTCGCCTACGTGATCTGAAGGTGGCCCGCGCGCCGCACCTATCGACCGGCGCGGCGAACGGCTAAGGCTCACCGCGATGCACATCACGATCACCAAGGGCACGAACGGGGACAAGGTCGCGGTGATGCGCGGTGACGGGTCGCGCGAAGCCTTCGGCTTCCCCCGCAAGGGCCCTTACCCCCACGATGCCTTCCACTTTTTCGTCGAGCGCGAGTTGCGCATGACGGCGGGTTTCTGGGGACTGATCGCCAGCGGCATGACGCCCGGCGCAGTGCAGGCGCTGGCAGCGGACGGCGGCCATGCGAGCGCCAGCCGCGCGGCGCGGCCCGATCCGGCGATCGTCGAACTTATCCAGGCCGAACGCCTCGTCGAATGTTTCGAAGCGGCAAGCTGGAGCGGGGGCGCGGATGATACGGCGCTGCTGGCGATGGCCGAACCCGCATGGGCGGCAAGCCACGTGCCCGCGCCCGAAAACGCAGCCCGGAAACTCAGCGCCATTCGCGAAAGCCTCGATGCCTTTCTGGACCAATGGCGCGCCTTGCCCGATGGAGGCGCGATTGCCCTCGATTGGCAGGTTGGCACAGGAGACAGCCGATGAACGATTTTTCCCTGCTCCCGGTGCTGGCCGGCACCGCCGCATTCTTTGCCGTCGGTGCGCTGTGGTACGGGCTGATCTTTGCCAAGCCGTGGCAGCGCGCGGCGGGCCTGTCGAACAGCCAGCTGCGAGCCGGCAACATGAAGGTCATCTTCGCGCTGGCCTTCGCCTTCGAAATGCTGACCGCGATGGTTCTGTGGCACCTGCTCGCGCGCACCGATCCGCCGGGCTTCGTCGTGATGATGATGGCGCTGGGCTTTGCCGTGGGCGTGATGATCCCTGCGGTGGGGATCAACTACCTGTTCCAGAGGAAACCGCTGGCGCTGTTCCTGATTGATGCCGGGCATCTGCTGGTCGGCATGGCGATGATGGGCGGCGTGTTCGTCTGGTTTCGAAGCTAGGCTTCGCCCTTTCGCTCTACAGATCGGGCGCCGCTTCGCTCGGCGCGGTGGGGACGATCTCGACCACCACATCGCCGGCTTGCAGGTTCTGGCATTCCTGCTCCCAGAAGCCGATCGGGCGGCCCATGCGATAGACCCTGAGACCGGTTCCGCCGCTCTTGAGCTCGCTGATCGGGCGGCCGACCTCTGCCGCGCTGACTTCGCGTTCGACCAGCTGCACCCGCCCGCCGACGCTCGCAAGATCGGCAAGATAGTCGGCGATATGCGCGCCCTTGACGGTGCCTGCCAGCAACAGGCCGGTGAAGCGCACCGGGTTGATGACGTTGTTGGCGCCCGCCTGCCGGGCAAGCAGTTCGTTGTCGTCGGCGCGCACCACCACGCTGATCGGCACGTTCGGGGCGAGGTGGCGCACGGTCAGCACGATCAGGATCGAGGTGTCGTCGCGCCCCGCGCTCACCAGCACACTCTGCGCGCTGCCGATGCGCACGGATTTCAAGGTTTCGTCGCGCGTCGCGTCGCCCGCCATGACATTGACGCCGAGCCGCTCGGCTTCGGTGAGGCGTTCCTCGGACGGGTCGATCACGACGATGCAACGCGGATTGACCCCGCGCTCGATCAGCTCGCCCACGCTCTGCGAGCCCGAGACGCCGTAGCCGAGCACGACCACGTGATCGGTCAGCTGTTCCTGAATGCGGGCCATGCGCCATTTCTCCCAGCTGCGCTTGATGACGAAATCGTAGGCCGCGCCCACGAAGATGAAGAGCACGGCGATCCGCACCGGGGTGACGATCACCGCCTCGATCAACCGCGCGCGGTCGCTCACCGGGGCGATATCGCCGAAGCCGGTGGTGGTGATGCTGATCATCGTGAAATAGACGACATCGAGAAAACTGATGACGCCGTCGTGCCCGTCTTTCAGCCCTGCGCGGTCGAACCAGTGGATCGTGATGACCAGCCCGATCAGCAGGAAAGCAAGCCCGGCGCGGATGCCAAGATCGCCCCAGACCGGAATCTTGACCTGCCGCCGCAGCGGCTGGAAATGCCCGCTCGCCGCTGCGCGCCGCTTGAACGGGTTGCGGCTGGGCTGGCTTGCCATCAGTCGGCGAACCGGTCGGCAAAGATGCCGATGGTCGAATAATGCGTCAGGTCGAGCTGCAGCGGGGTGACCGCGACATAGCCGTCCTCGATCGCTTCGAGATCGGTGCCGTGGTCCAATGTGTGTTCGATCTGGTCGAGCCCGAACCAGAAATAGCGGTAGCCGCGCGGATCGCGGCCTTCGACGATGGTGCCGCGCTTGTAATCGTGGAAGCCCTGCCGGACCACGCGGATGCCTTTCACCGCATCGGCGGCGATCGCGGGGAAATTGACGTTGATCAGCGTGCGCTCTGCCATCGGGGCGTCGATCAGCTTTTCGAGCACTTTCGGCCCCCATTCCAGCGCCGCGCCAAAGGGCACATCGTCGCCCATGCCTTCGCGGGCATAGACCTGGCTGAAGGCAATCGAACGGACCCCCGCCAGCGCGCCTTCGATCGCGGCCGACACGGTGCCCGAATAGGTGATGTCATCGGCCAGGTTCGCGCCGCGGTTGACGCCCGACAGGATCAGCTCGGGGGCATCGGGCATCACCGTTCGCAGCGCCATCATCACGCTATCGGTGGGCGTGCCGCTGATCGCGAAGCGCCGCTCGCCATGCTGGTGCAGGCGCACCGGGCGGTTGAGCGTGAGCGAATGGCCCGCGCCCGACTGTTCCTCGGACGGCGCGCAGATCCAGATATCGTCGGAGAATTGCCGCGCGATCTCTTCGAGCACCTTGAGCCCGGGCGCGTGGATGCCATCGTCGTTGGTAAGGAGGATGCGCATCAGGCGAGCGGCTCCAGCCGGGTGATGCCGCCCATGTAGGGCAACAAGGCATCGGGCACGGTGACGCTGCCGTCGGCGTTCTGGTAATTCTCGATCACCGCCACCAGCGTGCGGCCGACCGCGAGGCCCGAGCCGTTGAGGGTGTGGACGAACTCGGTCTTCTTCTCGCCCGCCACGCGGTAGCGCGTGTTCATCCGGCGTGCCTGGAAATCGCCGGTGTTCGAGCAGGAGCTGATCTCGCGGTAAGCGCCTTGGCCCGGCAGCCAGACTTCGAGGTCATAGGTCTTGCGCGCGCCGAACCCCATGTCGCCGGTGCACAAGAGCAGCTTGCGATAGGGCAGGGCAAGGCGTTCGAGGATGGTCTCGGCGGCGCGCACCATGCGCTGGTGCTCGGCTTCGGACTCCTCGGGGCGCACGATGCTGACCAGCTCGCATTTCTCGAACTGGTGCTGACGGATGAACCCGCGCGTATCGCGCCCCGCCGCGCCCGCTTCGGAGCGGAAGCACAGGGTGAGCGCGGTGAGGCGCATGGGGAGGGCCGCTTCATCGAGCAATTCGCCCATGACGCTGGCGGTGAGGGAGACTTCGCTGGTGGGGATGAGCCAGCGGCGGGTCGATCCTCTGCTTTTGAACTTGGCCTTGGCTTGCCCTACCATGCTTTCACGGAGCGTTTGGTAAAGCTGCGCATTGAAACCGGCACTATTAAAAGAGAGCTCTTTGGCAGCGTCTTGCTTAAATTGCTCGATACCATCACTAGCGAGCTTATCAATCATCTCCTGCATACTTACATGCGTTTCAAAGCTGTCCTCGGCAAACTTGGGCAGCTTGTCGGTGCCATACATGGCGTCGTCGCCGACCAGCACCGGCGGATTGCATTCGGCATAGCCATGCTCGCCCGTCTGCACGTCGAGCATGAACTGGCCGAGCGCGCGGTGGAGCCGCGCCATGCCGCCGCGCAGGAAAGTGAAGCGCGCGCCCGAGAGCCTTGTGCCGGTTTCGAAATCCATGCCGAGGGCAGGGGCGATGTCGGCGTGTTCACGCGGCTGGAAGTCGAAGTCGCGCAAGGTGCCCCACCGGCTGACCTCGACATTGTCTTCCTCGCCCCCGCCATCGGGCACATCCGCGCCCGGCAGGTTGGGGATGACTTCGAGCAGTTCTTTCAGCTTGCCCGCCAGTTCCTCGGCGCGGGCTTCGAGCGCGGGCATCTGCTCTTTCAAAGCAGCCACTTCGGCCTTGATTGCCTCGGCGCCGTCACGGTCGCCCTTGGCCATCGCCGCGCCGATCAGCTTGCTGGCTTCGTTGCGGCGGCTTTGTGCGACCTGCACCTCGGTGGTCGCGGCGCGGCGCGCCTCGTCCAGCGCGATCAGCGCCTGGGCGAGTGGATCGAGACCCCGGCGGGCGAGGCCGGCGTCGAAGTCTTGCGGGTTTTCGCGGATCGAGCGGATATCGTGCATGGGCCGCGCTATGCCCGCTTGCCATGCCCAAGGAAAGAGGAAGAAACGGGGCGGCGGCGGGTGATGCCCTGCCGCCGCCCCTCAAAGGCGAGAGAAGATCAGAAGTTGACTTGCGCGGTCACAAACACGCGGCGCGGATCGCCGTAGAAGCCGGTCAGCGTGCCTTCGCGGCCCAGCGTGGGCACGAAGGGCGCGCCGTTCACACCGCCCGCAAGGAAGTTGTAGCCCGCGACGATGTAACGCTTGTCGAACACGTTCTTGGCGTGGACCCCGACCGAGAACAGCCCGCTGTCCGCGGTGTAGACGACGCTGGCATCGACCAGCGCGAACCCATCCTGATCGAGGAAGCGATTGGGCACTTCGAACTGGCTCGCATCCGAACGCAGCGACGCGGTGCCGATGAAGTCGAGCATCCCGCTCGCCACCGGAAGGCCGAGATCGAAGCCCATGTGTGCGGTGATGTCGGGAGTGTTCTGGAACACGCGTTCATCCGCCACATCGCGGCCGAAGGCGTCGATGAAGGTGTTGAACTTGGCATCGATCACGCCCAGCGACCAGTTGATCGTGAAGCGGCTGCCGTCGCCCGCAAAGTCGCGCCCCGCGAGCGCGCTGCCTTCGAATTCGATCCCGTTGACGTCGGCATCGGCCGCGTTCGAGGTGATGCCGATGAAGCTTTCGTTCACCCCGTCACCATTGGCATCGACCCCGACCGAGCCCGGGATCTGCACGTCCTTGTACTGCCCCAGGAAGCCTGCAAGGCTGATGTTGAGCCGGTTGTCGAGCAGCGAGGCCTTCCAGCCCAGTTCGAAGCTGTCGACGGTTTCGGGATCGAAGCTGAGGAAATCGAACACTTCCTGCGCGTTGCACGCAGCCCCGCGCGGATTGCGGCAGGCGGTCGTCTGGCCGCGCGGGTCGAAGCCGCCGCCCTTGAAGCCTTGGGAATAGGTGAAATAGAAATTGTGGTCGCGGTTGGGTTGCCAGCTGATCGACGCGCGCGGGTTGAAGTCCTTGAAGGTGCGGCTGCCGTTGAAGTTGCTGGTCACGGCAAAGGCGGTGCCGTCGCCGTCGAACAGGTCGGAGAACCCGCCGAAGAAGCTGGTCCGCAGGACTTGGCTGGTGCGCTTGTCGTTGGTGTAGCGACCGCCCAGCGACACGCTGATCGTGTCGGTCAGATCGTAGCTGAAATCGCCGAACACCGACCAGGTCTTGGTGTTGACATCGCCCAGCGTCTGCGCGGTCAGGCCGGGCAGGCCAAGCAGCGCGCCGGTAGTCCACAGCCCCACATCGAACGCGGTAAAGGCGTTGGCATCGAGGTAGTAGAAGCCCAGCACGCCCGACAGGCGGTCGCCTTCGTAGAGGAGCTGGAATTCCTGGCTCAGCTGATCGTTGTTGTAGATCGCGGGGACATCGACATCGACCGCCGGAAGCGAATCGAAATCGATCGGGGTGGTCGACTTGTCCTCGCGGTAGCCGGTGATCGACTTGAAGGTCAGCGTGTCGGACAGCGACAGCGCGATGTTGAGCGCGCCGCCCCAGGCCTCGACTTCTTGGTCGACCACATTCAGCCCCGCGCGGGTGTCGAACACGTTATCCAGCACCGGCGCGCCGCTGACGAGGCCGCGGGTGAAGCGGTGCCCCTGCCGCGCTTCGGAGGTGTCCTTGACATAATCGCCCGAAAGCCGCGCCTTGACGATGCCGCTTTCGAACTCGAGCGTGCCGCGCGCGGCCCACACATCCTTGTTGTAGTTCTCGGTGCCGAGCGTGAGGTTGCGGCCGAACCCGCCGCGCGACAGGCGCGCGCCGCTGGCGCCGATCTTGAAGCTGTCGCTGAGCGGGGTCGAGGCGGTGACGATCAGGTCGGCCTGATCGTAGGAGCCATAGGTGCCGCGCACCTTGAGGCTGGTTTCATCGGGCAGATCGGCGGTGACATACTTGATCGCGCCGCCGATGGTGTTGCGCCCATAAAGCGTGCCCTGCGGACCGCGCAGCACTTCGACGCGCTCGACATCATAGACATCGAGCACCGCGGCCTGCGGACGGTTGAGATAGACATCGTCGACATAGAGGCCGACGCCAGCTTCGAAACCGGCGACCGGGTCCTGCTGGCCGACCCCGCGGATGAAGGCGGTGAGCGTGGTGTTGGTGCCGCGGCTGACTTCCAATGTGATGTTGGGCACCTGCTGGGCGACCTGCGTGATATCCTGCACGCCCTGCTTGGCCAGCGTTTCACCCGAGATCGCGGTGACCGAGAGCGGCACGTCGATCAGGCGTTCCTCGCGGCGGCGCGCGGTAACGAAGATCGTGCCTTCTTCCTCGGCCGCAACAGGTTCGCCCACAGTCTGCTGAGCAATTTCGGGCGCATAATCCTGCGCCATCGCGGGCGCCGCAAAGGTGACGAATCCGGCGGCGCCGGCGAGCAGCAGCGCACGGGTGCAAAGCGTGGTGTTCATTGGGTGGTTTCCTCTCCTGTCCCTCTTATGTGCCCACCATTATTGAAAGGTGAACCACCTTTCAAGTTTAGACTTGTGTCTGCGGCATGCCGGGCCTACCGAAAGCGTGGAGGGAGTAGCTGATGGGCAACAGTCCAGCCGCCGCGGCGATGGCCGAGGGCGCCACACCGACCGACGCGAAAGCGCCGCGCACCGAGCGGGGGCGGCGAACCTTGCGCAAGCTGCTCGATGCGGCGGCAGAGGAGTTCGGCGAAAAGGGTTTCCACGAAGCTTCGGTCAGCTCGATCACCCGGCGCGCAGGGATGGCGCTGGGCAGCTTCTACACCTATTTCGACAGCAAGGACGCGCTATTCCGCGCGCTCGTCGCGGACATGAGCGAGAAGGTGCGCACCAGCGCGCGTTCGGCCTTGTCGGCGGAAATGTCTGCGCTCGAAATCGAACGCGCGGCGCTCGCGGCGTTTCTGCGCTTTGCCGCCGAACACAAGGAAATCTACCGGATCATCGACGAGGCCGAATTCGTCGATCCGGCGAGTTACCGCGACCACTATGAAACTATCGCCGCGCGAATTGCCGACCGGCTTGGGGCAGGCGCTGCGGCGGGCGAACTGCGCGATGATCTGGGCGAACTTGAAGCCTGGGCGGTGATGGGAATGAACGTGTTCGTCGGGCTGCGCTATGTCGTGTGGGGCGACAAGCAGGGGCTGAGCGCAGACGCGGTTGCCGCCGGGGTCAACCGCTTGCTGGCCGAAGGCGTCTTGCGGCGCTAAGCGGGGCGGCATGATCCTTGCCATCCACGCCATTCCCGAGCCTGATCGTCTTGCCGCCATCGCCGAGCGGATTGCGCTGCTCGACTGGCGCGACGGGCGCGAAACTGCGGGCGCAGTCGCGGCCGAGGTCAAGCGTAACGAACAGGCGATAATGGACAGCGCGCCGGGCCGCGCGCTGCAATCCGAACTGTCCGCGCTGCTGGCCGATCACCCGGTGATCCGCGCCGCGGCGCAGCCCCGCCGCTTTTCGCCGCTGCTGATCAGTCGGACGGGCGAGGGCGGAGGCTATGGGCCGCATGTCGACAACGCGCTGATGGGCCGCGGCGACCGGCGTATCCGCACCGACCTGTCCTTCACGCTGTTCCTGACCCCGCCCGAAGAATACGACGGCGGCGAGTTGGTGATCGATGCGGCGGGCACGACGCAGCAGGTCAAGGGCGCGCCTGGCCATCTGATGCTCTACCCTTCCGGCAGCATCCACGAGGTGCGCCCGGTCACACGCGGCACGCGGATCGTGTGCGTCGGCTGGATCGAAAGCATGATCGAGGATGCTGCGCGCCGCGAACTCCTGTTCGATCTGGAGAACCTGCGCGCAAGCCTGCGGCGTCAGCTTGCCAGCCAGTCGGCCGAATTGCTCACGCTCGACAAGACCATCGCCAACCTATTGCGGATGTGGGCGTGCGCCTGAGAGCGGGGGCATCGCGGCCTTTTTGCCCTTGATCGTGAAATAGAGGATCAGGCCCACCCCGATCACGCTCGGCCCGGCCCAGATCGCGGGGTTGAAGACATGTTCGGGCACCATCCGGATCAGCCCGACCGACAGGAAGGCGGTATAGGCCGAAATGCCCATCCCGATCAGCGCGCGGAAATGCTCGCCGATGTAATCTGGTGCCCTGCCGCTTCGCTGCTTGGGGGCGGGGCTGCCGCGCGGGGGATCGCCTGCCCGCCAGATATAGCGCTGCTGGATCAGCATCGCGGCGATGCCGATGAACGCGACCAGCATCATCAGCGGGTGGCCCACCTGCCAGCCATACCAGCCGCACCACGCGCCGGACAGCACCACCGCCGCGATCACCGCCTGATAGCGCGGCCGGCGCAGCACCGTGCGCTCGCGGCTATGCCGTACAACTGCCAGCCCGTAATCGACAAAGCCGATCGTCAGCGTGCCGAGATAAAGCATCATCCAGCCAAACAGTCCGTCGTAGAGCGCGCGGTCGGTGACTTCCGGGTGGCGATGTTCGGGCCCGAACAGCGACAGCATCGCCATCGCTATCGCCAGCATCCCGGCGCCCAGAAAGCCATAACAGGCAGCCCGGCCCCACTGGCGGTGGCGGGCTGCGCCTTTTCTGGTGACGATCGGTCCCCAGAACGCCGCCAGACCCACCGCGCCGGTGGCGACATGGAGCACGACAAGCGCATGGAACAGCGTCATGCCCGCCAGCATGACACATCGCATGTCAATCGCCTAGAACACTCTGGTGGGCGTGATGCCGTCAGCGCACCCGCGACGGCGCCACCAGAACCGCATTGGCGATGAGCAGATCGAGCCCTTCGAGATAGCCGCGGGTCGAAGGATCATGCGCAAAGCCGATCACCAGCCCGCGGCCGGTCTGCTGCGCCATGAGGTAGGGCTTGTAGCCCAGTTGCCGGCGGTTCTCGTCCCACACGTATCCGCTCGCGATCAGGCCGGCAGGCGCGGCGAACCGCAGGACGTTGACGCCCTTGTCGCGCGCCACCGGGGTAAAAATCTGCGTGCCGCTTGCCAGCACCACCGCGCCATCGTCGTAGCCGGCGGAGAGGAAATGGTCGGGCTCGCCCACCACGTTGAGCAGCGCGCCGGGCAGGGTATCGGGCAGCGCCGCCTGATCCTTGATCGCCTCGCGATAGGCGCTGTCGCTGGTGATTTCGGCGGCCTCGGCCAGATCGCTCTTCGCACTCTCGCCCGATGCGGCAGGGTCGCGGCCCAGCGCCGCCTCGCGCTTGACCGCAAGCAGCGGCGTGTCGCCGCCGGTGAAGGCATCGAGGCTTTCCCCGATCGCGACCAGCACTCCGCCGCGCTGCACGAAGCTGCGCAAGGCGCGCTGTCCGCTGTCGCCCAGTTGCGCCGAAGGATCGCCTTCGGGAACGAGCACCACGTCGTAATCGCTGAGGTCCGCCCGGCCAAGCCGCGCGGTGCGGATCGGGGTGACGGGCAGGCCGATGCGCTGTTCGAGCACATAGCGCAGCGACCCCGCCGAGAGCGGCGAGACGCCGTCGTCCCATGCCACCGCCACGCGGGGCAGGGTCAGCCGGGCGAAATGCTCGCTGCCGAGATTCGGCCCGGTTTCGGTCCAGCCGCTGTCGAGTGCGGCGGTTTCGGCCCCGATCTCACGCGACAGTTCTGCAAGCCGCGCCAGCTTTTCGGGCGTGTTGCGCCCCGCCGGGAACACCACCGTGCCGCGCGGGAAGCTGCGGCCGCCGGTGGAAAAGGCGCGGTCGGTGACGCGCCCCTCAATGCCCTCGCGCAGCGCCAGCGCCACCAGCCGCGCCTGTCCGCTGTCGGTCCACGGCACGGCGACGGCAAAGGCGCCGCTGCCCGATTGGCGCGCGGCAATCGGCATGTCGGCCGCCATCGGCTCACCCCCGGCCGCACCGCTGCACAGCATCACATCGACCCCGGCCATCGGCCCCACGGCCCATGCGGTGACATCATAAAGCTCGTGCGGCAGATCGACCGAACGGCGGCGCTCCTGCTCGGCGAGGAAATCGGCCGGCAGCGGCGTATCGCGGTCGAGCAGGCTGCGGATCAGCCGTGCGGCAGGCTGGGCTTGCGGCACCGCAAGGTAGCCGGCGGGATAGGACTTGCCGCAGACGTTCGCGCTGCCCTCGCGGCGCAGCACGGTGATGCCCTGCGCAGCGAGCCGCCGGCCGAGCCGCTCGGCATTCCAGCGACGCTTGCCGAGATCGATGACATAGCTGCCCCTGCCTGCCGCGCCCTGCGCATTGCCAGCGCGGTAGGCGGCATAATCGGCGAGGAACTTGCCCGGATTGTCCGCCACTGCCGCAGCCGTCGCCAGGCTGGCGGTGAAGTGATTGGCGACCGTCTCGGCATAGGTCAGCGTGGTCCCGTCGCGCCGCTCCCACACCAGTCCGCGTGCCGATCCCTGTTCATAGGTCGAACCGATCGCGCCCTGATGCGCGTTCCAGGTATCGCCGTATCCAGGGTAGAACAGGTCATAGACCTCGCGCGTGAAATAGGGCTCGCCGCGCGCATCGAAGGCCGCGGCGTTGTAGCGCCCGATCTTCTCGTAGGCGCGGATCTGCGCAGGCGTGAGGTTGGGGCTGAAGGGCTGGGCGGCGGGCGAGAAGAAGTAGCTTTCGTCCCCGCTCATTTCGTGGAGGTCCACCACAACCACCGGGTTCCAGTCGCGGATCGCCGCCACCTTGCCGCGGGTTTCGGGTTGCGACAACGTGAACCAGTCGCGGTTCAAATCGAACATGTAATGGTTCACCCGGCCCGACGGCCAGGGTTCGTCGTGTTCGGCTGCCTGCCGGTCGCCATCGGGGACGATCCCGGTCGAGGCAAGGAAGTTGTTCAAAAACCGCGCGCGGCCATCGGGGTTCTGCATCGGGTCGATCACGACGATGGTATTGCCCATGATCTTGTCGGCGCGCGCATCGCCCTTGGCGGCGAGCAGGTGGTAGGCGGTCATCAGCGCGGCATCGGTCGAGGAAATCTCGTTGCCGTGGACGCCGTATGCCAGCCACGTCACCGGCAGCGCGCTGCCATTGCCTGCGCGTCCCGCGGCGATGTTCGCCATGTCGGCTCGGATCGCATCAAGCCGCGCGATGTTGGCGGGGGCGGACAGGACGAGGTAATAGAGCGGGCGGCCCTCCCAGCTTGTCGCATATTGCACCAGCCGCGCCCGGTCCGGCGCGGCCTCGGCCAGCGCCTTCAGATAGGCGTAGGTCTGATCGGGGGAGGTGATCTTCGCCCCCGGCGCATGGCCTGCATTCTCGGTCAGCGTCGGGATGGCGCGGTCGAAGCTCCCTTCGATGAAGGATTGTGCCGCCGACGGCGCAGCCGCATGGCAAGCGGCGGCGATCGCGATGAGGCTCAGGCCCCGGACAAGTTTGCGCATCAGTGACCCCAGCTGTCCGCCCGTCGGCGGGATTGAAGCACAGCTTTGCCGCGCAACCCGCCGCGCGGTCAAGCCGCGAGGCGCGTGACGGAGGGGGAGAAAGAAGAGCCCGCCGGAAACCGGCCAGATCATCATTTCCCAGGGCCGCAAAGGGGGCGGGAAATGGTGGGCGCGACAGGGATTGAACCTGTGACCCCACCCGTGTGAAGGGTGTGCTCTACCGCTGAGCTACGCGCCCGTCCGGTGGGCCGTGTGGCCCGGACAGGGGGGCGCCTTTAAAGCGGGCTGTGCGGCTTGGCAAGCGTTCGCGCGCATGCCTTTGCGCTTTTACAGCTTCGCCAGCCAGGCCAGCAGCGCGATCATCCCTTCTGCACGGTCATCGCCCGGGCGCGGGGCAGGCGCGACGGGGGTGCCGGTGATCGGGCAATCGGTGCACAGCGCCTGCGCGCCACGGGCGCCGAGCAGTCGCAGGGCATCGGCGCTGATCCGCGCGCCGAGATGCTCCGAGCGCCGGCCCAGCAGCGCGAAGATATCGCCGCCGCCTGCCGCGGTGCGCGCTTGCGAGCCGCCCGTTACCATCCGGCGGATCAGCGAATCGTAATTGCCATCGCTTTCGCCGAGGAACACCGGATGCCATTCGCCGTCCTTGACCCCGGCCTTGGCCGCGGCCCAGCCGAGCGCTTCGGTCAGCCCGCCGAATTCGTCGACCAGCCCGATCTGGCGCGCAGTGCCGCCGTCCCAGACCTGCCCTTGCGCAACCTCCTCAACCCGTGCGAGCGGCATGCGGCGCGAGGCCGACACCCGGCCCAGGAACCGCGAATAGGTGCCGTTGATCGAGTTCTGGAGCAGCGCGTCCATCGCCGGAGTAAAGCCGCCGAGGAAATCGGGCTGGCCCGACAATTCGGTGGTTCGATACCCGTCGGAGGTCACGCCCAGCTTTGCCGCGGCATCCTCGAAGGTGGGAATTACCGCAAACACCCCGATCGAGCCGGTGATCGTGTCGGGTTCGGCAAAGATCCGGTCGCTCGAGGTCGCGACCCAGTAACCGCCGCTCGCCGCGACATTGGCGAAGGAGACCGCGACGGGGATCTTGCGGTCGCGGTGGCGCTGGACCGCGCGGCGGATTTCTTCGGATGCCGTCACCGATCCGCCGGGCGAATCGACCCGCACCACCAGCGCCGCCAGATCCTGCGCGAGCGCAGCGTCGAGCAGGTCGGCGATCCGCGTGCCGCCCGCGGTGCCCGGCCCGGCCTCGCCATCGACGATTTCGCCCGCGATGGTGACGACGCCGATCGCCTTGCCCTGCCGGATCGCGCCGAGATCGGCGAGAAAAGGTTCAAGCTCGCTCGACGCGAATTTGCCCGGGGTCTTGTCCCACGGGTCCTCGCCCGCGACCTGCGCGACGCGCGCACCAAATTGCGCATAATCGCCGAGCTTGTCGACCATTCCTGCGCCAACCGCCGCCTTGGCCATGTCGCCGCCCGAGCTTTGAATCCAGGCGAGCGGATCGCCGGTCACGCGTGCCAGTTGCAGCTTGGGCCGCGCCTTGGTGACGTTCGCCTTGTACTCCTCCCACATCGCGCCGTAGAGCCCGGCCGCGTTGGCGCGGGCTTCCTCGGACATGTCGCTGCGCGAATAGGGCTCGACCGCCGATTTGAACGCGCCCACGCGGTAGATTCGCGCCTTGACGCTGAGCTTTTCGAGCAGGCCGGCATAGTAGAGATTGTTGCCCCCCGGCCCGGCGATAACCGCCATGCCCTGCGGGTCCATCCACACCTCGCTGGCGTGGGCGGCGATCAGCATGTGATCATCGGCATAGCCCAGCGCATAGGTGAACACCGGCTTCTTGGCCTGACGCACCCGGTCCATCGCTTCGCCGATGTCCTTCAGATGCACCTGACCGCCACCGAGGAAGGTGGTCATGTCGATCACTACCGCCTTGATCCGGGCATCGCCCGCCGCCGCGTCGAGCGCGCGGACAACATCGCGCGCGCGGGTTTCGGCCATCGGCGCGCTGCGGGCGAGCAGCGCCTGCACAGGATCGAGCGCGGTCTTCTCCTCGACGATCACACCGCCCAGATCGATCAGCAGTGCGCCATCGCGCACTTGCCCGGGATTGGGCCGCGCCGAGAGGATTGCGAACACGGCGAGGAAGAACAACAGCATGAACAGGAGGACCAGACCGTCCTTGACCCCGACGAGGACCTTCCAAACCTTGCCCACAAAACTCATGCTCTGTCCTTTATGCCTTTGCCGCGCCGTGTAGGGTCTTTGCCCGCGCAGTTCTATCGGAAAGCTTACGCCGTGGGTTGAGCGACAGACGCGGCTCGATTAAGGGCATCGCTTTAATGACATCGACCGATCTCACCGCCCCCGAAGGCCGCTTCCCGGCCGGCCGGCTGGCGTTCCCGCACCGCGATCTTACCGGTATCGGCAAGCTTGCCCGCCACGAAATCCTCTATCTGCTGAGCGAAGCCGAACAGTGGGTCGCGCTGAACCGCACCAGCGCCAAGCACACCGATCTCTTGGCAGGCCTGACGATCATCAACGCCTTTTTCGAGAATTCGACCCGCACGCTTTTGTCCTTCGAGATCGCGGGCAAGCGGCTGGGGGCGGACGTGGTGAACATGCATGCCGCGACCAGCAGCGTGAAGAAGGGCGAAACGCTGATCGATACGGCGATCACGCTGAACGCAATGCGGGCGGACGCCATCGTGATCCGGCACGGATCGTCGGGGGCGACGGGGCTGATCGCGGACAAGGTCGATTGCCCGGTATTGAACGCGGGCGACGGGCAGCACGAACACCCGACACAGGCATTGCTCGATGCGCTCACCCTGCGCCATGCTCTCGCCGAGCGGGGCGAGGGGGCGGAGGACTTCACCGGGCTCAATGTCGTGATCTGCGGCGATATCCTGCACAGCCGGGTGGCGCGTTCTAATATCCTGTGCCTCACCGCAATGGGCGCCAAGGTGCGCGTCTGCGCGCCGCCTGCGCTGATGCCCGCCGGTATCGAGGCGATGGGGGTGGAGGTGCATCACCGTTTCGACGATGCGCTCGACGGAGCGGAAGTGGTGATGATGCTGCGCCTGCAATCGGAACGGATGAGCGGGCAGTTCATCCCGTCCCCGCGCGAATATCGCCACCTCTACGGCCTCACCGCCAAGCGCCTCGCGATCGCGCGGCCCGATGCCTTGGTGATGCACCCGGGCCCGATGAACCGCGGCGTGGAGATCGACAGCGAGGTTGCCGATCTTGCAGGCCGCTCGCTCATCACCCGGCAGGTCGAAATGGGGGTGGCGATCCGCATGGCGTGCCTCGATGTGCTGACCCGCGAGACGCGCGGCGTGGAGGGCTGGGCATGAAACAGACCGTGCCGCTGACGATCATCAATGCGCAGCTGGTGACGCCTGAGGGGATCACGCAAGGCGCGCTATGCTGCGGCGACGGCGTGATCCTTGGCGTGGGCGCCGACGTTACCGCTGCCGAGGGCGACACGGTGGTCGATGCGCGCGGGAAACTGCTTGCCCCCGGTCTGGTCGACCTTGGCGTCTTCGCGGTCGACAAGCCTGCCTTCCATTTCGGCGGGATCACCCGCGCCGCATTGATGCCCGACCAGTCCCCGCCGCTCGATCTGCCGAGCCGGGTGGGCTTCATCGCCAAGAGCGGGAAGCCCGATCTGTGGGTTCATCCGCTCGCCGCCGCAACGCGCGGGATGGAGGGGCGGGAGCTTGCCGAACTGGCGCTGATGCAGGATGCCGGCGCCAAGGCGGTCGCCACCGGGCGGCGCTGGATCGCGGACAGCGGCGTGATGCTGCGGCTGCTGCAATATGCCGCTATGCTCGGCCTCGTGGTGGTCACTCACGCCGAGGATGCCGCTCTCGTCGGAGAAACGGCTGCGACCGCTGGCGAGATCGCGACCCGGCTGGGCCTGCCCGCCGCCCCCGCCGAGGCCGAGGCGCTGGCGATCGCGCGCGATATTGCGCTCGCCGAACTGGCAGGCGCGCGGCTGCATATCCGGCAGGTGACGACGCAGCGCGGCCTTGCGCTGGTGCGCGAGGCGAAGGCGCGGGGGCTTGATGTGACCTGCGGGATTACGCCGGCGCATTTCCTGCTGTCCGATCTTGCCACTGTCGATTTCCGCACCTTTACAAGACTTTCCCCGCCCTTGCGCAGCGAGGCCGACCGGCAGGCGGCGCTCGCGGCGATTGCCGACGGGACGATCGACGTCATCGCCAGCGGCCACGATCCGCGCGGTCCGGAGGACAAGCGCCTGCCCTTTGCCGATGCGCTGCCGGGAATGGCGGGGGCCGAAAGCCTGCTGGCGCTGACGCTGGGGCTGGTGCGCGACGATGTGATCGACCTGCCCCGCGCATTCGCTCTGCTCGCCGCCAATCCGGCGCGGGTGCTGGGGGTCAATGCGGGGATCCTTGCCGCAGGGGCCGAGGCCGATCTGGCGCTGGTCGATCCGCAGGCCCCGTGGATCATCGACCGCCGCCGGATGGAGGCGACCGCGGACAATACCCCCTTCGATCGGCATGGCACGCAAGGGCGGGTGCTGGGCCTGTGGAAGGGCGGGGTGCGAATCGCGCGCTGAGCAGCGATCCTACAGCAAGCCCATGCGCTGGCGGGGGGCAAAGCCCGTGAAACACGGGGTCGAGACCGGGCTGAAAGGGGTCTGGAAGGGGTCGAACAGGGGTCAGGCGGGGGTCTGGACCGGCCTGAAACGCCCTGTGCGCGGTTGGATTTGAGCCTGCGAAACCGCAGATTTGCGTGTGTTTTCCTGCACGGCACAATGTTTCACGGATCGCCGGACGCGCAAAGGCGGGGTGAGCCGCCGGATCGACCCTATCGCGCGCGCCCATTTGTAGGAAAGCCCACACGAAAAAACGCCCGGACAGCCATGGCCATCCGGGCGTTTTCGCGTTTCTGAGCGAGAATCAGCGGCTGCGCGAGGCGACCTGCACGTCGCGCTTCACCGCGCCCGCGGGCGGGGTGGCGGCGGCATAGGCAAAGCAGCCGCGCCCGGCCGATTTGACCGTGCCGCACATCGATTTTGCGCCCGTCGCGGTGAAGCCTTCGGCAGCGACGCGCCAGAAGGTGCGGCCATTGACCAGCGCCTGCGTGATCGTGGGCTTGCGGCCCTTCAACTGCGGGAACTTGCCCTGCAGCATCGTCCAGCCCTGCAGCGCTTCGGCACGGCTGTTATAGGCGCCGAGCTGCACCAGATGCGTCGCCGGGCCCTTGTCTGCGGGCGCTGCGACGGCGGGCGCGGCCATGCGGCGCTGCGAGACCGAAGCGGCCATGCGCGGGGCAGGCAGACGCGGCGCGGCGGCGCGCGGCGCAGCGGCGGGGGCAGCGGCAAGCTGCTGCACCACCGGGTTCGAAACGAAGCGCGGCGCGCCCGCATCATCACCGTAAGCGGGGGCCGAAACGGCGGCAGGCGCAGCTTCATTCGCGGCAAAGGCGGCGGTAAAGCCGGGCGAAGGCGCAGGCGAGGCGACCTCGACCGGGTCGGCAAAGGCCATTTCGCTGTCGCTGGCCGAGGTTTGGGCCGTTGCGGCGGCAAGCATCGCGGGATCGGGGAAATTGGCAAGCGCAAGCGCCTGCGGCTGGCCTGCATCGGCGCGCGGGGTGACCTGCAGCAGCGAGGCGATGCGCTGCTGATACATTTCGGGCGCGGCCTGTTCGGCCCACTGCGCCAGCCGGGCCTGCAACTGGTCGGCCGAGACGTCTTCGGCGGCCATCACCTGCGCCGCGCGCCAGTTGCCCGCGAGCGCATAGCTGTAGGCAAGGTTCTGGCGCAGCTTGGGGGTCGATTGTTCGGCGCTGCGAACCGCGTTGATCAGCACGTGAACACCGCGTTCGGGCTGTCCGGCAAGCGCCAGCGCAAGGCCCAGATCGGCAGGATCGATGCTGCCCGCATGCTCGTCGAGCACGCCCAGCGCGCCGCGGCTGTCGCCCAGCGCGATCCGGGCGAGCGCGAAGCTCAGCACGGTGCGCGGCGCATTGTCGCCCAGTTCCATCGCATCGGCAAAGCTGGTCGAGGCTGCGGCAAAGCGCCCGTCTTCGAGATAGGCCGCGCCCAGCAGCGCCCGATAGGAAGGCTCGCGCGGGTTGGCGAGCACCGCGGCTTCGGCGTGCTGGATCGCCTTGGCGATCTTGCCCTTGGCAAGCGCGGCCTGCGCGTTCTCGAACGAGACATCGGCGCGCGGCGCAGCCGAGGTGGTCGCCGGGGCGAGCGTCAGCCCCGCGATCGCAGTGCTGACAGCCAGCGCGAGGCTCGGCGCGGTCAGGCGTCCGGTCTTGAGCTTACGGTCCATGGTCATTTCCCCCGTGTGGTCTTTGCGGTTCACGTTGCGGTTGCGCCGGTTCAGTGGCGCTTGAGGTGGGCGGCGATCACGTCGAGATCGTCATATTCGGCAAGCAGGCGGTCGAGCGCCTCGGTCACCAGCGCCTGCGCGCTGATCCCCTGCATCGTCGCGGCGAGCCGCAGCTTGAGATGGCGGTCGGCATCGAGCCGCAGCGTAAAGGCGGCGCGGCGTCCGGCCTGGATTGCGGGAGTGCGATGTGCCGATGGCGCGCGCACGGCGGCAGGTTCGGAAGGCAGCGCGATCGCGGGGATCTTGGCCGGGCGGGCTCCGCGGGCAGGGGCGAATGCCGGCGCGGCAAAGCTCGCCGCATCGGCATAGCGGCTCTCGTCTTCGGACTCTTCCCCGGCGGCATTCGCGTAATCGGGGGCGTAATCGTCTTCGTAACCGCTTTCCTCGCCGTCATCCTCGCCGGCTTCCCAGGCGTGAGCCTCGCGCTCGTCGTCATCGGGGGTCATCACCGCATCGGCCAGCACGCGTTCTTCGAGCCGGCGTTGCTGGCGGCGCACGATCGGGCTGTCTTCGGCGGCAAATCCGCCCGCGGCGATATCGGCGCTGATCGGCACGATGTCGGCGCCCGATTCGCGCGCGTCCTCGTCGCCGCTGTCGCCCATGTCGTTCCAGCCGAGATCCTCAAGCGCCTCGTCCGCGACGGGCAGTTCGCCCGCTACGAGCGGCGCGACCTGCGGCCGCATCGCGGGCTTGGCACCGCCTTTGCGCGCCAGCAGCGAGGGGCCAAGAGAGGCAAAACCCGATTCCGACATGGCCGCGGCCTTCCTGCGAGGGTTTACTGGGCGACCCGGCGACCGAAGCCGCCGGCGGGACGCTGCACACCGCCGATGTGCTGGGGTGCGCCGGCGCTGGCCGGGGCAAAGATCGTGCGGCGGAAATTCTTTTCGAGCCGGTCGGCGACATAGCGCCACAGCGCGCTGATTTCGGCAGCCGAGCGGCTTTCGGGGTCGACCTCCATCACCGTGCGCCCGTCGATCATCGAAGCGGCAAAATCGGTGCGGTGGTGCAGCGTGATCGGCGCAACCGTGCCGTGCTGCGAGAGCGCGACCGCGGCTTCGGAGGTGATCTTGGCCTTGGGGGTGGCGGCGTTGACCACGAACACCAGCGGCTTGCCAGCGCGTTCGCACAGGTCGACCGTCGCGCCCACGGCGCGCAGATCGTGCGGGGAGGGCCGGGTCGGCACGACGATCAGTTCGGCGACCGAAATCACCGACTGGATCGCCATCGTGATCGCGGGCGGGGTGTCGATCACAGCCAGCTTGAAGCCCTGCTGGCGCAGCACCGCCAGATCATTGGCAAGGCGGGCGACGGTGGTCTGCGCAAAGGCGGGATATTCCGCCTCGCGTTCGTTCCACCAGTCGGCGAGCGAGCCTTGCGGGTCGATGTCGATAAGCACGACCGGGCCGGCGCCTGCGCGCTGGGCCTGGACGGCGAGATGTCCGGACAAGGTGGTTTTGCCCGAACCACCTTTCTGCGATGCCAAAGCGAGTACACGCAACGCTTGGGTCCCCCTGAATTGAACCGCATGAGGCTGCCCTATTGCAGCGCCCGGAAACGGCTGGATGCCAACGGGAATCGCAGGATACCCCTAATTTACGGTTAAAAGCCCACGGCTTGCGCAAGCTTCGGAAAAACGGGGGCATGGCGGCGCGTGCGGCCCACGCGCGCAGGTGCCGGCGGGGCACCGCAGGGGGCGCGGCAACCATTTGCTAACCGTGTTGCCGCTATATCCGGGCGCAGCAATTCATCCCTCCTTCTTCCCCCTTTTGCACGAGGCAAGGCAGACAATGGCCGACACGACGATCTTCCGGGCGACCCGCGTAGCCATGATGCCGCCTGCGGTGATGGGCGCGGTGGTGCTGGCGATGCTGGCGGCCGCGCCGGTGCGCGCCGATGTGAAGGACGGTGTCGATGCCTGGACCGCGGGCGACTACACCCGCGCGGTGACCGAATGGCAGGGCCCCGCCGCGGCAGGCGATGCCGATGCATTGTTCAATCTGGCGCAGGCCTACCGGCTGGGGCGCGGGGTCGAGGCCGATAATGTCCGCGCGCGCACGCTCTATGAACGCGCGGCGAGCCTTGGCCATGTCAAGGCGGCGGACAATTACGGGCTGATGCTGTTTCAGGAAGGCGAACAGGCGCGCGCGATGCCGATGATCCGGGCCGCGGCCGATCGCGGGGATCCGCGCGCGCAATATGTGCTGGGCCTTTCGCACTTCAACGCCGATTACGCCCCGCGCGACTGGGTGCGCGCCTATGCGCTGATGACGCTCGCCAATTCCGAGGGCTTGCCGCAGGCGGCCGAGGCGCTGGCGCAGATGGACAAGTATGTCCCCGCCACCCAGCGCGCGCAGGCCCAATCGCTCGCGCGCGAGATCGAGGCCGGCACCAAGGCGCAGCGCGCCGCGCAGCTTGCCGCAGTCGATCTGGGCACGCAGCCGGCTGCGACGACCACCGCGCCCGCGCCAAAGCCGCCCGCTCCAAAGCCCGCGGCCCCGGTCGTGGCTGCGGCGCGGCCTGCACCGGCGCCCGCGCCCGCGCCCGCGCCGGCGGCGCGCACCGGCAAGTGGCGCGTCCAGCTTGGTGCCTTCGGCGTCCCCGCCAATGCCGAGCGGATGTGGAACGAGCTTGGCCGCCACTCCGCGCTCAAGGGCACGCGCAAGACGCTGCTGCCGGCAGGGGGCCTGACCCGTCTGCTCGCCACCGGTTTTGCCAGCGAGGCCGAGGCCGCGCGCGCCTGTTCCAGTCTCAAGCGCGAGGGCAAGGCCTGCGTGGTCGCAGGGCAGGGCTGACCGCCGCGCGCCTTCGCACGCACCGCGCTTTTCAAACCCGTCTGCGCTGCTACACCGGCCTCATCACAGGGCCGGGGGATCAGCCATGACCGACACCATTTTGCCGCAAGCCGCGGCCGCCGCCGCAGACCGCGTTGCCCCGGTGGCCAGCGCGCAGCGGATCGACACGCTCGATTTCATCCGCGGGATCGCGGTGATGGGCATTCTGGCGGCGAACATCGTCGCCTTCGGCCAGCCGTTCGAAGCCTATATGTATCCCACCGCCTTCCTGACCGATCCGGGCGATCCGGGCGGGTGGCTGTGGATCGCGCAATTCGTCGCGATCGACGGCAAGATGCGCGGGCTATTCACGCTGTTGTTCGGCGCCGGCATGGTCTTGTTCATGGACAAGGCCTGGGCGCGCGGCGCGACGCGTTGGCTGCAGGCCTGGCGGCTGGCGCTGCTGATGGGCTTCGGGATGATCCATTTCCTGTTTGTCTGGCCCGGCGACATCCTGTTCTATTACGGGTTGTTTGGCCTCGTGGTGCTCGTCTGCCTGAAATGGAGCGCGAAGGCGCTGCTGCGGGCGGGGATCCTCGGCTATCTGCTGGGCGCAGTGTTCTACGCCATGTCGATGAGTTTTCCCTGGGCGGTGGTCGATACGGACTTCGGCGATTCGCCCGCGATGGCGGACACCCGCGCCGACATGATTGCGGGAATCGATGCCGCGATTGCGCACGGCGATGTTCCCAACAAGGCGATCGCAGCAGGCGACTACGCCGCACTTGTCGCGCACCGCGTGACCGAACAATGGGCCGAGCCCTTCACCAACGCGCTGTTTTTTGCGCTGGAGACGATCCCGTTGATGCTGATCGGGGCGGCGCTTTACCGGATGGGGTTCTTCTCGGGCGCGTATGGCCGCGCGGGGCTGGTGCGTTGGGGCTGGATCGGGGTGATCGCGGGGGCGGCGATGCACCTCGCGATCGGGCTGGCGGTCAGGGCGGGGGGCTTTACCTTCTACGGCACACTGGCCGCCTTCATGGGCTGGTCCCCGCTGCCGCGCCTCGCGATGGTGCTGGGGATGGCCGCGCTGCTGGTGGCCTACGCCCCTGCCGCCACCGGCTGGCTGGGCGAGCGCGTGCGCGCCGCGGGCCGCGCGGCGTTCACCAACTATCTCGGCACTTCGGTGGTGATGATGGTGGTGTTCCACGGCTGGGGGCTGGGCCTGTTCGGCGAATTGAACCGCCCGCAGCTCTACATCGTGGTGGTGCTGACCTGCATCGCGATGCTGGCATGGAGCAAGCCCTGGCTCGACCGCTACCGCTACGGCCCGCTCGAGTGGCTGTGGCGCTGCCTGACCTATCGCACGCTCTTCCCCCTGAGGAAGTAAGGGGGAAGAGCGTTTTTTCTCTTGGCACGCCATCCGGCGCGCGACATCCACGTGTTTGAGATCCGCATCGCCTTCGCGATGCGAAATCCTCGCGCCTAAGGCGCTGCGGGCGGCCGTTCGGCCTTGCGGCGAGGCTGCGCCCGCCGATCATCGCCAGACACAGTGTTCATCATCGAGCGCTGGCCCGGCCCGCCGCAGGCCGGGCCACAAGCGCAACCGCGCGCCCACACTGGCCCGGAGCGCAGCGAAGGAACAGTCGGGAGGACGAACCCGCGCAAGGCGGGTTCGCAAAAAAGAGTTGTTACTGCGAATAAGTCGCATATATTCGCTCCTGCAAACGCTTCGCAGGAAAGATTCGCGCCCTCATGTACATCTGCATCTGCAATGCCATCCGTGAGAATGAGTTGCGCAAAGCTGCGCGGATCTGCACCGGCGATGCCACCGCGGCCTATGCCTGCCTCGGCAAGCGGCCCAATTGCGGCCAGTGCCTTGATGATGCGCAGGAAATTCTCGATGCCGAACGCGCCGCGATGGCTTGCGATTTCTTCGCAGTAGAAGCCGCCTGACCCGCGATTGCGAACCGCTCGCAAGCGATTGATTCGCAAAGATATTTCCTTCATCGCCCTTGCGGACTGGCCGCACGGGCGGTTACAATGCGCGCCAATGCCGCAACCGGCACCCGTGCATCACATGAAGGATTTGGACCCATGAAGGGCGACCCCAAGGTCATCGACTATCTCAACCAGTGCCTCACCAACGAGCTGACCGCGATCAACCAGTACTGGCTGCATTACCGCGTGCTCGACCACTGGGGCATCACCAAGCTCGCCAAGTACGAGCGCCACGAATCGATTGAGGAAATGGAGCACGCCGACAAGCTGGCCGAACGCATCCTGTTCCTCGATGGCCTGCCCAATTTCCAGGCGATCCACCGGCTGAAGGTGGGCGAGACGGTTGAGGAGATCCTGCGCGCCGATCTCGCGCTCGAGGAAGAGGCGATCCCGCTGCTGCGCGAGGCGATCCAGTATTCGGAAAGCGTGCGCGACTATGTCAGCCGCGACCTGTTCGACTACATCCTCAAGAACGAGGAGGAGCATGTCGACTTCCTCGAAACCCAGTTCGAGATGATCGAGCGGATGGGCCTGCACAATTATTGCCAGCTGCAAAGCGCGCCCGCCGGCGACGGCTAGGGGCCGCCCGCAAGTATTGCACAAAAAAGGGGCAGGGCCATCGCGGCGCCTGCCCCTTTTTCGTATCCGCATCGACGCCCGGACGATCAGGCGAGCAAGGGCGCTACTCGCGCTTGTCCTTCTCTTGCGCGCCGATCGCGGCAAGCCGGGTTTCGAACAGGAAGAAGCCGAGGCCCGTCACCAGCAGCGCCATCGTCAGCACCCACATGAAGGCGATCACCGTGCCGATCTGCGCGGTGATATAGGCCGAGACGAACAACAGCATGATCACCGCGCTGATCATCACCGCCGATGCGGTCGAGAACATGATCGCGCCCTGCATCAGCCGGCGGCGGCGCATCAGCCAGCCGTGTTCGCGCACCTGCCGCACGCTGCGCTGTTCCTCGAGCTTTTCCTCGATCGTCTCGACCCGCTTGGCGATCCAGATCATCCGGCTCATGATCACGTTCATGATCGCGCCGATCCCGGAGAGCAGGAACGCGGGCGCAAGGCTCAGTTGCACCACCTGCTGCACCCGCGGGGTCGAGGCAGTGCGCTCGACGATTTCGAGCGCGAGCGGCAAGCGGCCGTCATTGGCCGAGGCGAGCAGATCGAGCAGCATTATCCCTCCAGTGCGAAAGCGACCCGCGCGGCGAAGGCGGGTGTCTGGGGCCGAGTGACGGATTGCCATTTCATCCGCGTGAAACTGATGCGGAACGCGCGGCCATCCTCGACGAGGGCGTGAACCAGATCATGTTCGGTATCGCCTTCGGGAACGAATATCTTGGCCAGCGTATCAGCGGCCACGCCATCGGGGGCAATACCGGCGGGCACCGGGATCACACCCACGGCAAGCGGCTGCGCGTCAGGCAGGGTCTGATCGGCAGGATAGGTGAGGAAATTGACCAGAAACAGCGCGATGTCGGTGGTGATCGGGCGCGTCCAGCTAACTTGCACCACCGCGCCCGCACCTTTCACTGCAAAGGTCGCCGCGGGCAGATCGTAGAGCTTCGCAAAATCGGCAAGGATGGCTTCGACCTGCGCCGCCGTCAGCCCGCTGACAACGATCCATCCTCTGCCGATTGTGGGCGATGTTACCGCCTTGCGCTGCCGCGCCCCTGGTCCGTAGTGCAGCTTGAGCATGACCATGGCGATGCCGAACACAAGGCAGGCAGCGGCAAATAGGTCGCGGCTTTCCACCACCACCGTCAATCCTTGGCGAAGGGGTTCTTGTTGGCCTTCAGCGTTACCCGCACGGGCACCGCGTCGAAACCCAGCTTGGCGCGGATGGAGTTGACCAGATAGCGTTCGTAGCTCTTGGGCAATTCGTCCAGCCGCGTGCCGAAGATCACGAAGCGCGGCGGACGCGTGCCGGCCTGCGTGATGTAGCGCAGCTTGATCCGCTTGCCGCCGGGTGCCGGCGGGGGGTTGGCTTCCATCGCATCGTCGAACCAGCGATTAAGCGCCGCGGTGCCGACGCGCTTCGACCACGCATCGCGCAGCTCGAACGCGCCGGCCAGCATCTGGTCCAGACCCTTGCCGGTCTTGGCCGACACCGCGAACAGCGGCAGGCCGCGCACCTGCGCCAGCCCATCGTCGAGCGCGGCGCGGATGCCGTTGAACAGCTTGCTCGCGTCCTCGGCCACGTCCCACTTGTTGATCGCGATCATCAGCGCGCGGCCTTCTTCCAGCACGAGGCTGGCGATCTTGAGATCCTGATGTTCGAGGCCCTGCGTCGCATCGAGCAGCAGCACCACGACTTCCGCAAAATCGACCGCGCGGCGCGCATCGGCGACCGAGAGCTTTTCGAGCTTTTCGGTGACGTTCTTCTTCTTGCGCATCCCTGCGGTGTCGATCAGGCGGATCTCGCGGGTCTCGCCCGATTTGGGGTCGGTCCATTCCCAGTCGATCGCGATCGAGTCGCGGGTGATCCCGGCTTCCGGCCCGGTCAGAAGCCGGTCTTCGCCCAAGAGGCGGTTGATCAGCGTCGACTTGCCCGCATTGGGGCGGCCGACGATCGCGAGCTTCAACGGGCCGGACGGGCGATCCTCCTCGTCCATCTCGCGCCATTCGGCGCGCTCGGCATCATGGGCTTCTTCCCATTCCTCGGCCTTGGCGCCGATGATCGGCCACAGGCCGCCGAACAGATCGGCGACGCCGACGCCGTGCTCGGCCGAGACCGCGAGCGGTTCGCCAAGGCCCAGCGCATAGGCTTCCATCACGCCGGCTTCGGCCGCATTGCCTTCGGCCTTGTTGGCGACGACCACCACGGGGACTTCCTGTTCGCGCAGGTAGCGGGCGATTTCCTCGTCGAGCGGGGTAAGCCCCGCGCGCGCATCGACCACGAAGATCGCGGCATCCGCGCCGGCAAGGCTGGCCTCGGTCTGCTTGCGCATCCGGCCGGGGAGCGACAGTTCGTTCTCGTCCTCCCACCCGGCGGTGTCGACGATGGTGAAGTGGAGGCCGGCGATCACCGCATCGCCCATCCGGCGGTCGCGGGTGACCCCGGGCTGATCGTCGACCAGCGCGAGCTTCTTGCCCACCAGCCGGTTGAACAGCGTGGACTTGCCCACGTTGGGGCGGCCGATGATGACGACTTCGGGTTTTTTGGGGAGGGACATAGCCGCGCCAACTGCGCCCAAATGGCCCAAATGGCAAGTTTGACGGGTTTGGCGCGCCGCGCGGGCGGCGCGCGCCGCCTCAGCCCTTGCGCGCGATCGGTGCGTCGTCGCCGAGGTCTTCGTACCAGGCTTCGACGGTGCCGGTCAGCTTCAGCGTCAGCGGCTGGCCCTTGCGATCGACCGCCTTGCCCGCCTGCACGCGCACCCAGCCTTCGGAGATCGAATATTCCTCGACATCGGTGCGCACGCGGTCACGGAAGCGGATGCCGACGCCGCGCTGCAGCTTTTCGCCATCGAAGAACGGGCTCTTCGGATTGACCGAAAGGTGATCGGGCGGCACGTCGGCGGCGTTGCCCGCGGCGGGGGTGGCGCCGGTCTCGGGCGCGGCGTCAGGGGCGATTTCGGGGGTTTCTTCGGTCATGGGACGCGCCCTTATCCGCCAATCCGGAACGCTTCAAGCGTGTTGCGCTTGCCCTTTGGGCGCGACGGGGATAAGGGCACCGGCTGATACGCGCGGGGTGCCTAGTCGGTTATCCCGCGCGGCTTCGTTCGGGCATGCGGGCGTGGCGAAATTGGTAGACGCACCAGATTTAGGTTCTGGCATCGCAAGATGTGGGGGTTCGAGTCCCTTCGCCCGCACCACTTTCGCCCCGGACCAGCCCGGCCCATTCGATTTTTTTGCAAGAAGGCTTCAGACCAGTCACCATGCAGACCAAGCAGACCGTCAACGAAGGGCTCAAGCGCGCCTATACCATCACGATCCTGGCCGCCGAGCTTTCGGCGAAGATCGATGCCGAGATCAAGAAGGTGGCCCCGCAAGTCCGGATGCCCGGCTTCCGCCCCGGCAAGGTGCCCGCCAATCTCGTCAAGAAGATGCACGGCGAATCGCTGCATGGTCAGGTCGTCAACGACACGATCCGCGAATCGGTCGACGCGCTGCTGCGCGATGAAGGCTTGCGCCCCGCGATGCAGCCCGAAATCGGCCTCAACGACGATTACGCCGAAGGCAAGGACGCCGAAATCACCGTCGCGCTCGAAGTGCTGCCGGCGATCGAAGCGCCGAGCACCGATGGCCTCAAGCTTGAGCGTCTGGTGGTTCCGGTGACCGACGAGCAGATCGACGAAGCGCTTGGCAACATCGCTTCGCAGAACAAGAGCTACAAGGACGCCGACGAAGGCAAGGCCGCCGCAGATGGTGACCAGCTGATCATCGATTTCGTCGGCAAGCTCGACGGTGTCGAATTCGACGGCGGCAAGGCCGAAGATGCGGCGCTGGTGCTCGGTTCGGGCACCTTCATCCCCGGCTTCGAAGACCAGCTGGTCGGCGTCAAGGCGGGTGAGGAAAAGACCATCACCGTCACCTTCCCGGCCGAATACCAGGCCGCGCACCTCGCGGGCAAGGACGCGACCTTCGACATTACGGTGAAGGCCGTGAAGACCGAAACCGAAACATCGCTCGACGACGATTTCGCCAAGAGCCTCGGCCTCGACGGGATCGACAAGCTGCGCGAAATCATGAAGGCGCAGCTCGAACAGCAGACCGCCGGCCTGACCCGCACGCAGATGAAGCGCGCGCTGCTCGACCAGCTGGCTGCCGGTCACAGCTTCGAAGTTCCCGGCACCATGGTCGAAGCCGAATTCGGCCAGATCTGGGCGCAGCTCCAGCAGGAAGCCGCGAACGACGAGAACCCCGAAGATGCGCTGAAGCAGATCGAGGACGAGAAGGACGAATACCGTTCGATCGCCGAACGCCGCGTGCGTCTGGGCCTGCTGCTGTCGGAAATCGGCCAGGCCAACGGCGTCGAAGTGACGCAGCAGGAGATGGGCATGCTCGTCCAGCAGGCCGCGATGCAATATCGCGCCGAGGACCGTGAGCGTTTCGTGCAGTACATCCAGTCGGAACCGATGGCCGCCGCCCAGCTGCGCGCCCCGCTTTACGAGGACAAGGTCGTCGACTTCCTGTTCGACAAGGCCGAGGTTACCGAGCGTGAAGTGACCATGGAAGAACTCCAGGCCGCGATCGAAGCCGAAGAAGGCGCCGAAGCCGCGCCTGCGCCGAAGAAGGCCCCGGCCAAGAAGAAGGCCAAGGCCGAAACCAAGGCCGACGATGCGGCTGCGGAAGAAAAGCCCGCCAAGAAGGCCCCGGCTAAGAAGAAGACCGAAGCCGCTGCGGCAGAGGGCGAGGCCGAAGCCAAGCCTGCCAAGAAGGCTGCGGCGAAGAAGGCCGATCCGGCTGCCGACGAAGGTGAGGCCAAGCCCGCCAAGAAGCCGGCCGCCAAGAAGGCTCCGGCCAAGAAGTAATCACTGCTGCTGGCGGGGGATTATTCCGCCGCCGGCCGCCAGGGTGCGAATGTGGGCGCGGGCAGTGTGGCTGTCCGCGCCTTTTCGTATGCGGCGCCCGCTTTCAGCACCGCATGGTCCTGCCACTGGCCGCCCATGATGCTGAAGCCGACCGGCAGGCCTTCGACGCCGCCCATCGGCACGGTGATGTGCGGGTAGCCTGCGATCGCGGCGAGATAGCCTGCGCCGATGCGCCCGTTGAAATTGTCGCCGTTGACCAGATCGGTGCTCCACGCAGGCCCCTGCGTAGGGGCGACGAGGAAGGCGACATTGTTTTCGGTGAGCAGCTTGTCGATCCCCTCGGCGCGGGTCAGGCGGCGCAGGGTCGCAAGGTTCTTGGCATAGGCATCGGCATCGGTGGTGGCCAGGGCTTGTTCGAACAGATCCTGATTGAACCAGCGCATTTCTTCGGCGGCGTGTCCCTTGTTGAAGGCGACGACATCGGCAAGGCTGCGCGGGCCGCCGGCGACGGGGCGGGTGGACAGATATTTGTCCATCTCCACCCGCAGTTCGTAGAGCAGCACCGGCAGCGCCGCCTGCCACAATTCACCCGGCGGTTCGTAAGCGACATCGACCAGCACCGCGCCCGCGCGGGTCAGATCGGCGAGCGCGGCTTCGAACAGGGCCTTCACGTCCGCGCGTTCGCCCACCGCGCCGCGCATCACCCCGATCCGCACGCCCGCCAATGATGCGCTGTCGATCCCGGCGGTGTAATCGGCAACGCGCGTGGCCTCCAGCGTCACCGGATCGCCCGGGTCCGCGCCCGCGATCGCGGTGAGCAGCAGCGCGGCATCGGCCACCGTGCGGGTCATCGGCCCGGCGGTGTCCTGCGTGCTCGATATCGGCACCACGTGGCTGCGGCTGACGATCCCGACGCTGGGCTTGAACCCAACAAGACCGTTGATACTGGCGGGGCAGGTGATCGAGCCGTTGGTCTCGGTTCCGATCCCGCCCCATGCAAAGCCCGCCGCGATCGCTGCCCCGGTGCCCGAGGACGATCCGCAGGCATTGCGATCGGTGGCATAGGGGTTGCGGGTCAGCCCGCCCACCGCGCTCCACCCGCTGGTCGAATTGTTCGAACGGATATTGGCCCATTCGGAAAGGTTGGTCTTGCCCATCACCACGCCGCCCGCGCGCCGCAGATTGGCGATCAGCGGCGCATCGCGGCGCGTGGCATTCTCCGCCAGCGCAAGGCTGCCTGCGGTGGTGGGAAGCTCGCGGGTTTCGACGTTGTCCTTGACCAGAACCGTGCGTCCGCCAAGCGGCAGGCGCTGCGCAGCGCGCACCTGTGCAGTGATGTCGGGAGCGAGCGCGATCACCGCATTGATCCCCTGCGGCCCGTCGTCGAGCCGCTGGACGCGGTAGACCTGCCCGACCATCGTCGCTTCGGCGGTGCCGCTAGCCGGACCCAGCTTTTCCACACCCGGAGGCAGAACCGCCTTCGGCACCTCCAGCCGGACGACAGGCGTATCCGGATCGCCGCGCTGCTGCTCTGCCAGAGCAGGGACGGCGGTGGTGGCAAGCAGCAGGGCGAGCGCCGGTCGGGCGAGGCGATAGGTGGTCATACCGGGGAATGTGCGCTGAGGTCCGTTACCGCTCAAGCAGGAAAACGCATCCCATCCGCAGGCAATTCACACCAAGAGGGTAAACGCCCTTGAAATTGCCCCCATGCCTCCGACATAGCCAACTCGAAACCTACAAAGGACCAGGGCATCCATGATCGATCTGTTCGGCAACGCTGGCGACACTTACGGCACGCAGGGGCAATTCACCCGCGATCCCATCACCGGCGCGCTGGTTCCCGTGGTGGTCGAGCAGACCAGCCGCGGTGAGCGCAGCTTCGACATCTTCAGCCGCCTGCTGCGCGAACGCATCGTGTTCGTGAACGGGCAGGTCGAGGACAACATGGCCTCGCTGATCGTGGCGCAGCTCTTGTTCCTCGAAAGCGAGAACCCCTCCAAGCCGATCAGCATGTACATCAACTCGCCCGGCGGGGTGGTGACTGCGGGTCTCGCGATTTTCGACACTATGCAATATATCAAGCCGCGCGTGTCGACCGTGTGCATCGGGCAGGCCGCCTCGATGGGCAGCTTCCTGCTGGCCGCGGGCGAGCCGGGGATGCGGATCGCGCTGCCCAATGCGCGGATCATGGTGCACCAGCCTTCGGGCGGCGCGCGCGGGATGGCGTCGGACATCGAAATCCAGGCGCGCGAGATCCTGCGCATCCGTGCCCGCATGAACGACCTTTACGTGAAGTTCACCGGCCGCACGCTCGATGAAATCGAAAAGGCGATGGACCGCGATACCTTCCTCGAAGCCGAGGAAGCGCGTGCTTTCGGTCTGGTCGACAAGGTGTTCGAGACCCGTCCCGAAAACGAGGAAGCAAGCAGCGAAGACGGCACCGGCGGCGCACCGGCGTAAGGCTGCGCCGCAGCGGATGCGCCGGGGCGGGCGGCGGGCAGGGTGGCCTGTCCTTTGTGCCACTTCGGCCACCGCGGTGCCATAGTAACATAACGAATCCGCGCGCCATGAGTTGATTCATGGACGGCGCGCTATACACTTGACGTATCCGCCACGCACCGATCGCCAGATGCCGGGCCGGATTCGAGGACACAGGAATGACCAAATTGAGCGGATCCGACAGCAAGAGCACCCTCTACTGCAGCTTCTGCGGGAAGTCGCAGCACGAAGTGCGCAAGCTTATCGCCGGCCCCACCGTGTTCATCTGCGATGAATGCGTCGAGCTGTGCAACGACATCATCCGCGAGGAAACCAAGGCCGGGATCGCGGGCAAGAAGGACGGCGAAATTCCCACGCCGCTCGACATCTTCACCCAGCTCAACGATTATGTGATCGGTCAGGACCGCGCCAAGCGCGTGCTCGCGGTCGCGGTGCACAACCACTACAAGCGGTTGAAGCACTCGGGCAAAGCCGGCGATGTCGAGCTGGCGAAATCGAACATCCTGCTCGTCGGCCCCACCGGCTCGGGCAAGACGCTGCTCGCGCAGACGCTGGCGCGCACCTTCGATGTGCCCTTCACGATGGCCGATGCCACCACGCTGACCGAAGCGGGCTACGTGGGCGAGGATGTCGAGAACATCATCCTGAAGCTGCTCCAGGCGTCGGACTACAATGTCGAGAAGGCGCAGCACGGGATCGTCTATATCGACGAGATCGACAAGATCACGCGCAAGGCCGAAAACCCCTCGATCACGCGCGACGTGTCGGGTGAGGGCGTGCAGCAGGCGCTCCTGAAGCTGATGGAAGGCACCACCGCGAGCGTTCCGCCGCAGGGCGGGCGCAAGCATCCGCAGCAGGAATTCCTGCAGGTCGACACGACCAACATCCTGTTCATCTGCGGCGGCGCTTTTGCCGGCCTCGACAAGATCATCGCCGACCGCCTGCAGAAGCGTTCGATCGGCTTTGGCGCGCATGTCGCCGATCCGGACAAGCGCCGCGTGGGCGAATTGCTCGAAAAGAGCGAGCCTGAGGATCTGCTCAAGTTCGGTCTGATTCCTGAATTCGTCGGCCGTTTGCCGGTGATCGCCACGCTGCACGATCTTGATGTGCCCGCGCTGGTGACGATCCTCAACGAGCCCAAGAACGCGCTGGTGAAGCAGTATCGCAAGCTGTTCGAGCTTGAGGATGTCGAACTCACCTTCACCCCCGATGCGCTGCAGGCGATTGCCGAGCGTGCGATCAAGCGCAAGACCGGTGCGCGCGGGCTTCGCTCGATCGTCGAAGGACTGCTGCTCGACACGATGTTCGACCTGCCCGACATGGAAGGCGTTACCGAAATCGTGATCGACGCCGATGTGGTCGCGGGCAAGAAGGAACCGATCCGCGTGATCGGCACCGAAAAGAAGAAGGAAGAGGCGGCGTAAGCTTCCGCCAGCCGCTTTCCCTTTGCCAACCAATGCTGTTTGCCGCCGGGCCCGCATAGGGTTCCGGCGGCAAATGCGTTCTGGGCGCTGCCCATGCTTTCGGGATAGGAAATCGGACCGGAGCAGCCCCGGCTGAAAAGCCGATCAGGCGGGCAGGAACACGCCGTCGGTCACGTGGATCACGCCGTTGGATGTGTTCACGTCGGCTTTGGTCACCGCGGTCGCGCGGCCCTGTTCGTCGGTGATCACGATCTTGTCGCCCGAAAGCCGCGCGGTGAGTTTTTCTCCGGCGATGGTGGTGATCGTGGCAGCGCCGCGATGCTGGCCGATCAACGCAACCAGATCGGCGCGCGTCACCTTGCCTGCGACCGCGTGGTAGGTGAGGATCTTGGTGAGGGCGGGCTTGTTGGCGGGCTTCACGAGGGTCGCCACGGTGCCATCGGGCAGCTTGGCAAAGGCGGTGTCGGTCGGCGCAAAGACCGTGAAGGGGCCGGGGCCCGACAGCGTGTCGACAAGGCCCGCGGCCTTCACTGCGGCAACCAGTGTCGTGTGGATGCCCGTGCTGGCAGCGACATCGACGATCGTCGGCGCCGATCTTGCGTGATGGCCGTGCTGGTGCGCGGCGGCGGGGAGGGCGGCGAGGCCAGCGGTCAGGGCAAGCGCCCCGGCGGCAGCGGCGGCGAGCGTGGTCTTGAGGGTCATGGCAGAAATCTCCTTTTGCTTTGGGTTGCAGGTCTGCAAGCCCTCCCGCTTGCCCCGAAGCTACGGCAGAAATCCTGTGCCGGATGCCAAATAGATATATGAAACAATGCAATTATTTGCCCGAAAATGCAAAACCCCGCCCGGCCCTGGATGTGGGCCGGACGGGGTCGGAACGGGCGCTGCCCTGGCAGGTGGGGAAGGGAGATCGCGCGGGCAGCGCCAACTCGGAGATTGCGTTATCCGGGGAGCGAAACGGTGTCCGTAACGTGGATCACGCCGTTCGACTGGAACACGTCGGCCTGCGTTACGGTGGCCTTGCCGCCCTTGGCGTCGGTCAGCACGACCTTTCCGCCGACGAGGCTTGCCGTCAGAATGCCGCCGTTCAGCGTCTTGAGCTGCGCCTTGCCTCCACCTGCGTTGATCATCTGGATCACCTGTGCAGCGGATACGCGGCCCGGCACGACGTGGTAGGTAAGAATCGAGGTCAGCGTCGCCTTGTTTTCAGGCTTCACCAGCGTTTCCACGGTGCCCGCAGGCAGCTTGGCAAAGGCGGCATTGGTCGGCGCGAAGACGGTGAAGGGGCCGGGGCCCGACAGCGCATCGACCAGACCTGCAGCCTTGACCGCGGCGACCAGCGTGGTGTGATCGGCCGAATTCACCGCGTTCTCGACGATGTTCTTCGTGGGATACATGGCAGCGCCGCCCACCATCGGCACCGCGGCGGTGACCGCTGCGGTGTCGGCATCGTCGGTCATGGTGGTGGTGCAGGCAGCCAGCAAAGCCGATGATCCGAGAAATGCGGCCATCGCGAAAGTCTTGGGAGTAGGCATGATGTTCTCCTCTGGTCGAACCAATTCCCGACCATGTGAGAGAGCTACGCAGCAGCGGGGCGAATGGATGAATCAGGGCTGACCAATTTGGTCAGACTGCATTAAATTCGCGGCGAGTTGACGCAAATCGTTCTAAACGCGGGAAAATGCACCCTTGGCCACCACCGGGCCGGCATCGACGCCTTCGGGCTTGCCGCCAAGCGGCTCGCGCGTCAGCGCAAGGCCCGCGCCATCGCCCAGCTTGGCGGTGATGTTTGCGGGCAGCACCACGCTGCGCACCGCGCCCGGCTCGATCACGCCGAGCGATTGCACCGGCGAGCCATCGGCCGGCACCAGCCACAATTCGTGATCGTGCACCCCGTCGGCGGCAAGCCCGATGGCCGCCACGACCATGCGCTCGCTCTGCGGAATATAGGTGACGTCGAGCCTGAGCCCGTCCTGCCCGATCGGCACCGTCGCGACCATCGGCGCATCGTTGGTGGCGGCGGCGATCTGCGTTGGCGCGTTACCGGGCGTGCGCGGCGGGCCGAACGCAAACAGCGCCAGCACGACTGCCGCTGCCAACGACGACAGCCCGGCCACCCATTGCCAGCGCCGCACGCGGGCTTCGAGCGCGGCGCTGTCGGCCGGAGCGGCTGCGAGCGGCACTGCCGGCCGAGCGTCGGTCTGCGCCGCCGCCACGCGCGCGGCGATCCCGTCCCATACGTGGTCGCCCGGCTCGGCACCGGGGATCGCATCGGACAGCGGGGCGAACCAGTCATCCCACCATTCCTTGCGCCAGGCAAAATCGGGATCGGTCGCATACTTGCCGCGCGCGGCGAGCAGTTCCTCGCCTTCGAGGAGGCCCAGCGCCCATTCGGCCGCGATCATCGGATCGTCGCGCGTCACTTCGGGGGTGTTTTCGTCGGGCCCGCTCATGCCGCTTCGCTCGCTTCGAGACACGCGCGCAGGCGTTGCAGGCCGCGGCGGATCCAGCTTTTCATCGTGCCCAGCGGCACGTCGGCATTCTCGGCGAGCTGCGCATAGGTATAGCCTTCGAAAAAGGCGGCGCGGATGTGGCCCTGCGTGCGCGCGTCCAATGCGCCAAGGCACTTGTGGATTTGCGCGGTCTGTTCGGCATCGACCAGCAGCATATCGGCCAGCGGGTTTTCATCGGCCAGCGGGGCGGCTTCCTCGACCGGGACGGCGCCCTGACGCACCTTGCCTGTGCGCAGCCGGTCGATCGCGCGATTGCGCGCGAACGCCGCCAGCCACGCGATCGGGCTCGCGCGGGTCGGATCATAGCGGTCGGCCCGCTGCCACAAATTGACATAGACGTCCTGCAAGGCGTCCTCGGCTTCCTTAGGGTCGCCCAAGATACGCAAGGTGATGCCGTAAAGCTTCACCCGCGTCGCACGGTACACCTCTTCGAGCGCGGATTGGTCGCCCGCCGCCAGCCGCGCCATCGCCTCCTGCAACGCCGCGCGTGCATGATCGGAGGCAGGGCTGGGGCGCGCGGCCATCAGCAGGGCGCCCCGAACGGATCGCCGCAGGGGTGCGCGCAAGGATCATCGCCGCTTTCGATCTGGAGCGTGGCATGGTGAACGCCGAAGCGGTTTTCCAGACTGGCGGCAAGATCGCGCAGGAAGCGGTCGGTCGCCGGGCGGCCCGGCATCACTAGGTGTGCGGTCAGCGCGACTTCGGTGGTGGACATCGGCCAGACGTGGAGATCGTGCACTGCGCTTACCCCGTCGAAACCCGCAAGATGGCGCTTCACATCGGCAAGATCGATCCCCTGCGGCGCGGCGTTCAGCCCCATCGCCACCGAATCGCGCGCAAGGCCCCAGGTGCTCCACCCGATCACCGCGAGGATCAGCAGCGTCACCGCGGCGTCGATCCACGCAAGGCCGGTGAGCAGGATCAACAGCCCCGCCGCCACCACACCGAGCGAAACCAGCGCATCGGCGACCATATGGAGATAGGCGCCGCGGATATTGATGTCCTTCTGCCCGCGCACGAACAGCATTGCGGTAAACCCGTTGACCGCGATCCCGACGCCGGCGACCGCGATCATCGCCATCCCCTGCGGTTCGACCGGGTTCATGATCCGGTGCAGCGTCTCGAACAGGATTGCCCCGATCGCGACTGCCAGCAGCAGCGCGTTGGCGAGCGCGGCAAGGATGGTCGAGCTCTTGTAGCCATAGGTGAAGCGGCCCTGCGGCGGGCGCTTGGCCGCGATACTGGCGATCCACGCCAGCGCCAGCGCGAGCACATCCGACAGGTTGTGCCCGGCGTCCGCGATCAATGCCATCGACCCGTAGATCAGCCCCGCGCCCGCTTCGACCGCCACGAAGCCGGTGTTGAGGATAATCCCGATCAGGAAGGCGCGGCCGAAATCGGCAGGGGCGTGGCTGTGGCCGTGATGCCCATGCCCATGCGCATGATCATGCCCGTGATGATGGTTATGAACGTGCGCGTGGGCCATTGCGCGATCAGTTGTAGACGCAAGCATCGAGCCCGTCACGCCTGACGATGCCGATGCGCCGTTCGATCCGGTTGCCGTGGCGCGCCAGCCACCCGCCGGGGTTCTTGACCGAGCGTTTCTTGGGGCTGGGCAGGGCGGCGGCCATCCGGCCCGCCTCGTCGGCGGAAAGCCGCGCGGCGGAATGCCCGAAATAGCGCTGCGCCCCGGCTTCGGCGCCGTAGGTGCCGATCCCGGTCTCTGCGACGTTTAGGTAAACTTCCATGATCCGCCGCTTGCCCCAGACGAGCTCGATCCAGAAGGTGAACCAGGCTTCCAGCCCTTTGCGGAAATAGCCGCCGTTCTGCCACAGGAACACGTTCTTGGCGGTCTGCTGGCTGATCGTCGATCCGCCGCGGATGCGCCCGCCTTCCATGTTGCGGCGCATCGCCTGCTCGATCGCTGCGGCATCGAAGCCGCTGTGCGTGCAGAAGCCTGAATCCTCTGCTGCGATCACCGCGCTCACCAGATTACGGTCGATATTGTCGAGGCTTTCCCAATCCTTGGTGATGCCGTTTTCGTCCATCAGCATCGTTGCGCTGACGGGCACGGGGACGAATTTGTAGACCCCCACCAACACCACCGTCAGCACGACGAAACCGGCAAACGCCTTGAAGGCATAGCGGAAGATAGTGCGCAGCATGCGGGCGGCTCTAGCGCAAGCTCGGGGACGTGGGAAGCATCGGCGCTTGCACGCGTGCAGGGTGGGTGGTTAGCGTAGGCGCAGGGATTTCAGGGGAGAGATATTCGATGCGACTGCTTGCACTTGCCGCCGGCGCTGCCACGTTGGCCTTCGCCGCTGCGCTGCCTGCCCACGCACAGGACACCGCCACCAAGGCCGCGATCGAGGCCGAATATGACAATTACCTGGCGCCGCTGTTCCTCGATTTCCATGCGAACCCCGAGTTGGGCTTTCTCGAAAACCGCACCGCCGCCAAGATGGCGACCGAATTGAAGGCAGCGGGTCTTGATGTGACCACCGGCGTCGGCGGCACGGGCGTGGTCGGCATCCTCAAGAACGGCAAGGGGCCGACGATCCTGATCCGCGCGGACATGGACGGATTGCCGGTCGAGGAGAAATCGGGCCTCCCCTATGCTTCGCGCGCGAAACAGGTGGGCGAGGACGGCAAGGAATATCCCACCATGCACGCCTGCGGGCACGACACGCATATCACCGCGATGGTCGCCACCGCGCGCCGGCTTGCCGCCACGAAATCGCAGTGGAGCGGCACGTTGATGTTCGTCGTCCAGCCCGCCGAGGAAGGCGTGCGCGGTGCCAAGCGGATGATGGCGGACGGGCTTTATCAGCGGTTCGGCACGCCCGACTATGCGCTTGCCTTCCATGTTGCCGCCGAACTGGAAACGGGCAAGGTTTCGGCGGCCGAGGGCATCCAGTATTCGAGCTCGGACACGCTCGATGTGCGCGTGCCGGGGATCGGCACGCACGGGGCCTCGCCGCATCTGGGCAAGGACCCGGTCTATATCGCCTCGCAGATCGTCACCGCGCTGCAATCGATCGATTCGCGCGAAATCTCGCCGCTGAAGCCCGTGGTGGTGACCGTGGGCGCGTTCCATGCAGGCTCGGCTTACAACATCATCTCGGACGAGGCGAACCTGAAGCTGACGGTGCGCGCCAATGACGAGGAGACGCGCGCCAAGGTGATTGCGCTGGTCGAAAGGATCGCGGTCAATATCGGCAAGGCGCATGGCCTGCCCGACGACAAGCCGGTGACGGTCAAGCACTTCTCGGGCACGCCCACGACCAACAACGACCCCGCGCTGGCCCGCCGGCTGAACGCGGTGATGGCGCGTAACCTGGGGGGCGATGCTGTCGTGCCGTTCGAACAGCAGAACATGGGCGCCGAGGATTTCACCTATTTCGTCGCGCCGGGCACGGGCGTGCCGGGCTATTACTTCGCGGTCGGCGGGACAACGCCCGAACGGCTTGCCGCAGCCAAGGCAGGCGGCGAGCCGATCGCCGGACACCATTCGCCCCTGTTCCAGGTCGCCCCGCGCGAAAGCATCACGCTGGGCGCGCGCGCCATGGTGGCGGCGGTGATGGATCTGGCGGGGCGGAAGTAGGGCCAATGTATGCGCGCTTGATGGGCTCGCTGGCTTTCGTTGGCTTCGGCGGTTGCATGCCGGTCTTGGCAAAGGAGTCTGCGCAAACAGAATATTACACGATCACCACCCGCTACAGCACTGTTTTCGAAGGGGGCGAATCTTCCGGATCGTCGAGTGGCGGCAGTGCCTACCGCGAGGAGGTTCGCACCGACGCCGAGGGGTGCCGCATCCGCACTTTCGATATCGACGACGCCGACGGGCCCAAGCGGCCGCTGGCTGAATGGCAGATGCCGATCGTGCTGCGCGAATGCCCCGGAGCAGCGACTGTCCTTTCCAACCGGGACGAGATGCTGGCGCGCCGCGATGCGTTTCTGGCAGCGATGAATGTAACCGCCGAGGTGTGCGGCTCCCACTACTTCACCTGGAATGTGTTTCGGATCGAATGCGATCCCGATGAGGCGGTTGCAAGGCTGACCGATTTCGATCTGGGGAGTGTCCGTCTGGAAGACGGAGCGGAATATGCCTTGCCCGACACCGGCATGCGTGTGCCTTTGCGTCGGCAGGCTGACGGTTTGGCGGGCGAGCTTGTGTTCAGCGGCAGCGCGGAGTTGGATCCAGATTATCTGCGCACAGAGGCTGCCGAAACGATCATGGTAGTCGCCGAAATCAGCGGCGAAAAGGTCACCGAGGACGAGGCAGCCGCACAGATTGCCGGCCGACAATATTCCGGCAAAAGTGCGATCACCTTCGTTGCACAGCCTGAAGCGGGACGCATCACTGCGACCTTGACCGGCGAAGTGCGCGAAATCGGCGAAACCGGCGCAATCGAAACCCGAAAGGCAGAGGTCGTCACCATGCGACAAAGGGTCGAAGCCGCTTCCGGCTCCGACCCTTTGCAATCATCGTCAGACTGAGATTTTACGCGATCCCCGGCAACAGCCGTTCGCCCGCGATCCGCTGCATTGCCTTTTGCAGCTTCTCGAATGCGCGCACCTCGATCTGGCGGATGCGTTCGCGGCTGACGTCGTAGGACTGCGAGAGTTCTTCCAATGTCTGCGGCTTTTCGGTCAGGCGGCGTTCGGTCAGGATGTGCCGCTCGCGCTCGTTCAGGCTTTCCATCGCCTCGCCCAGCATCGCCATGCGCATCTGCGATTCCTGGCTGTCGGCGACGGTTTCGTCCTGCAGCGGGCGATCATCCGCCAGCCAGTCCTGCCATTCGCCCGAACCTTCCTCGCCGCCGCGCATCGGGGTGTTGAGGGAGCCGTCGCCGCCCATCATCATCCGGCGGTTCATGTTGATCACTTCCTGCTCGGGCACGCCGAGATCGGTCGCGATCTTCTTCAGATCGTCGGGGCGCAGATCGGAATCCTCGTAGACGTCGAGGTTCTTCTTCATCCGGCGCAGGTTGAAGAACAGCTTCTTCTGCGCGGCGGTCGTCCCCATCTTCACGAGGCTCCACGAACGCAGGATATATTCCTGGATCGACGCCTTGATCCACCACATTGCGTAAGTGGCGAGGCGGAAGCCGCGATCGGGTTCGAACTTCTTGACGCCCTGCATCAGGCCGACGTTCCCTTCCGAGATCAGGTCGGAAACGGGCAGGCCATAGCCGCGATACCCCATCGCGATCTTCGCGACGAGCCGCAGGTGGCTTGAGACAAGCTGGGCAGCCGCTTCGGGATCCTCGTGCGCCTGATAGCGCTTGGCGAGCATGTATTCCTGCTCGGCGGTGAGGATCGGGAATTTGCGGATTTCGGCAAGGTAGCGATTGAGGCTCTGCTCGCCGCTCAACGCCGGCATTGCCGATGTTTTGGACTTGGACACTGGATTACCTAACCTTTCTAGCGTCGACCGCTTGCACGGGACCCCTGCCGGGCATCTCCGTGATCTGGGCCACGGATATGAGTTATACGCGAAATCCTGTCAGACGTATGCGCGTTTCATCGATCAGAACATCTAAGTTGGTCGATCAGTTCCATCATGTCGGGCGGCAAATCGCTCTGCAATCGGACCATCTCGCCGGTGATCGGGTGCTGGAAACCGAGCTCCGCCGCGTGCAGCGCCTGCCGCGCGAAACCGAGTCGTTCAAGCACCGGACGAAGCTGTTTGGGTGTGCGGCCATAGGCAGGATCTCCCAATAGAGAATGACCGATTGATGCGCAGTGAACACGCACCTGGTGGGTTCGCCCGGTTTCCAGCCGGCATTCGATCATCGCCGCCGCTTCGAGCGGTTCCAACGTCCTGTAATGCGTGATCGCGGTTTTGCCGCGCGAGGAATCGTTTGGCAGCACCGTCATTTTCTTTCGGTCCGCATCCGAACGCCCGACGCGCGCATTGATCGTCCCCGACGCGGGCGAGGGGTGCCCCGCGGTGACCGCGATATAGCGGCGATGCACGGTGTGCGCGGCGAATTGTGCGGCAAGCCCTTCGTGCGCGGCATCGGACTTGGCGACAACCAGCAGACCCGATGTGTCCTTGTCGATCCGGTGGACGATCCCGGGGCGCGCCACCCCGTTGATCCCCGAAAGGTTGCCCTTGCAATGATGCAGCAGCGCATTGACCAGCGTTCCGGTGATATTGCCCACCGCCGGATGCACTACCATGCCCGCGGCCTTGTCGACCACGACGAGGTGCCGGTCTTCGAATGCGATGGCGAGCGGGATGTCTTCGCCTTGGGCTTCGGCGGGCATGGCGGCGGACACGATGATCCGGAATGGCGTTCCGGCGGCCACCTTCATCGAGGCTGACGAAGCGGTCTTGCCCGCGACATCGACGCGGCCTTCCTCGATCAGGCCCTGCACGCGGGCGCGCGAGAGCGCGGTGGCTTCGGCTAGCGCCTTGTCGAGCCGGGCGGGGGCGGCAATCGTGCCGGTGATGATTTCGGGTGCGGACATGCTATGGCCATGCGCGATGCGCCATGACGTGACAAGCCGGGCCGTGGCCGCGATGCAGGCCCATGCCGCCGCAGCCTTCCCGAACGAAGCCTGCGGATTGCTGCTGGGCGATGGACGCCGGATCATTGAGGCGGTGCCGACGGACAATGTCCATCCCGCGCCCGCCACCCATTTCGAGATCGACCCCCAGGCATTGATCGACGCGCACCGCGCCGCGCGGGCGGGCGCTGCGCCGCAGGTCGTGGGCTATTACCATTCGCACCCCCGAGGCATCGCCGTGCCTTCGGCGACCGACCGCGCCTGCGCATGTGGGGACGGGCGGGTGTGGGCGATCGTCGCTGGCGAGGACGTGCGGCTGTGGCGCGATGATGCTGCGGGCTTTACCGCGCTTTCCTACACCGTCGTCGATCCGTAGAATTACCCGATGCACCGCGATTTTGCCCCTTTTTGCATCGAATTGGCCCCGGGGGTGCGCGCGCCGGTTGGCAAGGCGGGTTTTTTGGCCTTAGACAGTGTCTCATGTGTCTCCAACACGCCGGAACCTTTGCAAATCCATGATCTCCCAGACCGATCTTGCCGCGATGCTGTGCTCGCGCCTGTGCCACGATATGCTCTCCCCCGTGGGCGCGCTTGCCAACGGGCTCGAACTGCTCGCCGATGAACGCGATCCGCAGATGCGCAGCCAGGTGGTCGAACTGCTCGAACAATCGGCGCGGATCAGCACCGACAAGCTCAAGTTCTTCCGGCTCGCATTCGGTGCGGCGGGCGGGTTCGGCGAAGCGATCCCGGTCGATGAAGCCAAGGCGGTAGTCAACGCGCTGGCGGGCGATGCCAAGAAGGTCGAGGTCCACTGGGCGATTGCCGAACCCAGCCTGCCCAAGCCTGCGGTGAAGGTGATGCTGAACTTGGCGCAGATCGCGCTCGACAGTCTGGTGCGCGGCGGCACGCTCGATATCGGCGCGGAACGGCGCGACGGCGCGGTCGAGATCGTCGCCCGGGCGCGCGCCGAACGCATCGCCTTCGACGAAACGATCGGCCGCGCGCTGCAGGGCGATCTCGACGAAAGCGAGATCACCAGCCGCACCGCAGCGGCTTACATGATCGCGGTGCTTGCCGACGAGATGGCGGGCGGCCTCCAATACAAGCTGGGCGACGGCGCACTGGTGCTCGGCGCGGTGCTGCCCGAGCCCGAAGGCATGATCGGGTAAAGCCGGTTCGATGCCGGGGGGCGATGACGAACTGGTCCACCGCGAGGTGCTCTCCCCCAATTTCGGGGAGCGCACGCTGCCGATCTCGATGGTGGTGATCCACTATACCGAAATGAAGCCGGTCGAGACCGCGATCGCGCGAATGTGCGATCCTGCCGCCAGCGTCAGCGCGCATTACTGCATCACCGAAGAGGGCGAGGTGATCCGGCTGGTGCCCGAAGCCAGGCGCGCCTGGCATGCGGGCGCAAGCTATTGGCGCGGCATCCCCGATGTGAATTCGGCGAGCATCGGGATCGAGCTCGATCATCCCGGTCATGCGCGCGAGAACGGCGGCTATCGCGGCTTTGCGGACGCGCAGATCGATGCGCTGATGCCGCTGCTGGCGCGGATCGTGAAGCAGTATGACATCCCGCGCGCCAATGTGGTGGGCCATTCGGATGTCGCCCCGGCGCGCAAGGTCGATCCGGGCGAGCTGTTTCCGTGGGACCGGCTGGCGCGCGCCAAGCTGTGCCTGCCGCGTCCGCAATCGCTGGCGGCGGGCAACCCGTTCCACAACAAGGGCAGCTTCTTCCTCGCCCTCGAACGGTTCGGCTACGACATCACCGATCCCGCGAAGGCGGTCGCGGCGTTCGAACGGCGCTGGCGGCCCGAGAATATCACCGGGGTGCCCGATGGCGAGGTCGCCGCGATCTTGTGGCAATTGCTCATCGACCGCGATCAGGGGCGCACGCGCTAGCTATTGCGGCGGTTTGCGGTTAAGCGCGACCGCGTCAGGGGGCCCGAGGCAGCCGCGTGTCTTTCGGGACGCGAGGAAAGTCCGGGCTCCACGAAACAAGGGTGGCGGGTAACGCCCGCCGGTCCTGTCTTCGGGCAGGGCAAGGGAAAGTGCCACAGAGAGCAAACCGCCGATGGCCTCGCAAGAGGGACAGGCAAGGGTGAAAGGGTGCGGTAAGAGCGCACCGGGGGGCCGGCAACGGCAACCGCATGGCAAACCCCACCCGGAGCAAGGCCGAATAGGGGTCTCGCGCCCGCCGCAAGGCAGGGTAGGCGTGTTTCGCGCCGAGAGACCCGGGTTGGCTGCTAGAGCCGTCGAGCAATCGGCGGAGCAGATGAATGGCTGCCACCGCGCGGCCGGTCCCTTCGGGGATACCGCGTGCGGATACAGAACCCGGCTTATGACGGCCCCCTGACGTTCCTGTCGCCGTGCTGGTGCGGCGCACGGAACATTGCGGCGGACATCGCGGTTGCTCCCGCCATGTTCGCCTATTCCGACCCCCGCCGCCCGTCCGCCTCACGTTCGCTTGCCCAGCGCGTCGCGATCATTTTGGCCGTCGTGATCCAGATCGGCGCAGGCTTCCTGCCGCAATTCGGGATCGGACAAGCGATCGGCGAAAGATCGGATGCGGTCCGCACGCTGATCACCCCGGTGGGCTGGGCCTTTGCGATCTGGGGGCCGTTGTTCGTGTTGTCGGTATTGTTCGCGATCTGGCAGGCTTTGCCCAAGCAGAAGAACAACGGGCTGCTCGCACAGGTCGGCTGGCCCGCCGCGATCGCGCTGGCCGCGCAGGGCGTGTGGTCGACCTATACGCAGATCGACAACCTCACCTTCGTTTCGGTCGCGATCATCTTGGTTTCGCTCGCCGCGCTGCTCTATGTCGCGCGCAGCTTCGCCTCGTCGCCGTCACTGACCCCGGCCGAACGGCTGTTCGCCGCGCCCGCTTTCACCGCGCTTGGCGCCTGGCTGACCGCTGCGAGCGTCGTCAATGTGGCCGCGATGCTCAAGCTTTACGGGGTGGGCGGCGACGCGCCGACCCCTGGGATTGCAGTTGCGATTATCGCGATTGCAGCGCTGATCGCTGCGGTGGCGGCTGCCCGGCTGCGCGGTGCGCCGCTTTATGGACTGGTGTTCGCCTACGCACTGTATGCCATCAGCGTGGCCGAAGGGCAGCGCTTTCAGGTAATCGGCTGGGCCTGCTTTGCCGGCATCGCCGCTGTGTTGGCGGTGACGGTGTGGCAGTTGTCGCGCCGCGACAACCGCCATCACTGGTTCGGCGGTCAGCCGCGCCCCACGCTGGTGTAGGCAAAGCCCGCAGCCGCCATGTCCTGCGGGTTGTAGATGTTGCGCAGGTCAACCATCACCGGCGCCTTGGCGAGGGCCTTCACCCGCGCAAGATCGAGCGCGCGGAAGGCGTCCCATTCGGTCACGATCACCACCACATCGGCATCGGTGATCGCTTCGTAGGCGTTGGCGCACATCGTCACGCCAGGCAGCAGCGGGCGTGCCTGCTCGATCCCTTCGGGATCATAGGCGGCGACGTGGACGCCTGCATCCATCAGCGTCTGCGCCACCGCAATCGCAGGGCTGTCGCGCATGTCGTCGGTGTTGGGCTTGAACGTCAGGCCGAGCAGAGCGGCCTTCTTGCCGCGCGCTGCCTCCATCCCGCCGAGCGCGTCGACGACCTTGCGGCCCATCGCGCGCTTGCGGGTATCGTTGACCTTGACCACCGCCTCGATGATCCGCACCGGGCTGTCGTAATCCTCGGCGGTCTTGAGCAACGCAAGCGTGTCCTTGGGAAAACAGCTGCCGCCATAGCCCGGCCCGGCATGCAGGAATTTCGACCCGATGCGGCCGTCCATCCCGATCCCGCGCGACACGTCCTGCACATTCGCGCCGACCTTCTCGCACAGATCCGCCATCTCGTTGATGAAGGTGATCTTGGTCGCAAGGAAAGCGTTGGCCGCATATTTGATCAGCTCGCTGGTGCGGCGCGAGGTAAACAGGATCGGGCTTTCGTTGAGGAACAGCGGGCGATAGACCGCGCGCATCACCTCGCGGCCGAACTCGTCTTCGGCGCCGATCACGATCCGGTCGGGGCGCTTGAAATCGCCGATGGCCGCGCCTTCGCGCAGGAATTCGGGGTTGGAGACGACCGCGAAACGGTGCGCGGTGCCGGTCTCGCCGATGATCCGCTCGACCTCGTCGCCGGTGCCCACAGGCACGGTCGACTTGGTGACGATCACCGCATCATTGCTGAGCTTCTCGCCGACTTCGCGCGCGACTTCGTAGACGAAAGTCAGATCGGCATGGCCATCGCCGCGCCGGCTGGGCGTGCCGACCGCGATGAAGATCGCATCCGCGCCGGCGATGCCTTCGCCAAGATCGGTGGTGAAGCTGAGGCGGCCCGCCTTCACATTCGTATCGACCAGCGCGTCGAGCCCGGGTTCGTAGATCGGCATCACCCCGGCGTGCAGCCGGTCGATCTTGCCCTGATCCTTGTCGATGCAGACCACATTGTGCCCGAAATCGGCGAAACACGCCCCCGACACCAGGCCGACATAGCCCGAACCCACCATCGCAATCTTCATGAACTTAAGGCCCCTTGCGAGATATCCGCGCAACCCGATGCAGCGGAAGGCAATCCGGTTATGTCCGGTCGCCGTCAAAAACCTCAACGTGCGCCGTGTCGCTGGCCCGTGCCTGCATCACGCGCCGTTGATCGCCTTCCAGCACGAGCGCTGTAAGCACACCGGAGCGGAAAGCGCCAGTGTCTATTCCGATGCGGTTGCCGCAATCCATGACGTTCTCGAAGATCGTGTGACCATGCACCACAACGCGTTCGAGCGGGCCTTCGTGGCTCAGGAAACGTTCGCGGATCCACAAGAGGTCGCTGCGCTTCTGCTCGCTCAAGGGGCGCGAGGGGTCGATCCCGGCGTGGACGAAGATGTAATCGCCCGCGCGGATCATCGTCTCGAAACCGGCGATATAGGCGCGGGTATCCTCGGATACATATCGGGGGAGCGCGGCAAAGATGTCCTCCAGCGGAAGGGTCGCCATATCCTTGCTCGAAAAGCCGTAGCTCAGCAGGGTTTCATATCCGCCGTGCTTCAGAAAATGCCGCAGGGTCTCGGGCTTTTCGAAGGCGTTGAGGAACATCTCTTCGTGGTTGCCGGCAAGGATACGCACATTGCGGGTCTGCTGCCAGGCGCGCGCGCGGTCGATCACGCCCGCGCTGGCCGGGCCGCGATCGACCAGATCGCCGAGCAGGATGATGTGATGATCGGTCGCCGGCGCGGCGGCGATTTCGCTCTCGATCGCGGCAATCAATGCCTCGAACAGATCGAGCCGCCCGTGAATGTCGCCGATTGCGTAGAACCGCTGTCCATCGGGAACGCGCGGCAGGCGCGGCGGCGGAGCGGGGGAGAAGAATTCGCGCAGTCGCTGTAGCATGACCATTGAGTGATCCGGTTTCTTGGCGACCCCTTGGAGAGAAAAGGGCAGCGGGCAGCGTTGATCGCGCCTCTTGTCGATCGTGGCGGATAACTCCGACGGAGCGACCGCGCAACCGGCCCCCCGCAACCCACGACCAAAGGTGCGAAATAGGCGGCAAGCGGTAGAATTGTGTCGATTAATCCAGTGTGAAGCCGGCGCTGGCGGAAGTCCCGGGACCTACGCGCTGCTGCTTTCCGGCAAGGCTGGCGACCCGTTGCCCGGCAGGCGTTTCTTCCCCGCGATCTCTGCTACAGGCCAAGCCGCCAGAATTGGTCACCGATTGTAATTTAAGCCGAATTAAACCCTAAAAATAATTCGGGTCGTTGCACGATCGTATTTTTCAGGGTAAATTCTAATTTAGTTGGGGAAAGGGGGTCGCCTTGTCCTTTGCCGAGCCTTCCTTGTGGCAGGGACTTACCTTGCTGCAGCACGAATTATTGCTGTTTGCCGGCGTGTTTTTTCTGGTCGGCGCGCTTGACGATCTCGTCGTCGACGCCGTGTGGCTGTGGCTCAGGCTGTCGGGGCGCAATGTCACCGCCCGTCGAAGCCGCGTCGCGCTGCGCGGCCAACCGCTATCGGGACCGGTCGCGGTGCTGGTGCCTGCCTGGCACGAAGCCGCGGTGATCGGCCAGACGATCCGCCATCTTCTTTCCGCCTGGCCGCAGCAGCAATTGCGGCTCTACATCGGCTGCTATCGCAACGATCCGGCAACGCTTGCCGCGGCGATGGCTGCCGCACACGGCGACCCGCGGGTGCGGCTGGTGATCCATGCCAAGAATGGCCCCACCACCAAGGCCGACTGCCTCAACCGGCTGTTTGCGGCGCTGGCGCTCGACGAGGCGCGTAACGGCGGGCGCTTCGGCATGCTGGTGTTCCACGATGCCGAGGATGTGGTCGATTCGGGCGCGCTGGGATTGCTCGACGAAGCGATCGGGCAGCGCGCCGATTTCGTGCAGCTTCCGGTCGAACCGCTGGTGCCCTACCATCAGGACTTCTGGGGGCGCCATATCGGGGCACATTACTGCGAAGAATTCACCGAATCCCATGGCAAGGCGATGGTGGTGCGCGATGCTCTCGGAGCGGCGCTGCCCGGCGCCGGCGTCGGCTGCGCGGCATCGCGCCGCGCGCTCGACTGGCTGGTTGCGCGACACCTCGCCGAGGGCGGGCACGAGGCGCTTCCGTTCGCCAGCGATTCGCTGACCGAGGATTACGAGCTGGGGCTGGCGATTGCGGCGGCGGGCGGGCGCTGCCGGTTCATCCGTGCGCGCGGCGAGGACGATCGCCTGATCGCCACGCGCGCGTTCTTCCCGCATCGGTTCGACAATGTGGTGCGCCAGAAGGCGCGCTGGGTGCTCGGAATTTCGCTGCAGGGCTGGGATCGGGTCGGCTGGGGTGGGGGCGTGCGGGAACACTGGATGCGCGCGCGCGACCGGCGCGGGCCGTTCACCGCGCTGGTGCTGCTGGCGGGATACCTGCTGGTGGTGCTCACCGCGTTTCTGGGTGCCGTGGCACTCGCCGGGGTTGCGCCGCCGATGCCCTTGTCGCCGCTGCTGCGCGCCGTGTTGACCGCCAATGCGGTTGCCTTTGCCTGGCGACTGGTGATGCGCTTTGCCTTTACCGCGCGCGAATACGGGATGGTCGAAGGCCTGTTCGCCGTGCTGCGCTTGCCGCTGGCCAATGTCATCGCAATCATCTCCGGGCGGCGCGCAATCTTTGCCTACATCAGCACGCTCAAGGGCGCGGCCGCGGTGTGGGACAAGACCGAGCATGAGGCCCATCCCGCCGGAAACGGCCTGCTTAGGCCTGTCAGTTCATGATTGCCGCAGCCGCAGGTATCCCCCAACCCGCTCCCCCGCGGGCGAGCGGTCAACCCGGGCGCACCCGGGGCGGACCGCTGGCAATGCTTTCGCTGGTGGTGCTGGGCTGGTGCGGTGCAAGGGCGATGTGGGGAGAATACCCGCCGCTCGCCGCGATGCCGGTCGGACCTGCCATGACGACGGTTGGGGCCGATGGCGTGCTCGCAGGCGGGTTCGGCCCGTTCGGCGGCACCTCGCCGGCAGGTGCTGCCTTCATTCCCTTTGCCCGATACGTCCCCCAACCCGATCCGCTGTCGGCCTGGGTGCCGCCGCCGCAGGCCTATGCCGCACCCGGCGGCGGGGGCCGCTGGGTGGCCGCCTCGGCGCGCGCGCCGGTTCTGGCTGCTGGGGTCCGCGCACCTGCCGCGATCTGGCGGCCCGGCGATCTGCCCGATTATTCGCTCCCGCCGGGCAATCCGGTGCGCTTTTCCGAGGTTGCTGCAGCCGCCGCAGCAGCACCCGCACCAGCGGCCGCCGCCGCTGCACCTGCGCCCGGGCGCGTGCCGACCGCAGCGCCGTTCCAGCCCCCCGGTGCGCTGGTTGCCGCGCTGCCCGAAGGGCGCTGGTCGCTCGATGGCTGGACATTCTGGCGGCAGGGGTCGGACAGTGCCGCGATCAGTCAGGGCCGCGTGCCGGTCTACGGCGCGAGCCAGGCGGGCGCGGTGGCGCAATATCGGCTCCGCCCGAGGAGCGGCCATGACCCGCGCATCTATCTGCGGGCCTACAGCGCGCAGGTGCAAGGCGGTGAAAGCGAAGTCGCACTCGGCCTTTCGGCGCGCCCCTTGGCCGGCATCCCGCTGCGCCTCGCAGGCGAGGCGCGCTATACCGAGGCCGCGTTCTTCACCGCCGTGCGCCCGGCAGGCTATCTGGTGACAGAGCTTGCCCCGTTCCGCCTCCCCCTGGGGATGCAGGGCGAAGCCTATGGACAGGCCGGATGGGTGGGCGGGCCGGGCGCGACGTGGTTTGCCGATGGACAGGCCAACGCGCTGCGCCCCGTCGGCTTCATCAACCGGTTGAGCAACAATGCCCTGCGACTGTCGCTGGGAGCGGGCGTGTGGGGCGGCGCACAGAAAGATGCACAGCGGCTCGATGTCGGCCCGACGATGCGGCTCGACATGAAGGTGGGCAAAGTCCCCACCCGCGTCGGGGTCGACTGGCGCCACCGCGTCGCGGGCGAGGCAAGCCCGGGTTCGGGCCTTGCGGTGACTGTCTCGACCGGATTCTAGCGTCCCGGCGCGCCGCCATTCGCTCTCCCGACGCTCGCGAGGCTAAGTAAAAACACCGAGGATACGCGCTTGGCGCGGGTTTCCTCTCCCTGCCGCCTCGGCTAGCTTGGCGCGCATGGACGTTTACCTGCCCATCGCGAATCTTTCGGTCAACGGGCTGGTCATCGTCTTGCTGGGCGGGCTTACCGGCATCCTGTCGGGCCTGTTCGGCGTGGGCGGCGGGTTTCTGACCACGCCGCTGCTGATTTTCTACGGCATTCCCCCGACAGTCGCGGCCGCATCGGCGGCAACGCAGGTCACCGGTGCGAGCGTGTCGGGCGTGCTCGCGCATTCGCGGCGCAAGGGCGTCGATTACCGCATGGGCGGCGTGCTGGTGGCGGGCGGGATGATCGGCGCGCTGATCGGCGCAGGATTGTTCAGCGTGCTTCAGGCGTGGGGCCAGATCGATGTGGTGATCTCGATCCTCTACGTCCTGCTGCTCGGCTCGATCGGATCGCTGATGATGCGCGAGGCGATCGAGGCGCTGCGGCCCGGCTTGCTGAAAGGACGGCGGCAGGTGAAGAAACGCCGCCACCACCCGCTGGTCGCCAGCCTGCCCTACCGCTGGCGGTTCTACGCTTCGGGCCTGTATATCTCCCCGCTGGCGCCGCTGATCTTGGGGATGCTGGTCGGCATCCTGACGATGCTGATGGGGGTGGGCGGCGGGTTCCTGCTGGTGCCCGCGATGCTTTATATCCTCGGGATGAGCGGGAATGTCGTGGTCGGCACATCGCTGTTTCAGATCCTGTTCGTGACGATGCTGACCACGATGACGCATGCGCTGACCACCAAGGCGGTCGATCTGGTGCTTGCCGCGCTGCTTTTGCTGGGATCGGTGCTGGGCGCGCAGTTCGGCACCCAGATTGCGCTGAAGGCGCGGCCCGAAATCCTGCGCCTCGCGCTGGCAACGCTGGTGCTGCTGATCGCGCTGCGGATGCTTTACGGGCTCGGCGTGCAGCCGGACGAGATCTATACCGTGGTGCCGTTGTGAGCCTGCGCGCGGGTGCAGCCGGGTGAGAGTGGTGAGGGGTTTCCGGGCTGGGCTGATTGCCGGCGTGACGCTGGCCGCACCGATCCCCGCGCTCGCCCAGAACGAGCCGCTGCTGGTGCCCGCGGTGAGCCAGTCGCGGATCGAGGTGCGGCAGGGCTTCACCGGCGCGCGGCTGCTGCTTTACGGCGCGGTGATGGACCCCGGCGGGGTGCGTTCGACGGGGAATTACGACATTATCGTCGTTCTCAAGGGGCCGACCCAGGCGGTGCGCATCCGCGAGAAGGAGCGCATCGTAGGCATCTGGGCCAATGCCGGATCGAGCGACTTCCGCTCGGCCCCGTCGTTCTTCGCCGTCGCCTCCTCGCGCCCGATCGGCGAGATCGTGGACGAACGCACTGCGGCCATCTACGAGCTTGGGACCGACTTCATCCAGCTTTCACCCTCGGGCACGATCGATCCCGACGAGCAGGCGCGCTACGCCCAAGGGCTGGTCGAATTGCGCCGCCGGCAGGGGCTCTATCAGGAAAACCCGGGCGGGGTGAGGATCGCCGAAAAGGTGCTCTATCAGGCGCGCATCAATCTGCCGTCGAACGTGGTGACGGGGCGATACACTGCCGAAACCTTTGCGGTGTCGCGCGGCCGCGTGCTGGCCAGTGCGACCGCGCGCATCGAAGTGGTCAAGGCGGGGCTGGAGGGGCAGGTGGTGACCGCATCGCAGCGGTGGTCGTTCTTCTACGGGCTCGGCGCGATCGCGCTGTCGCTGGCGATGGGTTGGATCGCCGGGCGCCTGTTCGCGCGCGGCTGAGCACTGCCCCGGCGCTCCGGCTGGGCGAGCATCGCGCCGCTGTTGACCCGATCTTAACGCAAACCGACCTATCCCCCGGGGCCAATCACAACCGCCGCGCAGAGGGGAAAAGGCGCCAATGAGCGACCACGTCACGCAGGATTTCGAGCGTTTTACCGGCCCCAACCCCGCCGGAAATGACGAGGTTGCGGCAGCCTATGCCCGCGGCCAGCACGACAATGCGCGCCTGCCGATCGGGGTCGTGCTGGAAATTTCCGGCTCGGGCTCGCAGATCGCGCTCGATCTGCAACGCATCAACGAATGCATGGCCGACGATGATGCCTCGGTCGCGATGGCCGGGCAGGTCGGCAGCCAGATCAAGATCCGCGTCGGCGATGCCTGGCTGCTCGCCAACGTGCGCGACCAGCGCAAGGACCGCCGCACCGAAGGCGGGATCATCGCGCATATCGACTTTCTGGGCGAGGGCGGCGAGGAAAAGCTGACCGGGCGCATCCACGGGTTCAAGCGCGGGGTCACGCGCTATCCCATCCCCGGCGCACTGATCTATCCCTGCACCACGCGCGATCTGGAACAGATCTATGCGAGCGACGGTCGCGCCAGCATCACGATCGGCAAGGTCTTCCCGACCAAGGATATTCGCGCTGGCCTTTACATCGATGCGATGCTGGGCAAGCACTTCGCGCTCTTGGGCTCTACCGGCACCGGCAAATCGACCAGCGCCGCGCTGATCCTGCACCGCATCTGCGAAGCCGCGCCCAAGGGTCATATCGTGATGATCGACCCGCACGGCGAATATTCGGCCGCATTCCGCACCACGGGCCAGATCCTCGACGTGTCGAACCTGCAGATGCCCTATTGGCTGATGAACTTCGAAGAGCATTGCGAAGTGCTGCTGTCGAGCAGCGGCAACGAGCGGCAGACCGATCAGGACATTCTGGCCAAGGTGCTGCTCGCCGCGCGGACCAAGAGCCGGCTGGCGCAGACGATGGGCAAGATCACGGTGGATTCGCCGATCCCCTATCTGCTCAGCGACTTCGGCAATATCCTGCAGGACGAGATGGGCCGGCTCGACAAGGCGACCTCGAGCGCGCCGTATATGCGGATCAAGCAGAAGCTCGACGAACTGAAGGCCGATCCGCGCTACCAGTTCATGTTTTCCGGCATGCTGGTGGGCGACACGATGGTCGACTTCATCAGCAAGATCTTCCGCATGCCCGGCGGCGGGCGGCCGATCTCGATCATCGACGTGTCGGGCGTGCCTTCGGACATCACCTCGACCGTGGTGGCGGTCCTGTCGCGTCTCGTGTTCGACTTTGCGATCTGGGGCCGCGAGGAAAAGACCCGGCCGGTGCTGCTGGTGTGCGAGGAAGCCCACCGTTACGTCCCCAACGAGAAGAACGCCGATGGCTCCTCGGTTGGCAAGATCCTCAGCCGCATCGCCAAGGAAGGGCGCAAATACGGGATCAGCCTCGGCCTGATCACGCAGCGTCCCTCCGACCTTGCCGAAGGCGTGCTGTCGCAGTGCGGCACGATCATCGCGATGCGCCTGAACAACGACCGCGACCAGGCCTTCGTGAAGGCCGCGATGCCCGAAGGCGCGCGCGGGTTCCTCGATTCGATCCCCGCCTTGCGCAACCGCGAATGCATCATCTGCGGCGAGGGCGTCGCGATCCCGATCCGCGTCAGCTTCGATGCGCTGGAAGAACACAAGCGCCCCGCGTCCGAAGACCCGAGCTTCACCGAATTGTGGAACCAGGACGGCGGCGAGGAAGAACTGGTCGAACGCGTCGTGATGCGCTGGAGATCGCAAGGCTGATTGCGTTCGCGCCTGCGATCGCTCCGCGTGGCCGGTCAATGCCTCCTTTCGTTCACGTGCCTCTGGTGTCCCCGTAAAGATGGATATGCAGCCGGTCGCTCATGCGGAAGCCATGCTTCAGGCACAGGTCTGACAGCCATGCCTGCCGTTCGCGCTGGGTTGCGCTGTCCGTCCCCTCGGCCATCAGGAACACGCGTTCGGGACGGAAGCGGTAGCGGCGCTGGAGCGCCAGCACCTCGTCCACATCTGCCGGCGCGGCGACCACGAACTTGAGGAACGCGCGCGGTTCGGCGGCCCATGCGTCGAGCCGTTCGGGCAGCAAGGCGAGGTCGGCCGGATTGCCGCTGTGCGAAAGCTTGGGGCTGACATTGTATTGATCCACCCGGATATCGAGCCGCGCGGGCGGGGCGACCGTGCCGTTGGTTTCGATCTCGACGGTATGATCGGGCAGGTGCGCCAGCATCTCGGCCAGCGCGCCTGCCTGAAGCAGCGGTTCGCCCCCGGTGATGACGAGGCGGTTCTGGCCCAGAGCTGCAATCCGCGCAGCGGTTTCCCCGGGCGAAAGCGTCACCTGATTGGCCTTGCGGTCAAAGGTCACGCAGTCGCGGTGCGGCCGGTTGTCGCCCTCGAAATGCCAGGTATAGGCCGTGTCGCACCACGTACAGGCGAGGTTGCAGCGCGACAGCCGCACGAAGGCAACCGGCATTCCGGCCGACGGCCCTTCGCCCTGCAGCGAGGCGAAAATTTCCGGCCCGCCGGTGTCGTCGGTGGCAAGGGTGAGGTTCATCGGCGCGCCTGTTGTGAAGGTGACAAAGGCGACACCTTGTCACCTTTCCGGCATCCGGAAAAATCGATCGTCATCAATGGCCTGACAGCCAATACATCACGCGGACGGACACAGGTTTCGCGCGCGAAAACGGGGGTGGGGCGACAAGACATGTCCGGCCTATTGCACGATTTGCAGAAGTAGGAAATTTCCCATGCGCCTCGCCCGGCAATGGCGCTCTCGCAGGTGAGCGGAAATAAAGCGGACCTTCGGCAATCGACCCCCTAACGGACGCTCGACCAGAGAACCAAGGCTTTTCGAAAGCGGGCACCCTGACGCGATCAGGGAGGGCCGGATGTGGCAGAAAGTGCTCTGAGCGAAAGTTCGCGAATTAGCGGGATTGACGCCAGCGAGAGGTGCCAGAGGGCCTGCCATCGAGGGGTTAAAGTCGATTATTCGCGCAGCTAATGCGTCAAGCTTATGACTATTTGCTTGTTGTGAATAGGATTTAAAAGCCCGTCTTCATGTCTCGCGGCACGCGCCGCCAGCATTTGCTGGTGCCTCACCGCAGCCCGTCTTACCGCAGGGCACGAACAAGCATAAGTGGTGACCTGTCAGACTACTCCTCGCGGTCGGAACCGCGAGGACGCACACGACGGTTTTCAAAATCCTGCCAAGTCTTGCGTCTGTATTGACCTCATCATTTAGCAACGTCATCGGATGCAGGCAGAGCTAACCATCGCTCATGCAAACAAACGACTTCAAGGGGGGAAGGGTTCTATGACAAAATCGAGGAAATCGATCAAATCTGGCTTTTCCCTTATGCCCACAGCTTTCATATCTATGGTCGGGATGTATCTGCTTGCGCCGGCCCTGCAAGCACAGGTCGGAGTCCCTGAGTATTCGATCGCTTGTGATCGTGGTGAAGGCGATGCCTGCTACAACCTTGGCCTTCTGTATTACGAAGGCTGGGGCCTGATCCAGGACAAATGGAAAGGGATGGCACTGTTCGCAAAGGGTTGCGATCGGGGCAGTGCTCGGGCCTGCTACAATTTGGGCGCGATTTACGCCAATGGCGACCCGGTCGGACAGGATCGCGTCAAGGCCAAAATGTACATGCGTCGCGCCTTATCGCTGGATCCCGGTTACAGCCAAGCTAAGCAAGCGCTGGCAGCGTTAGAGGGCTAAAAGCGGCCTGTAAGTTTCTGAAGACGGCCAACTGATGATCGTGTCCGATCGAAATGAAATGCCAATCGACCGGTCGATCAAACAGACGGAGTGGTTGCACTATTCTGTTCTGGCCGCGTTGGAAAAGCAATTGCAATCGCTCCCGCGAGGCGCAGCTGCTCTTGTCGGCACTGGATGATGAACTGCGATTCCCGCCGCGACAGAGAAGGTGTGGATTATCTATTGCGCCAATATCATGATCTTGCTGGAGACTTTGTCCCAGATGTAGGTTGTTGTGGCATCACAGGCGCCCGCTTCATCGTTGTCGCAGATCGAACCCTCCTGTGACACCACCATAGCCGGCTGAGCCCCAGTCAAGTCGAACGCCAGGCTGTCCGGACCAGACCATACATTCACGAAATCCGAACCGCGGCTGACGAACACGGCATTGTCGAGCACCGGCATGGCGGCTTGGGCGCCGTCCGGCGTTTCGACCGGGTCATCGGTCTCCGACTGCATACAATACGGCTGGACAATCCAGTCGAGGATCGCATCGCCGTTAACATCGAGAAAGGGGTAAGTGGCGCTTTCGCCATCTGCGTCCGGCAAGGTGAAGCCCGCTTTTTCGCAGATCGCGCGATCCGCATCGCGCTTTGCGAGAATGGTGGGCGGCGCGGCCACGGGGGCATCGGCCAATGCGTCAAAAGGTCGGATAACGGCGGCACCGTCTGGGTAAGCAACAGGCACCAGCCTGCCTGCGGTGGGTTCCCATCGCATCGGGATTACGCAGGCATCGCTGCCCGTTCCGCCACAATGAACCCCGTGCATGTTCGCAAGAACCGCCGGCATGGCGGAATTTGCGCGCTTCACGGTGATTTTGATCGCTTGGGCAGCAAAGCCGAGCCCGTAACTGCCATCACCGCGCGAGACAAAGACCTGTTTCAGGCATCCGCCGGTGCCGCACAACCCGCCGATTACGGTGCTGGCGCGTTCGTAATCGACCAGCCAATCGGAAGTGCCGTCGCGGTTGATGTCGACCTTGCGGAACATAACGGTCGGTGGCTGCGGCACCACGGGCGCTCCGTCAGCGCCTTCATACAAGGCAGCGTGAGCCGTGCCGAAGCGCGCCTTGACCGCGGCGTACACCTCTTTCGGCACGCCGCGCGGAGTGGGTGCAGCCATGGTTGCAGTGGCCATCGCCATGGCCGTACCAGCGAGTGCATGGCGGAGCGCCGCGCGAGAGAATGAAGAAAGCGGCATCATTGCTCCTGATTCAGCTTGGCGAGAAGGTCCTTTGCTTCGGCAAAGGCGGGGTTGATTTGAAGCGCAGTCTGCGCGGCAAGTTTGGCCTGATCAAACCGGCCATCCTGTGCAAGGACCGTGGCGAAGAAATAGCACGCCGCTGCATCGCGCCCGCTACACCCCTTGTCGAGCAGCGCGCTGCCGTTCTTGCGATCGGGCGGGCCGCCGTGCTGGCCTTCGACCAGAGCGACGCCGGAGAAACCGCACATGTCGATCTTGCCGAGCATGCACGCCGCCGCACCGAAACGCGCGGCGCGCGGCATGTCGATCGCCTGCTCGCCGTTGAAGCGCGGGCGCAGCACGATCGCCATTTCGCGGCAGAAATCCGCCTCGCGCTTTTGTCGGCATTTCTCGTCGGCCTTGGCCTGCACCTTGCTGACGAATTCATTGATTGGCGGCATTGTAAAGGATGGCGTGTCGCGCGGAACCTTCATCCCAAGTTCCTTGCACGCCGAAAGATCGCCGATGTCGCACAGCATGATTTCAAAGAAGGTCGCCGCCGGCTTGCCCGATGCATCGCGTGCGGCCCGGCTTTCGACGAGCCGCGCCGCAATATATTGCGGATCAGGCGGCAGGAAATCGGGCGAGCGTTCGTAAACGAGCTTGCCCGAACGATAATTTACCAGTTCATCGCAAAGACCGATGTCGAGCCGGCAGCCGCGATACAAGGCATCGTCAACCTTGCCGAGATCGCCTTCGAAGGCTTCCTGCTTCGCCAAGTCTTCGCAAAAACCGGCATCGCCCGTGAAACATGCGCGGCGCGCCGTCGATATGTCGAGTTCCTTGACCCGCTGTTTGTACCGGGCCACGATGAAGCAGCTGGACCTGTCCTCGTCGCGCCAGCAGGCTTCGTCGAACAATTCGATGTCGGACTTGTACATCCCTCTGGCAAATTCGAAACCTGCATCGCCGCGTGAGCCGAGACGCGTGATTTCATCGCACACGTCCTTGGTGCCAAGCGCGCATTCCTGCCGAAGAAAAGTGCCTGTCCGTGCCCAATCCTTGGCCTTGAACGCGATCTGTGCGGTATAATAGCAGGCGGTTCGGGTCTTCGCCGTGCACGCCCGCTCAAGCGTCGCTACGGCATCGGCCGCCGACAGCGGCGATGCGAATTCCTTGGGCCGCAGCATCGAGATGCGTGCAAGAAGCACACAGCTTTTATAGTGCCCGGCATCGCACAGCGCAGGCAGCGCGTCGAGAAGCTGGGAATGGACGCTGAGGGGTTCGGTAAGCGTCACCGCAAAGGTATCGACGGCCGCGTTGTAACAGAGATCCCTGTCCTGCGCGGCGATCTGGAAAGTGCCGGTCTTTTTCCTGTCGACACACAGGCTCATTGCCATATCGTTCCGGTGGAACGCACTACCGCCGAAACCGACATAGGCTTCGCGGCAAGCGGCCAAGCGCTCATCGCCGCTGAATTTCCTCGTTTCCGATGCGACAAAGCCATATCGGCATAAGTCACCCTTCAGCTTCATCTCATCCGCGCCGTTCAGCGCGACCGGCACCGGCCTGAGCGCAGCGCCGTCTTGCGCCAACGCCGCGACGGGGTTCAGCACGGCGGAAACAAGGGCGAGCAGCAGCCACAACAGTCTTTTCATTCTCAACGCTCCTGTGACGACCCCATGGTCATTGCGGTGACCATGATCGTGCTGAAATCTTCCTGCGCTTGCGCAGCGGCGGTGGCGCAGGCGGCAAAGCCCTGCGCGTCGGTGGCATCCGGCATATCGAAATATTTGCGCCAGCATGGGCCCTCGCCCGCGCAGTTGTAGGCGGCGACTTCGCTCGCCTCCTTGACGAAGACTTGCGCGGCTGCGGCATCGCCGCCCAGCCTTTCCAGCGCGGCGCGCGCATTGATCGCGAAGGCATTGGCCAGATCGTTGCCCAGCGGTTCGCGGCACGCCTCGCCCAGCAGGACATAGCCGCGCACCGCGCCAAGCAGTTTGGCGGCGGCTTCATCTTGCGGGCTTGTCGCGGCCTGTTCCGCCTCATGATCACGCCCGTACAGCCAGCGGAAGGGCGTGCGCATGTAGTCGTCAGGGTAGGGCGCTTGCTGGCGCTCGGCGATGAAGGCGGCATCCAGCACGCGGGGTTCGGGCTCTTCTGCCAGTGCGACGGGCTCATCATCCACGATCGCCCACAGGCTGCCCTTCAGCGCCAGTTGCTCGCCTTCGCCCGGCAGCGCCTCATAGCGGGTCTGGAGGATGAGGCACCCTTCATCCGGACTATCGCGGAAGATGGCATCGGGGCCGAAATCCTCCACCCCATCAAAGCTGGTGATGACCTTGCTCCAGTCTGCCGAATGGATGCTGACCCGCCATTGCTGGATGGCATGCGCGGGCGTTTCCATGACCCGGCGGGCGATGACATGTTCGTGGGCGCCGTCGCGGTCGAAATCGACCTCGTACCAGCGCAGCGCATCGAGCGGCCCCTGCTCCATGTCGTCGCGTTCGGTCGCGACGATCCGGCCGCCCTGTTCGATGACGACAAGATAGGTCGCGCCGACCTTGTCTTCGAAGCCGGGCTGCACCTTACAGCGCCAGATATTGGTGTCGCCCTTGGCAATCAGCGCGCCGGTATCGCACGGCTCGAACCCGGTGGGCAGGGGCACGTTCGATTGCCCTTCAAGCGGGGCATGGGCGGAATCCACACAGGACGTGGTCGCTTGCGCGGCGCTGGCGAGTAGCAAACCGAAAGCGGCGATCGCAGTCTTCATCATCCGATGCTGCACCTTCACTTGGCAGGCTTTGGCGTCTGGGCAAGGCAGCGCTTCAGATCGCGGCGAAAGGCGCGTCGCGGCTGGTCAATCCGGCTGATGCGGGCATCCTCGATCAGGCTGGCATCGGCCGTGCCGGGCACGGCCGGGCGAACCTGATCCAGCCAGATCGACTGCGCGGCAAGCAGCCGAGCCTCCGGCTCGCGTCCAGCTTCGCGGAGCTCTGCAATGGCGCGCGCGGTGGTGCCGAGACAGATGTAGGGATCGGGCGCCGTCGATGATGCCGCCAGCAAAGCAAGGGACAGGATAAACATCGGCAAATCCTATTTCTGGAGCGTTCGGGAAAGCACCAGCGCGGCCTCGCGCTGTGCAGAGTTCAGCGGCTCGAGCACATTGGGCAATGAGTCGATCCCGAGTTCGCTGCCCTCGCGTGCGGCAATGTGCATCCAGGCGGCTGCCAGAACCGGATCGCCATTGCCCCGCACGCCCAGAAAGATTGCAAGAGCCATCTGGTAAGCGGCATCGGGGAGGCGGCCTGCAAGCGCCAGATCAAGCAGCGCGATGGCATCGGCTGACGCAGCTCCCGGCGCATCGTCGGGGTAGAGGTCCTGATAGAGTTGCAACGCGGCATCGGGATGCCCGCGCGCTGCCGCCATACGGAACCAGCGATGCGCTTCCTCTCGGTCAGGTGTCACCCCGGACCCTGCATAGCGATAAGCATGACCCACGCGCCAAAGACCTTCCGCGCTGCCAGCTGCGGCTGCCTTGCGGTTCCATTCGAGTGCGGCCGGATCCGGGGAAGGATTTGCGTATCCCGCGCCATGTGCCAGCCAATCCGACACCTCGCCAAAGGGTTGCCGGAACTGCGTGTCGCACTGGGTCACCATCGTGGCCCAGCCATCGGCCAGCGACGATCCGGACGGATCGCTTTCAGAACCGGCGTGACCAAAGTCGTCCACCTGCCGCGCCAGAATGGCTGCATGCTCGCGAAGCCGGGGATCGAGAGGGTTTTCCTTGCGCGCAATGTCATAGGCGTGAGCGCATGCCAGAAGGCCCAGCGCAGCCTGCGATGACAAAATCAATCCCGACAAATCGCGATACCCCCCCCGCAGCGCCGAACACCATACGGACATACCGGCGAATCGCCGATTTTCACAATGTGCTCATGGTTGATTGTAGAAAAACGACGAAACGCCAGACCCTGGAACGGGGTTGCCGACCGGGGCATTCACCACGGCAGATGGTCGGCATCTTTTTCGGCCCAGAACGTCTTTTCCGGGTCTGGCATGAAAACGCGCGGCGTTATGCAGTCGTCCTGCAACACACCGACAAGTGACCTGCAACGGCGACATTGCTGGTTGGGCCCCGACACCCCTGTCGGCCCACAGCAACCCGACATGCCCGATCCGTCAGCAGCCTCTTGGACCCACGCTGCCACATCGTCCGGATTAAGCCAGTGTTGCGGGACCGACATGAGTATCCGGCACGCTGCTGAAATCCAGGGCGCAGGCTGTGACGAACGGATGGCATGGCCAGTGGGAACGACCGGGGTTCCATGCGCGAAGGCTATCGGTGCCTGATCAAGCGCCGGTCGTGTGGCTATTTCAAGTGACGGGCTCAGCCGCGTTCGGCAGACCGCGCAATAAAGAGTGCCGGCCCTTGTGCATCGGCCGGATTTATGTGGCGCATTTCGCGTCATTCCAAACGTGCCCCCATCTTAGCTGCCGCCATCGGATGAGACTACCTCGAGAAAGAGAATGTCAATGTCGCGAGTGGGCTCGAAATCGGTTTTCACCACTTCGAACCGGGTGGGGGAAACTCTCGTCAGACCATCCATGCACAGGCTGACCAGCACCTGCGGGCCGGGCTTGTCCACCGTCAGTTTGAACCGCTTGATCGGCCCCTTCCAATTGGCGCCGGTGGCCAGCACATAGCTGAGCCAGGTTTCGACCGGCATGACTGTTTCAATGCGCCCGCCATCTGCGGTGTAGCGGCGGCGATCATAGCCGCGCAGGAACGGACCATCGACGCAGTAGCGCGCTTCGTAGCCGTCAGGCCCGGCCATGCTCTCATACCGCGCCTCGCGGTCGAGCGCCGAAGTGACCGTACCCCCGATCATGGGTTCATAGGCGTGCTCGACCGTCACGGCCTTGCCAGGGGGAAAGGTCTGCGTGCGCACGAAGGCGGTCGAGACGGTCCACAGCGGACGCAATTCGTGTCCGGTCAACTGATCCGCGCTGAGCAGGCCCTCGCCCACCAGTTCGGACTTGTCGTCTGCGGAAAGCGCGGCAAGGCGGGCGTGAAAGCCCTCGTCCTGCCAATATCGCACCGGCCAACCGCGTTCCTTGAGCCTTGCCGAGATGTCCTTGCCGCCAAGCTTGGGCACATCGATGCGCAGTAATTCAACCTGCTTGCCATCGACCTTGGTCGTCATGCCGATCGCGTCCCAGTCGGGATAGGCGCTTTCGATCCATTCCAGATCGCGGCCATCCAGCGGCACATCGGGCAGCGGGAAGGCGACGAGGATGGTCACCGGCTTGCTGGTCAGATTGCGGTAGGTATAGCGCACGCGCACCTTGTCGTGAGACAGGTAGAGATCCTCGCTTTCCATTGCGATCTCGTCGCTGCGTTCGAAGATCAGCCCGCCGAGGCCGAGCGCCGCCTGTGTGTCGTTGGCCTTGGCGGGCGCGGGGAGGAATGCCAGCAGGCCGGCTGCCATCACCGCGGATCGCATCATCGCCATCTTAGCGCCTCCCTATTCCTGCCACGAACCGTCGATCCAGTCGGCCAGCCGCTGGATGCGGGATTCATACGCGAAAGCGATGCAGTGGTGCCGCTGCTTCTTGATCCCCATGCACTTGTTGCGGCTGCGGATGAATTCGCGCTGTTCGGCGAGGATATCCGGCCACATCGCGCGCGGGGTTTCGGCCATGGCGCGCATGTAGTCCTCGTCCATGTCGCGATCGAGCTGCGAGAGTTCCGGGCTGGCGCAGATCACCTTGTCGATGCTGCCGGCGCGCGCCTTGGCGCAGTTGAAGCTGGGCGAAACTTTGGCCTGCGGCGCCTCTGAAGCGGCGCTGGCGGTGTAGCAAACGCCAAGCCCCAGCAGCAGCGCTGCTGGAAGGATGCGGGTGTGGCTCATTCTTCGGTCTCCGGTTCGGCAGCATATTCGCTGGCCGCGACCGCTTCCTCGCCCGCGATCTGGAAATCGATGAAGCCGTTCAACGATTTGAACGATTTCGATATGAGGAGGTAGGAGATCGCGTAGCTCCCCGGCTGCTCCAGCGGCGCTAGCAGGCGGTAACGATAGTCCTTCTGCCGCCCACGTCTGGCCGGGGCCTCGGGAACAGGCGCCATTTCACTGTCGTCAGGCAGGCGCAGCGTCACGCTGATGACCTCGGCAGGTTCGGCAAAGGTCAGGGTGATGGTGTCCAGCCCGGCTTCTACCGTGCTGTCCTTGGCGGGTGTGGAGGCGACGAGCATCGCCCGCGCGTCAAGCTTTTCCGCCGCTGCCGGGCTGGCCAGCACCGCCGCAAGGGCCGGCAGGATCAGGCGGCCGCGCATCACTGCTCCAGCATGGTGAAGGAGGAATGGGCCGAAACGCTGTCGCTGGTGCCGTCCTTGCGGTTCACCTCGGCGACGTAATTGATGAAATACTGGCCGGGGGCAACGATCGGCACGGGCAGATCGAAGCTGAACACCATGCTGGTCTGACCTTCGCCGTCATTGGCCATCACATCGAACAGCACCAGCTTGACGCCATCGGGCGTTTCGATGTCGACATGACTGATGGTCACGTTGGTGTTGAAGGTAAGCTGCACGTTCGAGACCGGCTCGCTTTCCATCCCGTCGGTCACCGGCAAGGCGAAGACGAGTTCGGGCGCGGGCTGCGCCATAGCTGGGGCGAGAGGCGCTACGATCGCGAACAAGGCCGCAGCGGTCATCAGGAAACGGGATTTCATCGAGGCATCCTTTCTCGCGAAAAAGGCGGGCGCGCAGTGTCCAAAGCCGTGCACGCCCGCCAGTCTACCCCCCGCAAACGGGTCGCATTTGAACTGCGGGAGGCTTTGTCGTCAGCAGCCGGCCTGCTTTTTCTTCTTCTTGCCAAGGCCGCCCAGCATCGAGCCGATCTTCGCGCCGGCATCCCCGCCGACCGCGCCGCCGATGGCAGCGCCCGTGGCCGATCCGCTGTTGCACTGGGCCGGGGCGGGCTGGCCGGCATTGCTGCCCGTCATGCCCCGCGCTGCGGCCATGCCGCGCGCTTCGTCTTCTGCGGCGCTGGTGTGGTCACCCTTGGACGGGCCGGAGGCGGCGGGGGCTGCGGCAGCCGTGGTCAGCTTGCCCTGCGCCTGATACCAGGCGCGGATCCCGGGCGAGGCCTTGTTTTCCTGCCCGTTGCCCGGCACCGTGCTGTAGGGTCGGCCTTCTGCCGCTGCCAGATCGAGCAGCTTGGCATAGTCACCGAAGGCTGCGGATTCGATTTCCGAATAGGGCAGGTGATCGAAGCGCGAAGTGCACCACAGATCGAACTCGTTCACCTCGTCCGGGCCGCAGGGCCTGCCCTTCGACAGGCGCACGGCGGGCGGGTTGTCGATCGAGGTGTAGCATTCGGTGAAATCGAGGCTGCTGCGGTAGGTCGCCGGGCACCGCGCGGCCTTGGACGGTTTGGGGAATTTGCCCTTCGCCAGCCATTGTTCAGGTGCCATGCCGCGCGCTTCGGGCTTGTTGGTGCACCACAGGCTCCCGCTGCTCTCCGCGCGCAGACCGGCCGGGCACGGGTCCGAAAGGCTGGCCTTCTTCATCACGTAAGGCGGCGTGTCACTGTAAGCGTAACACATTGTCGGACTCGTCGGTCTGTTTCCGATAGATACGCCGCTACCACCCCTGCGATATTCGCTTGGGCACGAAGAGCCCGTCCTCGCGACCTCAATGGTTGCCGGACCAGTCTGCTGCGCGGCGGCAGGGGCTGCTGAGAAGGCAAGGCCCAGCAGGCTGGCGGCGGTGGCGGACAAAAGCAGTTTCATAGAAAATCTCCATGAAGTGATGGGGCGGGTGCGGATCGCGATCGCGTTGCACACCCGCCCGCTGCCCCTCCCCCCCAAGGCGGGGCAGCTTGGATCGTGCGGCGCTGGATGGTCAGCAGCCGGCCTTCTTCTTTTTCTTCTTGCCGAGACCGCCGAGCATTGATCCCAGCGCTGCACCGGCATCTCCACCGATCGCGCTCCCGATCGCGGCGCCTGTCGAAGAACCGCTGGTGCATTGGCTGGCCGGGGTTTCGTCGCCAGTGGTGCTTTCGTTGCCACCACTGCCGGATGCGACGGCTTTACCAGCGCCCTTTACCGGGTTGCCATTGTCATCGACGGGCACATCTTCCCCGTTGATGCGCATGGTGCGGTATTGGCCCCTTTCAGCGTACCAGGCCGAGGCCGCCGGAGAGACGCAGCACTTCATGCCCTGCCAATCACCGCCGCTGCTCTGGAGGTGCATATACACCTTGTTGAAATCGGCCGAGGCATGGCCTTCGGCATTGGCGCGGGTCACGCCCGAAAGATCGCCGGTGCACCAGGTGCCCCATTCCTCGATCTCGCCAGCGGCGCAGGGCTTGCCCTTGCTCAACCGGGTTGCCGGGGGGTTGTCGAGCGTGGTGTAGCAGCTGTCGAGCTGCGTGGTGGATGCCCACCCAGTCGGACAGCGCACGCCCTTGGACGGCTTGGGCAGCTTGGTGTCCTTGGCGAGGTTGTTTTCCGCCGACCATGTGCGCTCTTGGGGCTTGCTCGTGCAAAAATAGCTGGAACTGCTGTCCGGACGTAAGCCCGACGGGCACGGTTCAGACGTGGTCCGCTTCATTGCCACCATCGGCGGCGACTTGCCGTCTGCGTAACACAGGTCAGGATTGGTCTGGCCCTTTTTGGGGCTGATCGATGTGCCGCGGGTGTATTCGTCCGGGCAGCCGCCGTTCGAAGCGGCCGGGATCGTTGCCGGGCCGGTCTGCGCGGCCGCCGGGCTGGCTGCTGCCAATCCGCCAAGCGCCAGCAATACCGCCGCAGCGGCTGACATGAGTGATTTCCGCATTTTAATTCCCCCCCCCTTTGAGGCTTACGGACGACGGGTGGAGCACCACAGGCGGTAGACTTCGTAATAGCCGTCCGCGCAGGTTTCCTTGTCCTTCTTGGCGTAGATCAGCGGCGCCTTGCTCTCGTGCGGTTCGCACATCGAGGTGTTACCGGGGACCGAGCGCCAGCCCGAGGGGCAGGCGACCCCGCCGCTGGGCTTCTTGACCGCCGCCTCGTTCTGGCCCTGCGCCATTGCAGGCGCGCCCATGCTGGCAAAGGCCAGCGCCGAAAGCAGCGAAAGGTGCAGGCCGCCAAGGCCAATGGCGAGACGCAGTTTCATGTCGGGTTCCCCATGTTGCGGCAGCCTGAAACCACTGCCTGATGCGATGGAGAGCCTGCTAAGCCTCAGAACGGCACTGTCCCATGCCATGAATCATGCTGCCATATCATGGCATCCCGCCGGACCGACTTTTGCCAGCAACCCACAGTTAGCCCGCAGTTGCGTGACGGCAAACGCTTGCTAATGAATGCGGATAAGAAGAATTTCAGGGGGCTGAATTTGTCGGGGCAAATGAAGTGGCGCCAGCTGGGCAAGCTGGTGGCAACGATCCTTGTGGTGCAGGCCGTGTTCTGGCTGCTGATCGATGGTCCCCTGTTCCGCGCTCACCGAGGCGAGGCTCCGCCGCAGATCGAGCAGACCGCAACCCGCATCGCCCGGCTTGAAACGCCCACGCTGGCAGCAGCGCGCGAGGCGCGGTTCGAGGACGTGCAGTTGCCTTGGACCCACTGCTGTGACACTGCGATTTTTGCAGTGGAAATTGCCATCAATGTCGATGACGTGCCGCCCACCGGGCTTGGCATCGTGTCGACCTTGCAGGTGGACAACTACCGGCTTTATGTGAACGACGCGCTGCTGGTGGGCGAAGGCAGCGTCACGCCGGGGGCAGGCACGTTTCACGGGCAGAAGACCTTCCTCACCCGCATTCCGGCGGGGCTGCTGAAGCAGGGCGATAACCGGCTGACCTACATCACACTACGCGACGGGTTCCCCTATACCGACATCTACCCGCCACTGGTCGGCGAATACGAAGCGATGCGCGCCTATTCTGCAGCGCGTCTTTGGAACCTCAACGCGTTCCGCGACTACGCCGCGCTGCTTCTGGGGCTGCTCGGTCTGATTGCCACGGTGATGGTGTTCCGGTCGGATGACTGGCGCTTCGCCACCTGGCTTAGCGTCCTGTCCGGCGCGCTGGTGGCCAATTATCTCTATGGCCTGTGGCTCGCGCCGCCATTCGACGGGTGGTGGCGAATGGCGCTGTTCTTTGCGATCAACATGTTCGTGCCGGTGGCGCTGCTCGGCTTCATCGACGCCTGGACAGGCCGCCCCTTGCGCAGGCTCATGCCTGCTGTGCTCACGGTTTTCGGCGCGGCGCTGGCCTACGTCCTGTGGCGACTGCTCGGAACGCCAATGCCTGAGGCCTATGATGCGCCGACGGTGGTGTGGTTTTACGTTCTGGCTGGGTTGAGCGCGGCAACGCTGGCCCGGCTGCTGTGGCACTTTGCGCGTGAGCGCGAAAACCGTCTGCTTGAGAGCGCCCTGATGAGTGTGCTGGTGGTGGCAACGGCGATGGATGCGATAACCAACCTCTATCCCGATTCCCCGCTCGGCGAAGGCAATCTCCAGAACGCCGCGCCGTTCCTGATGCTTGCAATGGTGACGGCGTTCCTCGCCCGCAACTTCCGTCTGTTCCAGTCGCAGAGCGCGCTCAACACCATGCTTCAGGACAAGGTCGATCAGCGCGAGGCCGAACTTGCCGTCGCTTATGCGCGAGAGCAGGAACTGGTGCGCGAACAGGCGCATGATGCCGAACGGCGGCGGATCATGCAGGACATTCACGATGGCCTTGGCAGCCAGCTGATGTCGATGATGCTCGCCGCGCGCATGGGGCAGGCCGAGCCGTCCAAAGTGGCGCAGGGCCTCCAGAGCGTAATCGACGAGATGCGGCTGATGGTGGATTCAATGGATTCGGTTGGCGAATCGGTCGAGGCCGCGCTGGCCACCTTTCGCGCGCGAATCCAGCCTCAGGTCATCGCCGCTGGCCTTGCCTTTGACTGGCAGCAGGCAGAAGATCTCGCCTTCCCCGCCTTTGGCCCGCGTGACACGCTCCAGCTGTTCCGCATCCTGCAAGAGGCGGTCACCAACGCGCTCAAGCATTCGGGCGCGACCTCCATGAAGGTGACTGTGGCTGCCGGTCCGACTGAAAGGGTGGCGATTACGGTGGCCGATAATGGATCAGGCACTGCGGCTGCAGGGGCTGGCCGTGGCCTTGGTAATATGGCGCGCCGTGCTGAGGGTATCGGCGCCGAGTTTGCGCTGGAATCCGAACCGGGCATCGGCACCATCGCAACGCTGACATTGCCCGCAGCGTCACTGCGCGAAGCAGCATGACCAGCCACCATGCCGCGCCTGCCATGTCATGGCATGGCACGCTCGCCGCTTGCGTGATAGCCATCCTGCATGACTGACCCCGAACCGTGCGACCTCAGCGCACCTGCCCGCATCGCGATCATCGAGGATGATCCGACCGTCCGGCAATATTTCGTGAAGGTGCTGATGGAGGCCGGTCGCTACGAGATCGTCGGGGTGGCGCATGATCTGGCATCGGGCCGGACGCTGATCGGACTGGCGCCGGACCTGTTCCTGATGGACATCGGCCTGCCTGACGGATCGGGTTATGATCTGGTGCCCGAAATCAAGGCGCATACCTCGGCCAAGGCATTGATGGTCAGCGCATTCGGGGACCGCGATACCGTGGTGCGCGCGCTGTCGGCGGGGGCGGACGGCTATCTGCTCAAGGACAGTACCCCCGAACAGGTGCGCGACGGCGTGGCGATCACGCTCGATGGCGGCGCACCCGTCAGCCCGGCAGCGGCGGTCTATCTGATCGATCTCCTGCGCCAGACCCCGCCGATCGGCACCCAATCCGGCCCGCCCGACAGCGATGGCCTGACAGCGCGGGAGCATGACCTGCTGCGCGCCTTCGCCGCCGGACGCAGCTACAAGGAAGCCGCCCGCGATCTCGGCATCTCGCCGCACACGGTCGGCAATCATGTGAAGTCGATCTACCGCAAGCTTGAAGTGCGCAGCCGTAGCGAGGCGCTGAGGGCCGCCGGGCTATACCGATAGGCCTTTGGCTTCAGCCTCAGGCTATCCGAGATGGCACAGCTCAGATCCAGATAGTGGCCGGTTTGAGAAGCACCCATACCCGGTCACGCGCTTTGCTCGCGAGCGAACCCGAAACTTGCCTGGCGGCTTCAGCGGATCTCTGTCCGAAAGCGGAAATTTGCAAACCGAAACCGGAGCGGACATCATTAGTTGCACTCTGGTGCACGGATCGCGGTCTCCAGAACCAATTCGATAGTTTTCGAATTATGGATTGACGCAACCGTGTTACCCGATATTTCGATAAAGACCGAAGGGTGTCGGATATGGACGATATCGAAACACAAGTCTGGGCAGTGGATGCGCTTGGTGCGCTGGCTCATGAGACGCGGCTCGCCGTGTTTCGGATGCTTGTGACGGCGGGCCACGATGGCATGATCGCGGGCTCTATTGCCGAGCATTGCGGAGTCCCGCCGTCGACCATGTCGCATCATCTTGCCACGCTCGAGCGGGCAGGGCTGGTGCAATCCGAGCGCGAGAGCCGCCTGATCCACTACCGCGCGGACTATGCCGCGATGCGCCGCCTGCTGACCTTTCTGGTGCAAGACTGCTGCCAAGGGGCGCCCGAGATGTGCGGCGACCTGATGGCTGGGCTTGCCTGCGATCCCCGAAACTGAGGCCTTGCGATGAGTGATACCCCCTTCACCGTTCTGGTGCTGTGCACCGGCAACTCGGCCCGCTCGATCCTTGGCGAGGCGCTCTTCAACCACTTGGGGGAAGGCCGGGTTCGTGCCTTCAGCGCCGGCAGCAAGCCCAAGGGCGTGCCGCATCCCGGTGCGTTGCGACTACTGGCGCGACGCGGGATCGACACAGGCGTTTTCCGGTCGAAGAGCTGGGACGAATTCACCGCTCCCGATGCACCCGCGATCGACCTTGCGATCACCGTCTGCGGCAATGCGGCCGGCGAGGCCTGCCCGGTGTTCCTTGGCAGTCCGCTCAAGGCCCATTGGGGGCTGCCTGATCCGGCTGATGTGACGGGCTCGGAAGCGGAGGTCGACGCTGCCTTCGAGGAAACCTGGCGTCTGCTGGAAATGCGGGTGCGGGCCTTCCTCGCGCTCGACCGGGCGGGGCTGGATAAGCCCACCTTGCAAGCCGCTCTTGCCGACATCGGCGCGATGGAAGGAACCGCCTGATGAGCGCCGCCGCCGCCTCGCCGCTCGGTCTGTTCGAGCGCTTTCTTTCGCTCTGGGTGCTGCTTGCCATTCTCGCCGGGCTCGCGCTGGGGGGCGCCGCGCCGGACGCGGTCGGGATGCTGGCGGGGCTTGAATATGCCTCGGTCAACCTTGTCGTGGCGGTGCTGATCTGGGCGATGATCTTCCCGATGATGGTCGGGGTCGACTTCGGCAGCATCCGCGACATCGGCAGGAAGCCCAAGGGGCTGGTGATCACGCTGGTAATCAACTGGCTGATCAAGCCCTTCACCATGGCGGCGCTGGGGGTGCTGTTCTTTGATTATCTCTATGCCGACCTGCTGCCGCGCGCCGACGCGCAGCAATATATCGCCGGGCTGATCCTGCTCGGCGCAGCACCCTGCACCGCGATGGTGTTCGTGTGGTCGCAGATGACGCGGGGCGATCCTGCCTACACGCTGGTGCAGGTGGCGGCGAACGATCTGGTGATGATCGTCGCCTTCGCGCCGATCGTTGCGCTGTTGCTGGGCGTGACCGCCGTCGTCGTGCCGTGGCAGACGCTGCTGCTGTCGGTTGCGCTCTATGTGGTCATCCCGCTGGCGGCGGGCGCGCTGGCCCGTTCACGGGTGATTGCCAGTCATGGCGGAGATGCCGCGGCGGTCGATGCCTTCACTGCACGGCTCAAGCCGTGGTCGATCATCGGCCTGCTGGCGACCGTGGTGCTGCTGTTCGCCTTTCAGGCGGGCACGATTATCGCGAACCCGCTGCTGATCGCGCTGATCGCGGTGCCGATCATCATCCAGTCCTATGCGATCTTCGCCGCCGCCTATGCCTGGGCCTGGGCTTGGCGTGTGCCGCACGCGATTGCCGCGCCTTGCGCGCTGATCGGCACATCCAACTTCTTCGAGCTCGCCGTAGCTGTTGCCATCGGCCTCTTCGGCCTGTCGAGCGGCGCGGCGCTTGCCACCGTGGTTGGCGTGCTGGTCGAAGTGCCGGTGATGCTCTCGCTGGTCGCCTTCGCCAACCGCACCCGAGCGCGTTTCCCGGAAGACCCCGCATGATCGAACACACCCGCCTGCGCACTCTGCCCGACCCTACGCATCTGCCTGCGCTGAAGCCTGCATATGTCCATGCCCGCCCCGCGCTCGGCCTGGGCCCGATGGACCCGCCGGTGCGCGTGCTGCTGCTCTACGGCTCGCTGCGGACCCGCTCCTTCTCGCGCCTTGCCGTGGAGGAGGCGGCGCGGCTGCTGCAATTCTTCGGTTGCGAGACGCGCATCTTCGATCCCAGCGACCTGCCGCTGCCCGACCAGACGCCAAGCGACGATCACCCGGCGGTGCACGAGCTGCGCGAACATTCGCTGTGGTCCGAAGCCCAGGTGTGGTGCAGCCCGGAGCGACACGGCCAGATCACCGGGATCATGAAGGCGCAGATCGACCACCTGCCGCTCGCCTACAAGGGCTTGCGCCCCACCCAGGGGCGCACGCTTGCGGTAATGCAGGTCAACGCCGGATCGCAGAGCTTCAACACCGTCAATGCCTTGCGCATTCTCGGGCGCTGGATGCGGATGTTCACCATCCCCAACCAGTCATCGGTTGCCAAGGCTTACGAGGAGTTCGACGAGGCCGGGCGGATGAAGCCGTCAGCCTATTACGACCGCATCGTCGACGTGATGGAGGAACTGGTGCGCTTCACCGTGCTGCTGCGTCCGCACGCCGAGCAATTGGTTGACCGCTATTCTGAGCGGGTCGAACGCGATCAGCCAGTCGAGACGTTAGCGGACAAGGCAGCTATTACCGCAGGCCCGTAGCGGTGCCAGATTGTAACCCTCGACAATTACGCGGCAGATGGCAATTGCCTCGCGTAAGCCGCATAGGCAACCATGTCTTGTCTGGACCTAACCTGATGCAGAATTTCAACTTTTTGCTACATCCGGTCCTCGCTCGGGACACCGCATGACGACGCTGAGGTTGTGGGGTTGGATCGCTTGTGGCTGGTTGCTGGTTGCGCTTGCCTGGACGCCCGCATCGACGCTGGTGAATGTGTCCGAACCCGAAGCAATCGATTTTCTTCGGGTGCTGGCATACAACATCCTGCACTTCGGCACCTGGGCGCTGGTCACGCCGCTGCTGTTCAGGATGTGTCACCTCTGGCCGCTGCATGGGCACCGGGCGTTCGGCAATGCCGTCCTGCTGTTGTTGGCGGGGTTGCTGATCATCCCCGCGGTCACCGCGGTGCTGCCAATTCTGCAAGCCGCTGCGAACCTGATCGGTAGCGGTTCGATCGTGTCCGCACCTGATCTGGCACAGCTGGCGCAGCGGGTTGTGATCACCAGCCTTTTTGCCGTGCCGACCTTCATCGCGGTGATTGCGATCGGCCAGACACTGGTATGGTCCCGCCGCGCCGAACGCCACGCGCAGGACGCCGCGGGAGCGGAACTGCGCGCGCTGCGGGCCGAGCTCAACCCGCACTTTCTGTTCAACACGCTGGGTTCGATCGCGCAACTGGCGCACCAGTCTCCGGCAAAGGCCGAGAGTGTGATTGCATCGCTGGCCGATGTGCTGCGGACCAGTCTGGCCGAAACCGACCATATCCAGACGCTGGCCGAAGCCGTCGGCGAGATCGAGGAGCATCTTTCGCTCTACCGCATGCTGCACGGCGACATCCGGTTCGAGCGGGTGATCCCCGATGACCTCTGGCGGCAGGCGGTTCCCACGCGCATGCTATTGCCGCTGGTCGAGAATGCGATGACCCACGGCGCCTGCAACGAGGATGGTGTGCGCTGGTTGCGGCTTGAGGCGGCGCGGACGGATGCAGGCAAGGTTACGCTGGAACTGTCCAACCCCGCTCCGCCTGTCGCCGAACCTTCGCGAGGGCTCGGCTCGGGCATCGAAACCGCGCGGCGGCTGCTGGCGATCCATTGCGGCAAGGCTGCAACGCTTGAGCATGATCGCAGCGGCGGTGTCTTTCGGGTAAGCATCGGCTTGCCCGCATGAACGGGCTGCGGGCACTGGTTGTCGAGGATGTGCTCCTGATGCGCACCGCGCTGGTCGATGCGCTAAGCGCCCGGCCCGCAATCGCGCAGGTCGACGCGGCTGATTGCGCCAAGGCGGCACACGCCTTGCTGGCGCAGCATGCCTACGACATCGTTTTTCTCGACATCCACCTCCCCGATGGATTGGGCGTCGATCTGGGGGTGGCAGCGAAAGCGCAAGGCGTGCCTTCGATTGTGTACTGCACAGCCGATGCCACCTACGCGATCGAGGCATTGCGGCAGCAGGCGGCCGACTATCTCCTGAAACCGGTCACGCAATCGGCAGTCGATCAGGCACTTGAAAGAGCGACGCGGCAGATTTCGGACAGCCCCAGAACGCCGCAACCGCTGGCCGTCCGCGACGGGGCGCGTATTCGCTACATCGCCCCCGACCTGATCGAACGGGTGGAGGCGGCCGGGCATTATCAATGCGTGTATGCGCAGGGCGAGGTCCACCTGCTGCGCCAGTCCTCGGCGCAGATTGCCGAGCAGCTTGGCCCGGGATTTGTCCGCGTCCAACGCGCTACGATCGTTCGCGCCGCCGCGATCCGGTCGCTCGAAACCGAGCGCAGCGGCGATGGGACGCTGCATCTCGATAGCGGCGCCAAAGTGCGGTTCAGCCGAACCTGCCGCGCCGCAATCGAAGCGGCGCTCGGGCCCGGCTGACACGTCTCACGCCGCATCCGCCGCGTCTCGTGCTGTCCGGCCTGTATTCCTATATCGCCAGCAGCAATGGCCTCCGAACCAGATCAGGAGGCTTGAATGAACCCGTCTTTTCGCCGTGCCGCACAGTTTGCCGGCCTGGCCGCAATCCTTTCGCTCATGCCGCCCCAGGTGCAGGCGGACGAGCCGGTGCCCGGCGCGCAAAATCCGACGATTGCTCCGCGCCTGCCCGCAGCGACCATGGCGATGGTCGGTGGCTACTGGTTCGATGGCACCCGGTTTGCCAAGGCCACCTGGTACAGCGTCGAAGGGAAATTCACCCGGAAACGCCCGCGCCGCGTCGACATCACGATCGATCTGGACGGGCGCTATGCCATGCCGCCGCTGGCCGAGGGGCATAACCACAACCTTCAGAACCGCTGGTCGGTGCGGCAGATGGCCGACGATTATCTGCGGCGCGGCATCTTCTACAACGCCCAGATGGCCGCGCACAGCGACGATATCGCCGGTTTCCGCGATCTCCTGAACGCGCCCGGCGCACCCGACACGCTGTTTGCCGAGGCAACCTTCTCCGCATCGAACGGGCACCCCATCGCGCTTGCCGTCGGCAACGCCCGCGCGAGCGGTTATCCGCTGACGCCGGCGGATCTGATCGACAAGGCTTTCTGGGCGGTCGACAGCGTGGCGGACGTGGAGGCCAAGTGGGCGCAGGCGACAGCGGCACAGCCCAAGCTGGTGAAGATCATCCTCGTCGATGCCAATGACGAGGCAAGCCGCATCGACCCTGTGAACGACGGCAAGACAGGCGTGCGGCCGGAACTGGTGCCCGAAATCGTTCGCCGTGCGCATGCGTCCGGCGCGCGCGTGGCGGCGCATGTCCAGACCGCCGATGACGCGCGCATCGCGGTGGAGGCCGGGGTCGACATCCTCGCGCACCTGCCGACCTCGCCGAGCAAATACATCACCCTTGACGATCTGCGGCTCGATGATGCGACAATCGCGCAGATGGCAAAGGAAGGCACGATGGTGATCCCGACCTTCGAGGTCTACCGCCAGATCTGGCAGCGCAAGCCCGATCAGTGGGCGCGCATCGTTCCGGTCGTTCGTGACAACATGCAGCGTCTCGGCAAGGCCGGAGTTCCGATCCTGACGGGCAGCGATCTGTGGGGCGGATCGGTGATCGACGAGATCAAGGCGCTGGTCGCAGCCGGCTTGATGACCCCTGCCGAAGCCCTGCGGGCATCCTCGCACGTCACCGCGCGCGCGTTGTTCCCCGACCGCGCGATCGGCGCAATCGCGGAAGGCGCTGAAACCAGTTTCATCGTGCTGGATCGCGATCCCACCCGTGACCTGTCGGCGCTGGACAGGATCGAATTGGCGGTGAAGCAGGGCGAAGTGATCGCGCGATGAAGGTGCTGCTCGCGCTGGTTGCCTTGTGGGCCTTGTCAGTCCCGCAGAATGCGTTGGCAAAAGAACGATCGTTCGTTCTGCCAAACGGGCTGCGGGTGACATTGGTCGAGGCACCGGACGCCTCGCGCGCCGCGATACTTGTCAACGTGGCGGCCGGCTCGGCCGACGAGCGAAGCGACCAGCGCGGCATCGCGCATCTGGCGGAACATGTGTTCGCGCGCGGCTTCAACTCGGGCGACCGCCATGCGCTGCAAGCTGCCGATCTGGGCGGCGAGGAGATCAACGCAGGCACCGATTTCGACCGCACCAATTTCTATTGGACCGTTCCGGCCCAGAAGCTCGATCAGGCGCTCGCGCTGGAGGCGGACCGGATGCGCGCTGCTGCCGATGTGGTGTAGCTTGGTGGGTTCGCGATCGAGAAGCGTATCGTCCTTGCGGAAATGCGCGAGATATCCTGGCAGCTCGACACAAGGGTGAAATCCGTCGCCTTTCCGCAAATATTCGGGAAGGGGCATCCGCATGCATCGCTGCCGATCGGCACCGAAGCTTCGCTCGCTGGCATTGGCGTGGAGGCCTTGGCGAACTGGTTCGGGCACTGGTACCGGCCAAGCAACATGGAGCTGATCGTGGTCGCCCCTATGGCCTTGCGCCCGATGGAGCAGACCGTCCGCAAAAACTTCGATTTCCCCGGATCGCCTGGCGTGTCGCGCACGCAAGGGGCGTTCCGGGTTGAGGGCAACGACCAACCCGGCATCGTTACACTCCAAGCCGACTAGGCATCCGTCACGCTGTACGGAGCAGCGCCTCACCTCTCGCATCCGCACAGTGCGGCTTCGGAAGGCGCTGCGGCGAATGTGCAGAACGCCTTTTTCGCGGCGGTTCGCGCGCGCTACGGCGACGGTGCATCGGGCACAATCTGGTACCGGGCGTCGGACCGTGCCGGAAATATCGGAGCGCAAATTACTTTCCCGCAATTCTCGCCGCCGGCGGACGCTGGCATCTTCATCGCCAATTGGCTGACACGTGTCTCGATCGCCGATTACGATCCCTCCGCGTTGAGACCAAGCCCGCGGCCTGCGCCGGGAAGTGCCTTGGCGCGGGCATTTGCAACATTGCTGGGCGATCGTGAGCGAGGAGCACGGATCGCCGACACAAGGCCCGACGAAGCCGAGGCAGTCTTCGCAGTCTGGTTCAGGAGGCCTTTGCTCACTATCCTGACAGAACGAAAAAACGTATCCGCAGACGTCGTATCGTTCGAACTCGGATGCTGGCTTGTCAGCACGCGGCCCACGGTGCACCCCGACATGTCACGTGTCGTGATCGCGCAAGCTTCGGAAGAGCGCCTTCCATCCGGCCACTGCGGCAACGACTTCTCGACCGGTTTCGAAAAAACGCTGCAGGAGCTTTTTCGCGAGCAGCTTGGCTGGACCTATTCGGTCACCAGAAACCTAGACCGCCAAGGAGGGGACGGGGCAAATTTCTCGTTTCTCGTAGAAACCGGCAATGTCGATCGATTGGCGGCTGTATTGAAAGATATCCAACCCGGTGGAGTGATTAAACCATCTCAGCAATAGTCAGGGCAGCAGTGCGCGGGGCTATGATATCGCGATGATCCGATCAGTTGCCCTTCCGTTTCCCACTCATCACCCCGGCGAGTCCTGAAAGCGGACGAAGCGCCGGGGGGAGCTGATCATGCAGTCTACCCCAACCGCGCCAGTGCTGCCGTGAGCCGTTCGACCTCGCCGGTGTGATGCGCGAGGTCGGCGCGGGCCTTTTCGACCGCTTCGGGCTTGGCCTTCTCGGCGAAGGCGGGGTTGGAGAGGCGGCCGCCGAGCGACTTGGCTTCCTTCTGCGAAGCCGCCAGCGCCTTTTCCAGCCGCGCTTTCTCCGCCGCGATATCGACGATGCCTTCGAGCGGGATGACGAACACGTCCTCGCCTGCGGTCACCTGCATCGCCGGGCCTTCCGGGGCCTCGCCGATGGTTACCGGCGTGAGACGCGCGAGGCGCTCGATCGCGGCGCTGCTGCGCTCGATGGTGCGCGCGGCAACGTCCGAAGGTGCCGCCAGCCATGCCGCCAGCTTCGCGCCGGGCGCGATGCCGAGTTCGTTCTTCGCGCTGCGGGTGCTGGTGGTGAGGTCGATCACCCAGTCGATCGCGTCGGTGGCTTCCTTGCTGACTTCCGCTTCGGGCGCGGGCCACTGGGCGACGATCAGTTCATAGGGCCGCGCGCCCAGCTTGTGCCACAGTTCTTCGGTGATGAAGGGCATGAAGGGGTGCAGCATGACGAGGATCTGGTCGAGCGCCCAGCCGGCCACGGCGCGGGTTTCAATGGCGGGTGGGGGGTCAGCGTCCCCTGCAAAGACCGGCTTGATGAGTTCGAGATACCAGTCGCAGAACTTGCTCCACGTGAACTGGTAGATCGCATTGGCCGCCGCGTCGAAGCGCAGGTCTGCCATTGCCTTGTCGATTTCGGCAACGCAGGCCTGCACTTCGCCGATGATCCATTGGTTGGCCGCAAGCCGCGCGGGCGGGGCCTTGATCGTGTCCGAGGCACCGATCCCGTTCGACTGGCAGAAACGCGCCGCGTTCCACAGCTTGGTGGCGAAGTTGCGGTATCCCTCGACCCGCTTCTCGTCCATCTTGATGTCGCGGCCCTGGCTCTCCATCGCCGCCATGAAGAACCGCAGCGCGTCCGCGCCATACTGGTCGATGAGGCCGAGCGGGTCGACGACATTGCCCTTGGACTTCGACATCTTTGCGCCGTCGGCTGCGCGCACGAGGCCGTGGAGATAGAGCGTGTCCCAGGGCTTCTGCCCCATGTTGTAGAAGCCCATCATCATCATCCGCGCATCCCAGAAGAACAGGATGTCGAACCCGGAGATGAGCAGGCTGTTAGGGAAGTGTTTTTGCAGGAGCGGCGCGCCGCCCTCGGGCCAGCCCAATGTGGCGAAGGGCCACAGGGCAGATGAGAACCACGTGTCGAGGACGTCCTCGTCCTGACGCAGCGCGATGCCTTCGCCTGCGAGCGCCTGCGCGGCGGCTTCGTCTTCAGCGACGAAACAGCGGCCATCATCGGCGAACCACGCCGGAATGCGGTGACCCCACCACAGCTGGCGCGAGACGCACCACGGCTGGATGTTTTCCATCCAGTTGAAGAAGGTCTTCTCCCACGTCTTGGGGACGATCTGCACCTCGCCCGAACGCACCGCTTCGATCGGCTTCTTGGCGAGTTCGGCAGCGTTGACATACCACTGGTCGGTCAGCCACGGCTCGATCACCACGCCGCCGCGGTCGCCGAAGGGCGTCGCGATCTGGCGCGGTTCGGCGTCGTGTTCGATTTCCTCGCCGTCCTTGTTCTTGGTGACGTGCGGGATCAGCAGGCCCAGCGCCTTCATCTTCGCGACCACCAGCTCGCGCGCGCCGTCGACGCCGTCGCGCTTGAAGCGGTGGAGGCCGAGGAATTCCTCCGGCACCAGTCCGTCGGCGGTCTGGCAGACGTTGGCCTCGGCATCGAGCATGTTGAGCATGTCGGCCGGTGCAAACCCGGCGCGCTTGCCTACCTCGAAATCGTTGAAGTCGTGCCCCGGCGTCACCTTGACCGCGCCCGAGCCCAGTTCGGGATCGGCGTGCTCATCAGCCACGATCGGGATGCGGCGGCCGGTGATCGGCAGGATCACCTGCGCACCGACGACGCTCTTGTAGCGCTCGTCATCGGGATGGACTGCCACGGCCATGTCGGCGAGCATGGTTTCGGGCCGGGTCGTGGCGACCTCGATGTAATCGCGCCCATCGTCGAGCTTCGCGCCGTCCGCCAGCGGATAGCGCAGGTGCCAGAAGCTCCCCGCAATCGTCTGCGTCTCGACCTCGAGATCGGAAATTGCGGTCTTCAATTTGGGGTCCCAGTTCACCAGCCGCTTGTCGCGGTAGATGAGGCCATCATTGTAGAGATCGACGAAGGTCTTGATCACCGCGCGGGTGAAGTGCGGGTCCATCGTGAACTGCTCGCGGCCCCAGTCCATCGAGCAACCGAGCCGGCGCAGCTGGTTGGTGATGGTGCCGCCGCTTTCCGCCTTCCACTCCCACACCTTGTCGACGAAAGCCTCGCGCGAATAGTTGGTGCGCTTGTCTTGGCGCGCCTCCATCTGGCGCTCGACCACCATCTGCGTCGCGATGCCCGCGTGATCGGTGCCGACCACCCACAAAGCGTCCTTGCCGCGCAGGCGTTCATAACGGATCACCACGTCCTGCAGCGTGTTGTCGAGCGCGTGGCCGATATGCAGACTGCCCGTGACGTTGGGCGGCGGGTTGACGATCGTATAGGCTTCGGCCTCGGGACGTTCGGGCCGGAACAGGCCGTTCGCCTCCCAGTGGGAATACCAGCGCGCCTCGATCGCGGCGGGGTCGAAGGTGGTGGGCAGAGCGGTGTCGGTGGGGTTCGCCATAATGCTTCGCGCCATGCCAGCACCCATGGTGCGATGCAATGATAGAGCGCGCCCGTGGTTGCCCCAAGTCTTGCGGGCGAGCCAAAATCGCCCCATAGCCGCTGCAAGATGCAGGATGCCGCGCACTATTTGCTCGAAGATGCAGGCGAGGGCGGCCAGCGGCTGGTGCTGTCGGGCCTGCTCACGCTTCCCGCGATCGGCCCGATCGAGCGCGCGCTCAAGGCGATCGATGGCCCGATTGGAACCGTCGATCTGTCCGGGGTCGAGGAAATCGACACGGTCGGCGCATGGCTGGTATGCCGCGCGGCGCACGCCCACGACAGCGAAATCACCGGTGCCAGCCCCGAAGCAAGGCGCCTGCTTGCCGCGATGCGCGATATCGATGCGGGCGGCGACACGCACCCGCACCGGTTGCCGGTGTGGGAGCGCGTGCCGACAAAGCTTGGCGAACACGTGTTCAATGCGCGCGGCGGGATTTTCGGGGTGGTCGGTTTCTTCGGCCAGATCCTGATCGGCGCGGGCAGCCTGCTGCGCCATCCCTCGCGCTTTCCGTTCAAGGCGCTGGTCCACCAGATGGAACTGGTCGGGGTTTCGGCGCTGCCGATCATCGGCTTGATGAGTTTCCTGATCGGGATCGTGATCGCGCAGCAGGGATCGGTGCAGCTCCAGCAATTCGGTGCCGAGGCGCTGACCGTGAACCTCGTCGGGCGGATCACCTTGCGCGAACTGGGCGTGCTGATGACCGCGATCATGGTGGCGGGCCGTTCGGGCAGCGCCTTTGCCGCGCAGATCGGCACGATGAAGCTGACCGAGGAAATCGACGCGATGCGCACGATCGGCATCTCGCCGATCGAAGTGCTGGTGATCCCGCGCATCCTGGCCGCAACCTTCATGATGGTGCTGCTCGGCTTCTTCGCCGCGATGATGGCGATCATCGGCGGCGCGGTGGTGGGCGATCTGACGTTGGGCATCCCTTTCCTCACCTTCCTCATCCGCATTCAGGAAGTGGTGCCGGTGCACGATCTGTGGGTCGGGCTGATCAAGGCGCCCGTGTTCGGGCTGATCGTTGCGCTTGCAGGATGCTTCCACGGCATGCAGGTGCACGGCAATTCCGAAGAGGTCGGCCGCCGCACGACGATGGCGGTGGTTTCGGCGATCTTCGCGGTGATCGTATTGGACGCCTTCTTCGCGGTGTTCTTCACCGAAATCGGGTGGGGGTAGGACGATGCGGATGAACGCGGACACCCGCGACGAAAGCCCGGCGATCGAAGTCGAAGGGCTGGTCAACCGCTTCGGCGATTTCCTCGTCCATGACGGGCTCGACCTCACTGTCCGGCGCGGGGAGATCATCGGCGTGGTCGGCGGTTCGGGCACCGGCAAATCGGTGCTGATGCGCTCGATCATCGGGCTGCAGACGCCCGAAGCGGGGCGCATCCGCGTGCTGGGCCGCAACCTGTGCGGCGAAGATGCCGAAACCGATCTTGTGGTGCGCGAACGCTGGGGCGTATTGTTCCAGGGCGGCGCGCTGTTCTCGACGCTGACCGTGGGCGAGAATGTCGAGGTGCCGCTCAAGCAGTTCTACCCCGATCTCGACCCCGCATTCCGTGCCGAGATCGCGCGTTACAAGGTGATGCTGACAGGCCTGCCCGAAAGCGCGGTGCAGAAGTATCCCAACGAATTGTCGGGCGGGATGAAGAAACGCGCCGGGCTTGCGCGCGCGCTCGCGCTCGATCCCGAGCTTCTGTTCCTCGATGAACCCACTGCCGGGCTCGACCCGATCGGCGCGGCCAAGTTCGACCGCCTGACCCGCGAGCTTCAGGAGACGCTGGGCCTTACCGTGTTCCTGATCACCCACGATCTCGATACGCTGTATGAAATCTGCGACCGGGTGGCGGTGATTGCGGACCGGCGCATCATTGCGGTGGGCACGATCCCCGAACTGATCGCGACGGGCCATCCGTGGATCGAGGAATATTTCAACGGCCCGCGCGGCCGCAGCGCGCATGCCACGCACCTCGCCGGGGAGAGCGCGGCATGATCAACAGAATATTGGACAAGTCCGCGCAAGCGGCCGCATAGGGACGCCATGGAAACCAGAGCCAATCATCTGTGGGTGGGCGCGGTCACGCTGGTGCTGCTGGCGATGCTGGCTGCCTTCATCGTCTGGGTCGCGCGTCTGAACGAAGGCGCGAAGGACGAATTCGATATCTTCTACAACCAGTCGGTCTCGGGCCTCGCGAACGGCAGCCAGGTGAGTTACGCCGGCGTGCCCGTGGGGCAGGTCACCGAAATCGCGCTCGCCAAGGACAATCCCGAATTCGTGCGAGTGCGGATCAAGGTGAAGGAAGAGGTGCCGATCCTCGTCGGCACGCAGGCGACGATCCAGGCGAGCTTCACCGGCGTCTCGACGATCCTGCTTGACGGCGCGCGCAAGGACAATCCGCCGATCACCTGCCAGACCACCGCCTGCCCCGAAGGCCGCCCGGTCATCCCGCCGGGGCGCGGGGGCTTTGGTGAAATCGTCGCCAATGCGCCGCTGCTGCTCGAACGGCTGGCGACGCTGACCGAACAGCTCAACATCATTCTCGGCCCCGACAACCAGAAGGAGTTGGCGGGCATTCTGGCCAATTCGAACCGGCTGACCGCGGGGATGGCCGATGCCGCGCCTGAATTGACCGCCAACCTCAAGGAATTCCGCGTCACGATGCAGGAATTCAACCAGACGCTCGATGCCTTCGAAAAGGTCGCGGCAAGCTCGGATGCGCTGATCAACAAGGATGGCGCGCCGCTGGCACAGGAACTGCGCGCGACCTTGCGCAGCGCCAACGCAGCATTGGCGTCGCTGTCGGCAACGCTCGAAGACACGCGCCCCGCCGCGCGTCAGCTGCGCACCAGCACGCTGCCCAATGCCGAGGCGACCTTGCAGGATCTGCGCGCGACCAGCCGCTCCTTGCGTTCGATCACCGAAAAGCTCGAAGCCGAAGGCGCAGGCGCGCTGGTGGGCGGCAAGACGCTGCCCGACTACAAGCCGCAATAAGGATGATGATGCGATGCGCTTGACCCACCGACCCTTCCGGATCGCCGGTGCCGCGGCCATTTCGCTGGCGCTGGCAGGATGCATCAGTCTGGGCGGCAAACCGCCAGCCAGCCTGCTGACGCTGAGCCCTGCGGCGACCGCTCCGGCCGGACCCGGCGCGGCCCCCGGCACCGCGCGCCCGGTGATCGCGGTGCTCGCCTTCGATACGCCCGCCAAGCTTGACGTGCTGCGCGTGCCTGTGGCGGTGAGCGAGACCGAGCTTGCCTATCTGCAGGAAGCGGTCTGGGTCGAGAAGCCCGCGCGATTGTTCCGCCGTCTGGTGGGCGAGACGATCCGCGCCCGCGGCAACGCGATGGTGATCGACGGCGATGAAACCGCGACGCTGGCGACGGTGACGGTGCAGGGGACGCTGATCGACATGGGATACGATGCGGCGACATCCTCGGCGGTGGTGCGGTTCGATGCCGTGCGGATCGGCAGGGACGGCGCGATCGCCACGCGCCGTTTCGAAGCGCGCGAAGCGGGCGTTGCCGCCGAAACGCGCGCGGTCGGCGCGGCGCTCAACACCGCGGCCAACGCGGTTGCCGCCGATATTGCAGGCTGGGTGGCGGAGGGCTGACGGCGCCCGCCGCCGGCTGCGTCAGGCCTGCGACAACCGCGCAAAGGCGCCCGCGCGCAGGAAATCGGCCTCGCGCCGGGCGCGGCGTTCTTCGGCCTCCCAATCGCGGCCCCACAGATCGGCCTGCCATTCCTCTTCCAGACACGCCGCCTGCCACAGCATCCGTGCCTCGTCCTTGTGCCGGGCGTCAAGCGCGGCGAGCGCGGTGACGAGCGATGCGGCGAGCTTGGCCATCGCCTCCACCCCCGTCAGCACGAAGGGCGGCAGCGCCAGCAAGCGTGCCTCCAGCGCGGCGAGCGCCTCGGGCGGTTGCGGGCGGTGAACGATCCCGCTGATCCGGGTAAGCGTGATGCCATGCGCGGCCTCGACCCGGGCAAGCAGCGGCTCCCACTCGGTCTGCTGACGCTGATGGAGCGCCTCGTCGGGATCGCCGCGGTAGCACAGCGTATCGGTGTCGGCATAGGCGACCAGCGCGCGCGCGATTGCCGCCGGATCGGCCGAAACGATGTCGATCGCATAATCGGCCATGTCGCGCAGCGGCAGGCTGGCGGGATCGATCTTCTCGCCCTGCGCGCGCCATTCGGCCGCCATCGCCTCGCCCAGCGCCTGCGCGGGCACGATCTGCGGCTTGCCGCCCACGGTCTTCACCCCCCGCGCATCGAGCATCACCTGAAACCCGCCCGCAGGCTGGGCTGCGAGCGTGACGTCCTTGTAAAAGCGGCGGATCATGGCGTGTCCTTGGCTCCGGCATTCCAGCGGCGCGCGGCGACGCGCGGAAGGAAGAAGAATTCGATAAAGCCCAGCACGGCAAGCACCGCGCCGAGCGCATAGGGCAGGTCGATCACCCCGCGCACGATCGCAAAGCCGGCCATGATCATCGCGATCCCGGTAAAGCGCAGCGCGGTGATGACCAGATAGCCATTGCGCGCGCGGGTATCGCCGCGGGTCGGTTCGGGCAGGGTCATGGCAGCAGCCTTTCAAGCGCGGCGGCAAGCTGCGTGGACGTTTCGACCACGCAGGCCGCCCCGCTCGCGGCCAGTTCGTCCGCGCCGTGATAACCCCAGCCGACCCCGATCGCGGCGACCCCGATGCTCTTGGCCATCGCCATGTCGAAACTGGTGTCGCCGATCATCACCGCCTCCGCGCGCTGCGCGCCGGCTTCGAACAGCGCGGCTTCGAGCATCGCGGGGTGCGGTTTGGACGGGTGGCGGTCAGCGGTCTGGAGCGAGACGAACAGGTCGGCGATGCCATGTGTTGCCAGGCAGGCGGCCAGCCCGCGGTCGGATTTGCCCGTGGCGACCGCAAGGCTCCAGCCGTCTGCGTGAAGGCCGCGCAAAAGATCGGCGATCCCGTCATACAGCGGCTCGTCGAGCAGGCCTTCCTCCCGCCGTGCGCGAAAGCTCGAACGGTAGAATTCGGTGACAGCGCGGTTGTCGTCCTCGCCAAGCTGCGGGGCAAGGCGGCGCACTGCGGCTGTCAGGCTGAGGCCGACTGTCCGGCGCACCGCATGATCGTCGGGCACGGGAAGGCCCGCGCGCGCGAACGCCCGCGCCATCGCCCAGCAGACATCGGCCTGCCCGTCGACGAGGGTGCCGTCGCAATCGAACACCGCCAGCCGGGTCACGCCGCGTCCCCTAGCATCGCCTGCGCCAAATTGGCCTTGCCTGCCTGCGCAAGTCCTTCGGCAATCGCCGCACGTTCGCGGGGCGACTTGTTCTGCGAGAGCTTCAGCGTGGGGCGCATCGCCGCGACCGTCATTTCAAAGCCGACGATCCCGCGGAACAGTCCCTCCCACACCTTCGCCGATGATTCGGACGCTTGCCACGGCGCGCCGCCGAGCAGGCTTTCGTGGCGCAGGATCGCAGCGTGCAAAAAGGCTTCCAGCGCGTCGTCGGCGATTTGCGACACCGCGCCTTCGCACTCGAGCGCGATGTAATTCCACGTCGGCACGGTGTCGCGGTCGACATACCAGCGCGGCGAGACATAGCCATCGGGCCCGTTGACCACGATCAGCGCCTGCGCGCCCACAAGATGGCGGGTCAGCGCATTGCTGCGCGCGAGGTGGAATTGCAGCCGATCATCGCCCACGGCCATGATCGGGGTATGCGCGACGCGCGGCCCTTCGGGGGTCTGGGCAAAGACCATTCCGAACCCTGCCGCGTCGATCAGGCGGGCAGGCAGGGCCGGATCTTCGCTGCGGAAAAGCGGATTGGGGTGCATCAGCGGGCCGGCTTGCGGGCAGGGGGGCGAGCGCCCGGCTTGCCTGCTGGCGTGCCGCCCGCCCGGCCAGCGGGTTTGCTCTTGCCGCCCGGAGCAGGCTTGCCCTTGGGCTTGGGCTTGGCTTGCGCATTGGCCGCGCCGCGCGCGCGCCGCGGCGCGCGTTCTTCCTTGCGCGCCTGCTTGAAGTGGCGGCGCGCGGCCTGCTTTTTTTCTTCGGGCGTGCGTTCGGGCGTATCCTCGCGCAGCGGCGATGCATCGGACAGGCCCTGATCGAAGCCCAGCACATCCATGCTCATCGCGAAATGCTCGGGCAGTTCGGCGGTCACATCGAGCTTGCCGGTGCTGGCGGGCGCATCCTTGCCGGTGGCCTTGGGTTCGCTGATGATCAGGCGGCGCGCGTGCAAGTGCATCTTGCGGCTGACCGCGCCGGTCAGGAAGGCGTCCTGCCCGCCATATTTGCCATCGCCCACGATCGGGTGGCCGATTGCGGCCATGTGAACGCGCAGCTGGTGCGTGCGCCCGGTCAAGGGCTCAAGCTCGACCCAGGCAGCGCGCTGTCCGGCGCTGTCGACCACGCGGTAACGGGTCTTGGCGGCCGCGCCGTTCTCCTCGTCGATATGCATCTTTTCGCCGCCGGTGCCCGGCTGCTTGGCGAGCGGGGCATCGATCACGCCTTCGGCGAGATCGGGAACCCCCACCACCAGCGCCCAATAGACCTTGCGGGCCGAACGGCTGGCGAACCGCTTGGAAAAGCTCGCCGCGCTGCCCGGTGTGCGCGCGATCAGCAGCACGCCCGAGGTATCCTTGTCGAGCCGGTGGACCAGCCGCGGGCGCGGGGTCTTCTCGTCCTCGACAAAGGCATCGAGGAGCCCGTCGACATGCTTCGTCGTCTTGCTGCCGCCCTGCGTCGCAAGGCCCGGCGGCTTGTTCAGCACGATCGCGGCGCGGGTTTCGTGGATCACCATCGCCTTGGCCTCGGCGATCTGTTCGGCGCTCAAGCTGCGGGCGCGCGGCGCGGCCTTGCGCGCGGCGGCAGCAGGCGCATCCTCGCCGCCCGGCGGCACGCGCAGGGTCTGGCCGGTGGCAAGCCGGTCTTCTGGCTTGGCGCGCTTGCCATCGACCCGGATCTGTCCGGTGCGCGCCCAGCGCGAGACCGTGGCAAAGCCGACCTGCGGCAGGTTGCGCTTGAACCAGCGGTCGAGCCGGATGCCGTCATCATCCTCGCCCACAGTGAACTGGCGGACAGCTTCGGGCGAAGCGGGGGCGGGGGAGGTGGTTTCGTTCATGCAGCGATACTCTGAGCAGTGACAAGGCCGGCCAGCACCGCCGCCATCCCGGCGACAAGCGAGACGGCGACATAGGCGCCCGCCATGCCGATCTGCCCGCGGTGAAGCATCGTGACCAGCTCGGCTGAAAAGGCGCTGAAGGTGGTGAAGCCGCCAAGCAGGCCGACGCCCAGCAGCAGCCGCGTGGATTCGGTGCCTGTGTCGGTCATCGTGCCGCGCGCCAGCCAGCCGATCAGCAGGCCCATCAAGAGGCTGCCCGCGATATTGACCGCCAGCGTCCCCCACGGAAATGCGCTCCCCGCAGGCGCAAGGCTGTGCGCCGCGCGGCCTGCGTGATACCGCAGCACCGAGCCTGCCGCGCCGCCGACAGCGACGTTGAGGCTTGCCACAAGGGGGGAGATTTCACCGGACATGGCGCTGCCTTTAGCGGCGGCAAGGCGATCTGCCTAGCGCGGCGCGCGCACGAACCTGCCCGATCATGCCGCGACAGGGTTGCCAATTTCCCGCCGTTGGACTATCGGGGCGCCGATTGAAGGGCGGTCCCCCAAGGGAATCGCCCGCATTTCATTGGAAATTCACCGCGTATCCCTGCGCAGAATCAAGCAGGGCTCTGGCGTTTTGACATGAGGTAGTCGTCGTTTATGCAAATCATGGTTCGCGATAATAATGTCGATCAGGCCCTGCGCGCGCTCAAGAAGAAGCTGCAGCGCGAAGGCGTTTATCGCGAGATGAAGCTGCGTCGTCACTTCGAAAAGCCGTCGGAAAAGCGCGCCCGTGAAAAGGCTGCTGCCGTGCGCCGCGCTCGCAAGATGGAGCGCAAGCGGATGGAGCGTGACGGGAGCAAATAATCCCGTCGCCAAGTGCGTGTCGCCCGCCGGAACCGCTTGAAACAGCCTTTACGATAAGCCATCAGGGCGCGGTTTCATTCCGCGCCCTTTTGTCGTCATAATCCCGCGCCGCGCGCGGACCAGCAGGACACCAGCATGACCGAGATTACCCGCGTTCCCATCCAGCCCGTTGCCAAGGGTTCGCTGACCAAGCTGTGGATCGGAGTGATCCTCGCGATTCTGGTCGGCGCCGGCCTTGCCTGGGCGGCGATCCCGCGCGGGCTGTCGGTCGACACGGTGGTTGCCGGCACCGGCCCGACCCCCAAGATCGGCGAAGTCGTCTGGGTGAAGTACAAGGGCAGCCTTGCCGCCGATGGCACGGTGTTCGACGAATCGCGCGATATTCCGCTGCCCGTGCAGGGCCTGTTCCCCGAAGGCAGCCCCTTCCCGCTGGAAGAGGGCGCGACGATCCCCGGCTTCTTCAACGGACTGCAGCAGATGCAGAAGGGCGGCAAGTACACGCTCTTCATCCCGGCAGAGCAGGCCTATGGCGCGAGCCCCCCGCAGGGTTCGCCGATCCCGGCCAACGCCGATCTCAAGTTCGACATCGAAGTCGTCGACATCATGAGCCGCGCAACCTTCGACCGCAATCTGCAGGTGCTCCAGCAAACCATGCAGGCGCAGATGGGTCAGCAGGGCCAGCAGGGTCCGCAGGGCCAGCCGCAGGCGCCGCAAGCCGCGCCGCAGGGCCGGTAAGGGCAGGCCGGGCTATGTCGGTGGACAAGGCAACCGTCGCCAAGATCGCCAGCCTCGCGCGCATCCGCATGGATGATGCCGCGCTTGAACGGATGGTGCCCGAACTGAACGGCATCCTCCAATGGGTCGAACAGCTGGGCGAAGTCGACACTGCGGGGATCGCGCCGATGGCGGCGGTGATCCCCAACACACTTCGCCTGCGCGATGACGTGGTCGATGCCGATCCGCTGACCGGCGGCGGCAGGCAGGCCGATGTTCTCGCCAATGCGCCGGCGGCCGAGCACGGTTTCTTCGGCGTGCCCAAAGTGATTGAATAAAGGGGGAGGCGCGAAGCCTGCTCATCCGTTCGGGCCGAGCGTGTCGACGCCCGCGATTTGTCTTTACTGACTCTGCGCCCAGAAAGGTTGTCCTTTCGATCGGCGCAGGGCGAACGGTTGGAAACCATGACTGACCTCACCTCTCTCGGCGTCAAGGAAATCCGCGATGGCGTCGCCAAGGGCGATTTCACCGCGCGCGAAGTGGCGGAACGCTTCAACACCGCTGTTGCCGATGCGGCGGCATTGAATGCCTTCATCGTCACCACCCCCGATCACGCGCTGGCCGCCGCCGACAAGGTCGATGCCGCGCGCGCGGAGGGCGAGCAGCTTGGCGCAATGGCGGGGGTCCCGATCGGGATGAAAGACCTGTTCGCCACCCGCGGCGTCCAGACCACCGCGGCCAGCCACATCCTCGAAGGCTTCACTCCGCAATACGAATCGACCGTATCTCAGAAGCTGTGGGACGCGGGCGCGGGGATGCTCGGCAAGCTCAATCTCGACCAGTTCGCGATGGGGTCGTCGAACGAGACGAGCTATTTCGGCAACGTCACCTCGCCGTGGAAGAAGGCCGGCAGCAATGCGGCCATGTCGCCCGGCGGTTCCTCGGGCGGTTCGTCTTCCGCTGTCGCGGCGCGCATCGCGCCTGCCGCCACCGGCACCGACACCGGCGGCTCGATCCGCCAGCCGGCAGCCTTCACCGGCATCTGCGGGATCAAGCCGACCTATGGCCGCTGCTCGCGCTGGGGCGTGGTGGCTTTCGCCTCGAGCCTCGATCAGGCAGGTCCCATGGCGCGGAGCGTCGAGGATTGCGCGATCATGCTCGGCGCGATGGCGGGGTTCGATCCCAAGGACGCGACTTCGCTCCAGATGGACGTGCCCGACTGGGAAGCCGCGCTCAGCAGCGACCTGCGCGGCAAGAAGGTCGGCATCCCGCGCGAATACCGGATGGATGGCACCGATCAGGCGATCCTCGATTCGTGGGAGCAGGGCAAAGCGTGGCTTCGCGATGCGGGCGCCGAGATCGTCGACGTTTCGCTACCGCACACCAAATATGCGCTGCCCGCCTATTACATCGTCGCACCTGCCGAGGCGTCGAGCAACCTCGCGCGTTATGACGGCGTGCGTTACGGCCTGCGCGATCTGCCCGATGGCAGCGGCCTGCAGGACATGTATGCCGCCACCCGCGCCGCGGGCTTCGGCGACGAGGTCAAGCGCCGCATCCTGATCGGCACCTATGTGCTCTCGGCCGGCTTCTACGACGCCTATTACACGCAGGCGCAGAAGATCCGCGCGCTGGTCGCCCGCGATTTCGAGCGCGCGTTCGAGGAATGCGACGTGATCCTCGCACCCACCACGCCGACCGCGAGCTTCCCGCTGGGTTCGATGAACGAAGACCCGCTGACGATGTATCTGAACGACGTCTTCGCGGTGCCCGCAAGCCTCGCCGGGCTGCCCGCGATGAGCGTGCCCGCGACGACCAACGCCGACGGCCTGCCGCTCGGTCTGCAACTGGTGGGGCGCCCCTTCGACGAGCAGGGTGTGCTGAACGCAGGTCTCGCGATCCAGCAGCGTGCGGGCTTCACGGCGAAGCCGGAGAAGTGGTGGTGACCCCCGACACGCCGCTTTGGCTTGCCGGAATCGGCATCGCCCTTGCGGTGCCGCTGACCTTCATGGTCGCCAATTGGGTTAGGAAGAACGTCGATCACGGCGAAATGCGCTTCGGGCCGGATGGCAAGGTGATCGAGGACGAGGACAAGCAATGAGCAACTACCGCATTCAGGGCGCCACCGGAGAATGGGAGGTCGTGATCGGCCTTGAAGTCCATGCGCAGGTCACTTCCAACGCCAAGCTGTTCAGCGGCGCGGCGACCGCCTTCGGCGCGGAGCCGAACGCGCAGGTCAGCCTGATCGATGCCGCGATGCCGGGGATGCTGCCCGTGCCCAACCGCGAATGCATCCGCCAGGCGGTGCGCACCGGCATGGCGATCGAGGCGCAGATCAACGCGTGGAGCCAGTTCGACCGCAAGAACTACTTCTATGCCGATCTTCCGCAGGGCTACCAGATCAGCCAGCTTTACCACCCCATCGTGGGCGAAGGCTCGCTGACGATCGAAGCGGACGAGAAGGCGGGGATCGAGGCCGACAAGGTGATCGGGATCGAGCGCATCCACATCGAGCAGGATGCCGGCAAGCTGATGCACGATCAGCACCCGACCATGTCCTATGTCGATTTGAATCGTTCGGGCGTGGCGCTGATGGAGATCGTCAGCCGCCCCGACATGGCCTCGCCCGCCGAGGCCGGCGCTTACCTGCGCAAGCTGCGCAGCATCCTGCGCTATGTCGGCAGCTGCGACGGCAACATGGAAGAAGGTTCGATGCGCGCCGACGTGAATGTGTCGGTGCGCAAGGTCGGCGAGCCGCTGGGCACGCGGACCGAAACCAAGAACGTGAATTCGGTGCGCTTCGTGATGCAGGCGATCGAGCATGAGGCGATGCGCCAGGTCGATGTGCTCGAAAGCGGGGGCACGATCGTGCAGGAAACGCGCCTGTTCGATCCGGTCACCGGCACCACGCGCACGATGCGTTCGAAGGAAGACGCGCACGATTATCGCTACTTCCCCGATCCGGACTTGCTGCCGCTGGTGCTGGAGGAGGATTTCCTCGCCGAATGCCGCGCTTCGCTCCCCGAACTGCCCGACGCCAAGCGCAAGCGTTATATCGAGACGCTCGGCCTCACCCCCTACAACGCGCGCGAATTGACCGCCGAGGTCGAGACCTTTGCGCGCTTCGAAACGTTGCTTGCCGAAACCGCGCGCGCAACGGGCAAAAATGACGCGGCGGTCGCCACGCAGGTCGCCAATTGGGCGCTTTCGGTCGCGCCGGGGGTGATGAAGGCGCTGGGCAACGAAGGCGATGCCGCCAATGCCACCGCCGCTTCGCAGGCAGCCATCCTCGCGATGGCCGACAAGGGCGAAATCAGCGGCGGGCAGGCGAAGGAAATCTTCGAGATCGTGCTGAAGACCGGCCGCGAACCCGCTGAAATCGCCGAGGCCGAAGGGCTCAAGCAGGTCAGCGACACCGGCGCGATCGAAGCCGCCGTCGATGCGATCATCGCCGCCAACGCCGACAAGGTCGAACAATACCGCGCCGGCAAGGAAGCGCTGTTCGGCTTCTTCGTCGGCCAGACGATGAAGGCGATGCAGGGCAAGGCGAACCCGGCAGTGGTGAACCAGTTGCTTAAGGGCAAGCTGGGGTAATGACCGTTACGTGCTTTTGCGGTTCTGTGAGCGTGTCCACGGCCCGCAGGCCGGAATTCATTCACGCCTGCAATTGCGACATGTGCCGCAAGGCAGGCGCGCGGTGGGGCTATTTCGATCCCGCTGAAGTCGAGATCAATGGGCCCACCGCGTGCCACAGCCGTCGTGACAAGGCCGAAGCCGGGGCCGAGGTGCATTTCTGTCCGGCGTGCGGCTCGACCACCCATTTCCGCATGACGGCTGCCGCGGTCGCTCGGCACGGCGACGTCATGGCCGGGGTAAACATGGGCCTTGCTGACGCGGCCGATCTGGCCGGAATCGAACTGCGCTATCCTGACGGGAAGGCGTGGTCGGGCGAGGGCGCGTTCGGCTATTACCGTGCGAGCCGTGTGATCGGCGCCAAAACGCTTTGACCGCCATCGTCCTCGTCCAGCCCGAGATCCCCGGCAACACCGGCGCGGTGGGGCGTACCTGCGTGGCGCTCGATCTGGAGCTGATTCTGATCCATCCGCTCGGCTTCGATATCTCCGACAAGCGGGTGAAGCGCTCGGGCCTCGATTACTGGCCGCATGTCCGCCTCACCGAATATGCCAGCTGGGACGCGTTTCTCGCCGCGCGCGCGCCGCGGCCCGATCAGCTGTTCCTGTTCGAGGAATTCGGCGCGCGCTCTTTCTACGAGCCCAAATATCCTGACGATGCTTTCCTTGTCTTCGGGCAGGAGACCAAAGGCATTCCGCAGGCCGTGATCGACCGGCACGCCGACCGGCTGGTCAAGCTGCCGATGCGATCCGATGTGATCCGGTCGCTGAACCTCGCCAACACGGTAGCCGCTGCCGCCTACCAAGCATTGCGCGGAAAGCTCTAAACCCTATTCCAGCCCCAGCGCGCGCAGGTTCATCGTTGCCGCGTTGTAGCTTGCCTCGGCGAGCCTTCCGGCAAGGCCCGCACGGATCGCGCCGATCTGCGCGTTCGCCGCGGTTTCCTCGCGCGCGTTGACGAGGAAGAACTCGCCTGCGCCAAGCCGGAACCGCGTGCGTTCGGCCTGCACCATCTGGTTGGCCTGCCGCACCTCGGCATTCGCAAGGTCAGCCAGCTTGCGTGCGGCGGCAAGATTGGTGAGGATGTTGCTGACATCGGTGGTGATCTGGTCGGCGATCCGGCGCTGGCGCAGCTCGGTTTCGCGCCGTTCGGCCTCTGCGCGGTCCAGCGCCCCGCGCGCGGTGCGGCGTTGCAGCGGCACCGAAAAGGTGAGGCCCACCACGGTGTCGGTCGAATCGAAGCCCGGCCCGCCCGGCCCGATCTGGCCGAAATCGCGCGACAGCTCGGCGGTCGCGTTGAGCGAGGGCTTGAGATCGTTTTCGCGCAGTGCGATCCGGTTGTTCGCGCGTTCGAGCGCGATGCGGAAGGTCTGCAGCTCCGGCCGGGCAAGGATCACCTCGCTGGTCGGGGTGATCGCCAACGCCTCGGGCGCGGGGATCGCGCCGAAGCGGGCAAGATCGGGGAGCATCTCACGCGTGGGCACGATCATCCGGCCATCGGTGCCGCGCAGGTAGAACCCCAGCGAGTTCGAGGCGGTCTCGAAATCGCGCCGCGCCTGTTCGAGCAGCGTGCGGCGGCGCAGCAGGTTCTGTTCGTTTTCAATCAGCGCGACCCGCGCGAGCGCGCCTTCGTTGAATTCGCGGGTCAGGCCGATCTGGCGCGCTTCGGCAATTTCGAGCAATTCCTCGAACACGCGGATTTCCTCGCCTGCGCCGACCCAGCGCCAATAGGCCCGCAAGGCCTCGTGCTGGACGTTGAGGCGCACCAGCATCACGTCAAGCTCGGCCTGCGCGGCGGCAAGGCGGGTGTCCTCGATCGCGAAACGGCGGCTGTCGATGTCGCGGTTGCGCAGCAGCGAGAACATCGCGCCGACCTTCACTTCGCCCAGCGCGTTGGTGTAATTGTAATTCTCGTAGGTCGGAAAATCGCCGCTCGACACGCGGTAGGAGCCGAACACTTCCGCGCCCAGTGGCCGCAGCGGCTGGCGCGCTTCGACCTTGCCGAAACCGCCCGAATAATAGCCTGTCAGCCGGTCGTAATATTCGCCCTTCAGCATCAGGTCGAACGCGCCGTCGGCACCCAGTTGATCTGCGCGCGCGGCGGCCTCGCGCTCGAAGGCTTCGAGCACCTGCGGGAAGGTGAGCGCGGAGGAGCGCAGCACCTCTTCGGGCAGCAGGGGCCCGGTGGTCAGCGCGGCTTCGATCGGGTCGCCGACGGGCGCGATGGTTTGCGCGATGGCGGGCGTGGTTGCCGCGCAAAACGCAGCCGCTGCCGCGCAGGCGAGCAGCGTGCAGCGAACACCCCGCGCGGGCGAAGACGACAAGACAAACCGTCGCGGCATGGCTATTTCGCCGCCCCTGCGGTGGCTGGGGCTGTCGCCGCGGCGGTGGGCAACTGCGGCGGGAAATTGTTGAGCTGGCGCCAGATCTCGTAACCCACCGGCACGGTTTCGAGCAGCACCCAGGCCTGCACCGCCGCGCCGAAGCGGACATAGCGTTCCTCGGGCCAGCCATAGCCGTCGAGCGTGTCTTCGGCGATCAGCACGCGGAAGCGCCCGTCGATCTGCGCCGACTGGTCGACGCTGACGACCTTGCCCCCGAAGGTGCCGACCGCAACCGAGGGCCAGCCCGAAAATTGCACCGCGGGCCAGCCTTCGAACTGGATGCGCGCCGCATCGCCGGGGCGGACGAGCGCGACATCGCGCCCGTCGATGAAAATCTCGATCACCCGCACCGCGCCTTCGGGGACGAAGGTCGCCAGCACATCGCCCGCCTTGATGAAGGTCGCGGCATCGCCGGCGTTGAGGCTCTGGATGAAACCGTCGCGCGGGGCGCGCACGATCTGTTCGGACTGGCGCGCGATATTGACATCTGCGCGGTTGAGATCGGCCTGCGCGGCGGCAACCTTGCCCTGCATTTCGGCGACCTTGATCTGCGACAATTCATAGTCGCGCCGGGCGGCAAGTCCCGCCTCGAACAATTCGCGGCTCCGGCGTTCGTCGATCTGCGCGGTGGCAAGCGCGGATTGCGCGGCGGCCAGTTGCAGCTCCATCTGCCCGCGTTCGGCCTGCAGGCGGTCGAGCAGATTGGGGTCGATATCGGCGATACGGACGATCGGATCGCCTTTCTTCACCGACGAACCATCGCGCACATACCATTCCTCGATCCGGCCGGGCACCAGCGCGTTGATGTCCTGTTTGCGCTGGTTGGGGCTGAGCGTGGTCACCACCCCGCGGCCCGACGTGGTCTGCACCCACGGGACATAGACGAGGAAGGCGATCGCCACGACAACCGCGGTCAGGATGATGAAGAACACTGCGCGCATGATCCGCGGGGTGCGGATGCTGGCGAGCGTCTTGAAGTGCGCCATGTCTTCTTTGAGCGTCGCCATGCTTAGGCCCCCTTTCCGGCAACGGCGGCACTGAATTCGTCGAAATCGTCGAACCAGCTTTGCCGTTGCGCTTCGAGATAGAGGAACCGGTCGAAGCCCAGATCGATGCGGCGGTTGGAGAAATAGATCACGGTCGAATAGGCCTGCGCGCGCAATTCAGCGACCGCGCGTTCGATCGGTTCAGGGTCAAGCAAATCGAACAACCGGCTCAGCACCAGCACGCGCGGGCGTTCGAGCAGCGCATTGGCAAGCTTCAACTGCTGGAGTTCGACCGCCGAAAGCGGATAGCCCGTAGTCGCAAGCGGGGTGTCGAGCCCCTTTTCGAGCGTGGCGATGGTATCGGCCAGCCCCACGGTCTCGAGCGCGCCGAGCATCCGCTGCGGCGCGGTTTCGGGGCAGGACAGCGCCAGATATTCGCGGATCGTCATTTCGACGATGCTGGGCCGGTCGAGCACGTGGACGTTCTTGCGCAGGTAATGCGGCTCGATCGCTTTCAGATCGATTTCGCCCAGCGTCGCGATCCCGCCCTGCGGCAGATCGTGCAGCTTGAGCAGATTGGTGAACAGGCGTTGCACCCCGTGCTGGCTGGCCGCCGCCATGACCACCGCCCCGCTCGGGATTTCAAGGTCGAAGCACACGTCTTCGTTGCGGGCCTTGCCGGTCACGCGCTGCATCGTGATCGTGTGATCCGGCCCGACGACAGGATCGGCGTCCTTGGGCTGTTCCTGTTCGACATCGTAGAACTGCGAGATTTCCTCGACCGCGGCGAACAGGTCGTAGAAATAGCCAAGGTAGATGCCCAGCTGCGACACCGCGACAAAGGCTGCCGACAGCACCAGTTCGGCGGCGACCAGTTGCCCAAGCGTCAGCTCGTTCTGGATGACCAGCCAACCCCCAAGCCCCAGCAAGGCCGCGCTGGCGGCGGCATAGAGCACGAGGAAGCTGACCGTCTGCGAAAACAGGTGGCGGAAGTGGCGTTTGCGCTGATTCACATAAACGCGCGTGTGGTCATCGGTCTTGTCGAGCGCGTAGTCGATCCGGCGCTGCGACTTGAAAAAGCCGTTCGACCCGCCGATCGTCTCAAGCCAGGCAGCGGTGGTGTGCTTGGCATGGCTGACATCGATCCCGGTGCGCAGCGCGCGCGCGCCCCATATCAGCCAGATCGCCCAGATCAGCGCGATCATCACCAGCGTGAAGCCGAGGAAATAGGGGTGATAGAGGCTGACCAGCACGAACCCGACCGCAATCTGGAGCAGCGCGGTAAATCCGCCGATGAACAGGTTGGGGATCAGCGACTGAACATAGATCACGTCGAAATAGCGGTTGAACAGCGAGCTTTTCTTCACGTCGCCGAAAAAGGGGTCCTGCGCATAGACCGAGATCAGTGAGATTTCGGCCACCATCCGCGCGTAGAACCGGCGCGCGAAGATCTCCATCAGGTGGATCCGCAAGGCATAGAGCAGCACCGACATCAGCAGCAGGCCGAACAGCGTGAGCGACAGCATCACCAGCGGCGCGGTAAGCGCGGTGTTGGCGATGGTGTTGATGAGCATCTGCACCGAAATCGGGGTGGCGAGGCTGAGCAGGCTGATCCCGACACCGTAAACCGCCGCGAGCCAGTAGAAATTGGCTTCGGGCTTCAGGATGTCGAAGAAAATCCTGAAGAACTTGGCCAGGGATATCTGCGAGCCGTAATTTTGGCCTTCACCTGCCATGGCAGCCTTTCCGTCCGATAAGGTCCATCGCGTGTGGCTTGCAACCCACAGGGCACCGCAACAGCGCGCTTGTTGCTGTGCAAGCAACTGCAGCGCCGCTCAAGCGAACAATGGTCGAGGGCCCTTGCGGTTCCGACCTAGCCTCCGGATGCAAAACGCGACTATACGAGCATTTGTTGGTAATGAGAGGTAATAAAGTATCTTGCCCGATAGCGCCGGAAGCTTGCGGGCAGATGAACAACGCGCAATGACGCGGACGTGATGACGGGTCAACATGGCAAGGCTTGCGACCGGCACGATCATGCCGATATTCTGCTGGCGGGCGGGGGCCATGCGCATGTCGCGGTGCTGGCCGACTGGATCGCGCGGGGCGGCCCGCCCGGCGCGGCGCGTGCGGTGTTGCTGACGCCCGAGCCTTACTTGCGCTATTCTGGCATGGTGCCCGGCTGGATTGCGGGGCAGCATGGCAAGGACGACGGGCTGGTCGATCTTGCCGCACTTGCGGCGCGCGCGGGCGCGGAATGGGTCGCCGATCGCTGCGCCGCGCTCGATCCCGAAGCGCGGGTGGTCACCTGCGGGGACGGACGCAGGATCGGTTTCGGCATCGCCAGCTTCGACACCGGCGGCGCACCGCGAGGGCGGGCGCTGCTGGGGAGTGATCCGCGCATTCTCGATATCCGCCCGATCGGCGCTTTTACCGATCGTCTCGCTCAAGTTGCCGCGTCGCAGCCCGAAATGCTTGCGCGGATCGTGGTGGCGGGCGGCGGCGCGGGCGGGGTCGAGCTTGCCTTTGCCTTGCGCAACATCGCGGGTCTGGCCGCGCGTCCTCGCGTCACTCTCGTCGCGGGCGAGCGCGGGGTGCTCCCCGGCTTTTCGCAAGGCGTGCGTCGCCGTGTCGCTGCTGCGCTGGCACGGCAGGGGATCGCGGTGATCGACGCCGAAGCGCGGCTGGAGGGCGGATGCCTGACCGCTGGAGGGCAAAGCCTTGCGCCTTTCTCCTGCGTGATCGCCGCGCTTGGCAGCGGCGCGCCCCGATGGGTCGCAGACAGCGGGATCGCGACCGATGCGGCGGGCTTCATTGCGGTCGACGCGCACCAGCGGTCGATCTCGCATGGCCATATCCTTGCCGCAGGCGATGTCGCCGCGCGGAGCGACCGAAGCCTTGCGCACTCGGGCGTGCATGCAGTCAAGGCCGGGCCGGTGCTTGCCGCCAATCTGCGCCATCTGGCCGCAGGCCAGCCGCCGCGCGCACGATACCGCCCGCGCGCCAACAGCCTCTATCTGCTCAACACCGGCGATGGCCACGCGATCGCGGCTTACGGAACCTTTGCCGCCGAGGGACGCTGGGTGCTTGCGCTCAAGCATGCCATCGACAAAGCGTGGATCGCGCAATACGCCCGTCTCGCGCGCGGGGATTGATCGGCGCCAAGGGGAATGACCGGGACGTGAAGAAGCTTGCCATCCTTGCCGTGTTGGCCGCGATCATCGCCGCCTATTTCATCTTCGACCTCGGCCAATATCTGACGCTTGACGGGATCAAGGCGGGGGTGGCGCAGTGGGAGGCATTCTATGCCGCCAATCCGGCAGGCGTGCTGGCAGGGTTCTTTGCGATCTATGTCGCGGTTACCGCGGCCTCGCTGCCGGGCGCGGCGCTGCTGACGCTGGCAGCAGGCGCCCTGTTCGGGGTGGTGACGGGGACGGTCCTCGTCTCCTTCGCCTCGACGCTGGGGGCGACGCTGGCGTTCCTGTCGTCGCGCTATGTGCTGCGCGACGCGATCGAGGCGCGGTTCGGGCAGCGGTTGAAGGCGATCAACGAGGGCGTCGAGCGCGACGGCGCGTTCTATCTGTTCAGCTTGCGGATGATCCCGGCCTTCCCGTTCTTCGTGGTCAATCTGGTGATGGGTCTGACCCGCATCCGCCTGTGGACCTATGTCTGGGTCAGCCAACTCGGGATGCTGCTGGGCACTGCGGTCTATGTGAATGCGGGAACGCAGCTTGCGCGGATCGACAGCCTTACGGGGATCGCCTCGCCCGCGGTGCTGGGGAGCTTCGTCCTTCTCGGCATCGCGCCGTGGCTCGCGAAGCTGGTGATTGCCGCGGTGCAGCGGCGCAAGGCCTATGCCGGCTTCACCCGTCCCAAGCGGTTCGACCGCAATCTGGTGGTGATCGGCGCAGGCTCGGCCGGGCTGGTATCGGCGCTGATCGGGGCGACGGTGAAGGCCAAGGTCACGCTGGTCGAAGCGCACGAGATGGGCGGCGATTGCCTCAACACCGGCTGCGTGCCGTCCAAGGCGCTGATCAAGAGCGCCAAGGTCGCCGCGACCATGCGCCACGCCGACCGTTACGGGCTGACCCCGCACGAGCCCGAGGTGCCGTTCAAGGCAGTGATCGCGCGGGTGATGGAGGCGATCGCGGCGATTGCGCCCAATGATTCTGTCGAACGTTACACCGGCCTCGGCGTCGATGTGGTCAAGGGATACGCGACGATCGTCGACCCCTGGACGGTCGAGATCGCATTGCATGGCGGCGGCACGCAGCGCCTCACCACCCGCAGCATCATCATCGCCAGCGGGGCCGAGCCGGTTGTCCCGCCGATACCGGGGATCGAGGCCAGCGGCTATCTCACCAGCGAAACGATGTGGGAGGCGTTCGCGCAGATGGACGCCGCGCCTGCGCGCGTCGCGGTGCTTGGCGGCGGGCCGATCGGGTGCGAATTGTCGCAGGCGCTCGCGCGGCTGGGATCGCAGGTCACGCAGGTCGAAATGGCGGACGCGCTGCTGGGCCGCGAGGATGCCGATGTCTCCGCGCTCGCCCGCGCGGTGCTGGACGGTGACGGGGTGCGCGTGCTGACCGGGCACAAGGCGGTGCGGATCGAAGGCGATGTGCTGGTCGCCGAACGGGGCGGGCAGGAACTGCGTGTGCCGTTCGATGCGCTGATCGTCGCGGTGGGCCGCAAGGCGCGACTCACCGGCTTCGGGCTGGAGGCGCTCGGCATCGACACCGACAAGACCGTGGTGACGGATGAATTCCTCGCCACCAAATACCCCAACATCTTTGCCGCAGGCGATGTCGCCGGGCCGTTCCAGTTCACCCACACCGCCAGCCATCAGGCGTGGTATGCGAGCGTCAACGCATTGTTCGGCACCTTCCGCAAATTCAAGGCCGATTACCGCGTGATCCCCGCGGTCACCTTCCTCGACCCCGAAGTCGCGCGCGTGGGATTGAACGAGCGCGAGGCGGAAGAGCAGGGCATCGCGGTCGAGGTGACGCGCTTCGAATTGCACGAACTCGACCGCGCGATCGCCGAGAGCGAGACCAAGGGTTTCGTCAAGATCCTTACCCCTGCGGGCGGGAAGGACACGGTGCTGGGCGCCACCATCGTCGGCGCACATGCGGGCGAGCTGATCGCGGAATATGTGCTGGCAATGAAGCACGGGCTGGGGCTCAACAAGATCCTCGGCACGATCCACGCTTATCCCACGCTGGTCGAAGCGAACAAGTTTGCCGCTGGAAACTGGAAGAAGGCGCACAAGCCCGAAGGGGTGCTTCGCTGGGTCGAACGCTATCACACCTGGCGGCGGGGCTGACGGGGCGGTGGAACTGTTCGATCAGTTGCGCGGGGTGATCGGCATTGCGATGCTGATGGGGCTGGCTTGGGGCCTCTCGGAGAACCGCCGCGGACATCCCGGCTGGCGCTGGATCGCGGGCGCTCTGGCAATGCAGGGCCTCCTCGCAGTGCTGATCGTGCGTGTGCCCTTCGTCTGGGCGGCGGTGGGGATGGTCAACAATGCGGTGAGCGCGGTCGAGGCGGCAACGCTCAAGGGATCGGCCTACATGTTCGGCTATCTCGGCGGGGCAGAACTGCCCTTTGCACTGCGCGAAGGCGCGCAGCCGCCGCTGGTGATTGCGTTCCAGATCCTGCCGCTGGTGATCGTCTTTTCCGCGCTGTCGGCGCTCTTGTGGCATTGGGGCGTGCTGCGCTGGATGGTGGGTGGGCTCAGTTTCCTTTTGCGCCGCAGCCTTGGCGTGTCGGGCGTGGTCGGCCTGTCGGGCGGGGCGAGCGTATTCCTCGGCGTGGTCGAAGCGCCGCTGGTGACCCGCGCCTATTTCGCGCGCGTCAGCCGCAGCGAGCTGTTCCAGATCATGACGCTGACGATGGCGACCATCAGCGGCGCGATCCTGATCCTCTATGCCACGACCTTGCGCGCGGTGCTGCCCGATGCGGTGGGGCACATGATCTCCGCCTCGCTGATTTCGCTCCCCGCCGCGCTGCTGATCGCGCGGCTGATGGTGCCGCCCGGAGACGAGGATGCCGCGACCGAGGTGGATGCCGAGGATACGGGCCTCAAGTACGAAGGCAGCATCGATGCGATAGTGAAGGGCACGATGGACGGGATGCAGCTGTTCCTCGCTGTCATCGCGGTGATCATCACGGTCTTCGCGCTGGTGGCGCTGGCCGACATGGCGCTGGCCGCCACGACGCTGGAGGTTGCGGGCGAGCCGCTGACCCTGAAGCGGATCATGGGCTGGCTGCTCGCGCCGCTGATGTGGCTGATCGGCGTTCCCTGGACCGAGGCGCAGGCCGCGGGCGGGTTGATGGGGACCAAGGCGGTGCTCAACGAATATGTCGCCTATCTCGAACTCGCCGCACTTGCCCCCGGCACGCTGGGGCCGCGAGCGATGCTGATCGTCACCTATGCGCTGTGCGGCGTGGCGAACCTCGCCAGCGTCGGCCTGCTGGTTTCGACCATCGGGACGCTGTGCCCCGAACGCCGCGCCGAGGCGGCGGGACTGGGAATGAAAAGCTGGATTTCGGGCAATCTCGCCAGCGCGATGACGGGCGCATGGATCGGGCTGGTCACCTATGCTTGATGCAAAGCTGCGCCCGCTGATCGACCCGCCGCTGGGGCGCGCGGGCACGGCGCTGGCGCGCGCGGGGGTTACCGCCAATGCACTCACCTTTGCCGGACTTGCGCTGGGGCTGGGCGGGGCGGGAGCGATCGCGACGGGCCACATCGGCTGGGGCCTTGGGCTGATCATCGCCAACCGGCTCGCCGACGGGCTCGACGGCGCGGTGGCGCGCGCGCGGGGCCCAAGCGATCTGGGCGGCTATTTCGACATCGTCGCCGACTTTGCCTTCTATGTCAGCGTGCCGCTGGCCTTCGGCATCCTCGCACCCGCGAACACGCTGCCGGGACTGGTGCTGGTAGCAAGCTTCGTGCTGACAGGGGTAAGCTTCCTCGCCTTTGCCGTGATCGCTGCCAAGCGCGGCGAGACGACCGAGGCGCACGGCCGCAAAAGCTTCTTCTATTCGACCGGGCTGGCCGAAGGGGCCGAAACGATCGCGGTGTTCATCGCGATGTGCCTTGCCCCTTCATGGTTCGGCGCCATTGCCTATGCCTATGCGGCGCTGTGCGTCGCAACCGTGGTGCAGCGCAGTCTTATGGCTGCGGCATCGTTTCGCGGCTAGCCGAACCCAGCAGCCGTTCGGTGCGGGCGCGCAGATCATTGATCCGCGCGGTGTTCGCGCCCAGATCGCTGCGGCCCACGCGGCTCACCGAGCGGAAATCGATCTGCGCATCGCTGACGCGCGCGACAACATCGTCGCGGAACCCGAACCAGCGGGTGTGCGCGGTGCCTTCGACCATGCCGGTCGCGGCGTTCTCGCGGATGTCGTCCAGACCCATTTCCTCCATCGCCGCCGCGACAGCGGCAACGCCATCGGCGCGGCTCGCACGGCCCAGCGGCAGCGGCGCGGGGCGATCGTCGCGGTCGGTGATGATCTGCGCGTGCGATTTGACGGCCAGTTCGCGGTCGAGCGGGGTGGCGCCTTCGTTATACAGCGGCACCTGACCCAGCGGCGCCTGATAATCGCTGAGCGCGTTGGCGCCCGATTCCTCGCGCGCGGCCATCGTTTCGGCAGAGAAGGCTGGCGGATTGGCGGTGTCGGTCGAAATATCGTGGATCGGATTGTCGGCAGCCTTCGACCGGGCCGAAGCGAACACCGCACCGATCATCCCCGGCACGATCAGGCCGACCACTGCCAGCACCACCAGGCCGTTGCGGCGCGGCTGCGTGCGCAGCGCAAAGATCAGCGCGATCAGCGCGGCCAGCGCCACCACCGCGATCAGGATCGTGCCGCCCGCCAGCGTCATCGTCAACAGACCGGTCTGCCAGCTGAGCAACCCGATCCGCGTGCCGAGCGCGGCAATGCCGAAGTAGATCGGGAGAAATGCCAAGAGGGCAAGGACGAGTTTGGCGTGCCAGGGGAGTGTCTTCATGACGCCAGCATAACGCGCCAAATGCAGTCCGCAATCTTTTCGGCAGCGCGCGGGAAACCCTTTGCGCGTTCGCGCATTGAACGATCAGCGGACAGCCGGGAAGGGGGGCGTAAACATGCGTGAAGTCTCGCTTTGCACGCCCGGAAATCTGGTTTATGCCCCGCTGGGATGCGGGAGGAACATAATGTTCAGAGGACAAACGACCATGAAGCGTAATTTCCTGAAAGGTGCCGCTGCGGTTGCAGCAATTGCCGCTTTGTCGGCGTGCGGCGGCAAGAAGGCCGAAGACACCGCCACTCCGGCGGCGACCGATACTGCGGCTGTTGCGGTTGCAACTCCGGCGGCCACCAGCACCGCAGCGGCCACGCCCGCCGGCGGCGCGGTGACCTATGCCAGCTTCACCGGTGATGCCGCAGCGGGCGAAAAGGTGTTTGCCGCCTGCCGCACCTGCCACGTCTTCGACGAAGGCGTGAACCGCGTCGGCCCGTCGCTCCACAAGGTCGTCGGTCGCAAGGCCGGATCGGTTGCCGGGTTCAACTATTCGGACGCCAACAAGAACAGCGGCATCACCTGGACGCCCGACGTTCTGTTCGACTACCTCAAGGACCCCAAGGCCTATGTGCCGGGCACCAAGATGGCCTTCCCCGGCGTGAAGGACGATCAGAAGCGCGCCGATCTCGTCGCCTATCTCGAAGCCCAGTCGAAGTAATCGGCTGGCCCCTCGGGCCACGGAAAAACGGGCGGTGCAGCATGGCTGCGCCGCCCTTTTTCGTGACCGCGTCCTTGCGGTGGGTGCCTCAGGCGGCGAGCAGCGCGGCGTCCACCGGGCAGTGGCGGGCCAGATAGTCCGCATGCGTGGGCAGGGTGGCCACGGCGCGTGCGGTGATCGTCTTCACGTTGGCAAGGAATTCGGTCAGCTGCGCGGGCGCAAGCTGATCGGCCATCGCGTCGTAATCGGCGGGCATCACACCCTGTCCCAGCATCACCTGCACCCAGCTGGCATCGCGGAACAGATCGTTGACATCGCGGCCCACGCGGCCCGATGCGGCAAACAGCGCCAGCTTGTGCGTCAGGCTGTCGGGCACATCCATGTGCTTGCAATAGCGCCAGAACTCGGTGTCCTCACGCGCGGTCTGGTGATAGTGCAGGATCAGGAAATCGCGGATCTGCGCGACCTCCGCTGCGCAGCGCGCGTTGTATTCTGCGCGCAGCGAAGCCGGATCGCCATGGCGCGGAAACAGCTGGACCAGCCGGCTGACATGCGACTGGATCAGGTGGATCGAGGTCGATTCGAGCGGTTCGAGAAACCCGCTCGACAGGCCGATCGCCGCGCAATTGTGCGCCCAGAACGCCTCGCGCCGCCCGGTGGTGAAGCGGATCGGTCGCGGATCGCCCAGCGGCCTGGTGTCGAGCCCCGCCATCAGCGTGTCGGCTGCGGCCTCGTCGCTCTTGAACCCGCTCGAATAGACGTGGCCGTTGCCGGTGCGGTGCTGCAAGGGAATGCGCCACTGCCAGCCGGCGTCCTTTGCGGTCGCGCGGGTATAGGGGACGAGGGTGGGCAAGCGTTCCGACGGCACGGCCAGCGCGCGGTCACAGGGCAGCCATTTCGACCAGTCCTGATAGCCCACACCCAGCGCCTCACCCAGAAGCAGGCTGCGAAACCCGGTGCAATCGATGAAGAAATCGCCCGCGACCGTCTTGCCGCCCTTGAGCGTGATCGCGGTGATGTCGCCGCTTTCCCCGTCACGCGCAACGCTTTCGACGATGCCTTCGGTCCGGGTCACGCCGTTCGCCTCGGCATGGCTGCGCAGGAACAGCGCATAGCGGCTGGCATCGAAGTGGTAGGCATAGGCGAGCCCCGTCATCGCGGTGTTGCCTACGCGGTCCATCTTGCCGAACCGCGCCTGATCCGCCGCCATCTGATGCAGCGAATAATCCCACAGGCTGCCGGCCTGACCGATCATCGCCGCGCGCCGCCAATAGTGGTGGAACGGCACCCGCCCGAGGCTCATCCCCGTCTCGCCGAAGGTGTGCAGATAGCGGCTGCCCTTGGCCCCCCAGTCGACGAATTCGATCCCCAGCTTGAAGGTGCCCGAGGTCGCGCTGAGGAAGGCGTTTTCGTCCAGCCCGAGGATCGCGTTCAGCCGCAGGATCTGCGGGATCGTCGCCTCGCCCACGCCGACCGTGCCGATCGCTTCGCTCTCGACCAGTTCGATCTTGAGCCGCTTGCCCAGAAGCTTGGCAAAGGCGGCGGCGGTGATCCACCCGGCGGTGCCGCCCCCCACGATCACCAGCCGCGTCACATCAGGTCTGTCCATGTCCGGTCCCTTGGTCATTCCGCCGCGGGGCGGAAGAAGGCATTGATGGTAAGCCGCCCGTCAGCAGGCGTGGTGCCGAGCGGTGCCAAGTTATCGATCACACCGCTGTGGAGGATGTTGCCGCGATAGAAAATCGCGCGGTTGAAGCGTCCCTCGGCGACATGGGTGCGCGCAAAATGCGGCGCGCCGTCGGTGGGATAGGCGGCCGGCGGCATTCCGGTGCGCGCGTGATCGGCCTGCACCGCGGCGGCATAGCGCGGATAGGTCTCGCCCGTCAGCGCCTCCAGCCCGGTCGATAGATGGCGGAAGAACGCCGTGCCGCCATGCGGACCACCGGGTGACAGGTAGAGCATCATTGCGATCTGCGCAGGATCGGTCCCGTCGACATGCGGCAGACGCTGCATCGGTATCAAAGCATGGGGCGGCGTCGTCACCAGCGAATACCACGCCTGCATCGCCCACCCGCGCCCGCCCGCAGGCGCGCCGAACCAGTGGTCGAGCAGCGGTGCAAGCATCGTCAGCCAGTCAGCGCAGACGCGCGCAGGCAAGGCGGCTCGCACGCCGGGATATTGTGGCGTGATCCTTGCAAAATTTTGCAAAACGGCATGCGAAATCGCGTGATCGGGCGTTTTCAGGAAACCATCGATGCTGATAAGCTGCTGATCGGAAAATGAAAAATCTTCGCAGCGCCACTTTTCAGGCGCGATGCCCCAATCACGAGGAGAGTCGGCGCAGGTCGGGATGGGCGTGATGGCCATGTCCCAAGCCTATCAAACTCGCATCCCTGCTCCAAGAGACAAGCATAAGGATCGAAGAATAAAAGAAAAAAACCGAGGTTGATCCGTCAAGAGCTGTCGCGAGGGTCCCGCAATTCCGCCACACAAGCGGCTGACCGTGCTGCAAGCTGCGAAACTGTGACAATCGCGCAACATTTGTCGATTGTGATCGTTCACAAATGAAGTTACGGGGGAGTGGTCTTATCCAAACCTCTCGAGATTAGAATGGGTTGGCAAGATTTTGTCGATCCTAGGCGCGCATCGCTGATTGCCGATTTACGCGAAGCTCTCCATCCGCTATGAAAAAACCTGCAAAAGCGTCGGCTAACGATGCTTGCGGGAGGGGACTTCTGATGAAAATGAACGGGTTCAATGCAAGCGCTCGCCTGCTGTGCGGCGCGGCGACATTCATGGCGCTGGCCGTCACCGGTGCGCCGGTCATGGCGCAAGAGGCTGAGCCGCAGCCCACCACTGTCGAAGGCGAGACCGAAGGCGACGCCATCGTCGTCACCGGCATCCGCCAGTCGATCCAGTCCTCGCTCGATGCCAAGCGCAACGCGACCTCGATCGTCGAAGTGATCACCGCCGAAGATCTCGGCCTGCTTCCCGACCAGTCGATCGCCGACTCGCTTGCGCGTCTGCCCGGCGTGACCGCGCAGCGCGTGCGCGGCCGTTCGCAGCAGGTCTCGATCCGCGGCCTCGGCCCCGACTTCTCGCTCGCGCTGCTCAATGGCCGCGAAGTGGTCTCGGCGGGCAATAACCGCGGCATCGAATTCGACCAGTTCCCGAGCGAGCTCGTCGCTTCGGGCGTGGTTTACAAGACCGGCGATGCGCAGCTGGCCGCAATCGGCATCGCCGGCGCGGTCGACCTGCGCACGGTCAAGCCGCTTGATTCCAAGAAGCGTCAGCTGACGGTTTCGGGGACCTACACGCTCAACGATCAGGGCCGCCTCAATCCCGATTTCGCCGATGACGGCTACCGCTTCTTCGGCAGCTACATCGACCAGAACGACGATGGCACCTTCGGCTGGTCGCTGGGTGCAACCGTGCAGTCGATCCCGACCCAGTATATCTCGCGCGAGTTGAAGACGCAGGACAGCCGCGAAAGCGGTGACCCGACCGTGCTCAACGGCCAGGTGCGCCGCGATGCCAACGGCGTGTTCTACCCCGCCGACAACCCGCGTCAGGGCGTCGTCAGCCGCACCTTCGAGCGCACCTCGATTGCCGGCAGCCTCCAGTTCGAGCCGACCGACCGCCTGTCGCTGACGCTCGACGGGTTCTACACCAACACCGACGACAGCGGCATCTTCCGCGGCACCGAAACCCCGATCGCTTCGTGGAGCGGGGCGACCTTCGGCGGCGCGACCGGCACCACCGATCAATTCGCCACCTCGGCAACCTACAGCAATGTCGTGCCGATCCTGCGCACCGACACGCAGGGCGCCAAGTCCGAGATTTTCGCACTCGGCGGCAATCTCGATTTCAAGGCGACCGACAACCTCGGCTTCGTGGTCGATTACGGTTACTCGAACCTCGACCGCAACGACATCAACTACGAAAGCTATGCCGGGACCGGTGCGGGCCGTTCGGGCGCGCAGGACACGCTCACCTTCACCTTCCCGCGCGACGGCGCCTACCAGATCGACACGCTGCTCGATTACACCGATCCTGCCAACTCGCTGCTCACCGATCCGGGTGGCTGGGGCCAGGTCGGCTTCCTCAAGCAGCCGAAGATCGATGACGAGCTGCACCAGCTGCGCACCGAAAGCTACTGGGAGTTCGATGGCGGTCTGATCGACCGGATCACCGTGGGCTGGCTCTACACCGACCGCACCAAGAACTTCGATTCCAACGAAAGCTTCCTGCGTCCCACCGCTGCCTTCGGCAACGGCTTCCGGGTGCCCGACAGCGCGATCGTCGGTTCGACCAACACCAAGAGCCTGGGCATGGACATCCTTGCCTATGATCCCTCGCGCTTCCTGACCGATGGCACCTACCGCGTCGAAAAGGCGACCTTCGACACCCAGTGGACCGTGGGCGAGCAGATCCACAACTTCTACATCCAGGCGGGGATTGACGGCGATCTGGGTTCGGTTCCGGTGCGCGGCAATATCGGCCTGCGTTATGCCGACACCACGCAGAATTCGGTCGGGACGATCGCTGGCGGTCTGAACGAAGTCGAGTATTCCTACGACAACTGGCTGCCGAGCATGAACCTCTCCTTCGAGGTTGCGCCCGATACCTTCGTGCGCCTTGCCGCATCGAAGACCGTGACCCGTGCGCGGCTCGACCAGCTGGCGGCGAACCAGAACCTCAACTTCAACAACACGGTCTGCGCCGATACCAACGCCGACCAGATCCCGGACACGGTGCTTCCCGGCCAGTTCCAGCCGCCCCGGCGCGTCTGCTACACGCTGGGCGGCGGCAACCCGCGGCTTGAGCCCTACCGTTCGACCAACCTCGATCTGTCGGTCGAAAAGTACTTCACCCCGGGCACTGCGATCATCGTCGCGGCCTTCTACAAGGATCTGTCGGACTGGGTGGTCGACCAGACCTCGACGGTCGACGTGACCCGCGAAGTCAACCTGGTCGGCTGGCAGGCACTGCTCAACGCCAACCCGGCGCTTGCACAGGGAACGTTCTCGGGCCCGACCAACTTTGCGAGCGGCAAGATCAAGGGTGTGGAAGGCACGCTGCGCCTCAACTACGGCGATCTGACCGATGCGCTCGACGGGTTCGGCAGCTTTGCCAGCGTCACCTATTCGGATGCCGAAATCAGCAACGGGACGAATTCGACTCCGATTCCGGGCTATTCGAAGACCACCTGGTCGGCAGACATCTTCTACGAGAAGTATGGCTTCCGCGCCAAGCTGGCGGCCCGCTATCGCAGCGGCTTCCTGTCCGAAGTGCAGAACTTTGCAGGCCAGCTTCAGGGTGCGCAGGCGCAGCCCGAAACGATCCTCGACGGTCAGATCGGCTACACCTTCGAAAAGGCCGATGGCTTCATGAAGGGCGTGCAGATCCTTGCCGAAGTGTTCAACCTGACCAACGAGCCCTTCGTGACCGAGAACAACCTGTTCAACGCGGCGGGCACCGATGTCGTCGGGACCTTCCCCAGCCGTCACGAAACCTACGGCCGGACGTTCAACCTGACGCTGCGCAAGTCGTTCTGATCGCGGCATGATGCAATAAGAGCCCGCGGGTCGCACCAAGGGTTTCAAGAAGGGCTCGCCAGCGATGGCGGGCCCTTTTGCTTTGGCGGGTTTGTGGCCGTGCGCTGACCCGGGCCTGCCCCCATCCAGACCCCCGGCAGACCCCCTTCAGGCCCTTTTTGCACGCCTTCAGACCCCCGCAATCGCGGTGTTTCACGTGAAACAGTCGGTCAGGTGGCGCTGAGGGCAGCTCAGGCGGAAAGCGGCGGTGCGGCGCAGTGACGCGCGATGAAATCGCCGTGCGAGGGCATGACGGCCACCGCATCGTCCATCGCCTTGCGGATCTGGCCAAGCCGTTCGGCGACCGGCACCGACCCGCGCATCTGCGCCAGCGCGGGCGCGCGGGCAGGCACGATCCCCTGACCCAGATAGACGGCGATCCAGCTGGGGTTGGCGAACAGTTCCTGCGGTTCGGCCACCAGGGTGCCGTGGGCGCGGAAGTGGTCGATCTTGTATTGCAGGCTGTCGGGGATCGGCATCGCGGCGCAATAGCGCCACAGCTGGGAATCGTCCCGCTCGCTCGCCTTGTAATGGAGGATCAGGAAATCGCGGATCAGCTCGTATTCGCGTGCGGTCTGCGCATTGTATTCGCGCGCCAGTAGCGGCGACATCGCCGTGTCGGGCAGCAGCGCGAGCAGCCGCAGGATGCCGTATTGGATGAGGTGCAGGCTGGTCGATTCCAGCGGCTCCATGAAGCCCGCCGACAGCCCGATCGCGACGCAGTTCTTCTGCCAGAATGCGCGCCGCTTGCCCGTGACGAAGCGCAAGGTGCGCGGGTCGGCGAGCGGCTTGCCTTCGAGGTTGGCGAGCAGCGTCTCGGTGGCCTCGTCCTCGGAGACGAACTGGCTGCAATGGACATAGCCGTTGCCCGTGCGGTGCTGGAGCGGGATGCGCCACTGCCATCCGGCTACGCGCGCGGTCGAGCGGGTGAAGGGGGTGAAGGCACCGCGCTCGGATGGCACCGCGACCGCGCGGTCGCAGGGAAGCCAATGCTGCCAGTTGTCGTAACCTGCGTGCAGCGCCTCCTCGATCAGCAGGCCGCGAAAGCCGCTGCAATCGATGAAGAACTCCCCCGCGATCCGCGCGCCATCATCCAGCGTGACCGCTTCGATGAAGCCGTCCTCGCCGCGCAGAGAAACGTCTACGACCTTGCCCTCGACCCGGCGCACGCCGCGCTGTTCGGCATAGCGGCGCAGGAATGCGGCATAGAGCCCGGCATCGAAATGGTAGGCGTAGTCGAAGGTCGACTGGATCAGCCGTCGGTCGGGCGAGGGATGGGCAAACTTCCCCGCCTTCGCCATCGCCCAGCACATCGAGAAATCGTCGATCGGGCCGTGCATTTCCCCCGCCAGGTGCGCGCGCATCCAGTGGTGGTAGAAGGGGACGCTGTCGAACTCCGCCCCATACTGGCCAAAGGGGTGGAAGTAGCTGTGGCCAAGCCTGCCCCAATCGACGAACTCGATCCCGAGCTTGAAGGAGCCCTGCGTCTCGCGCACGAAGGTCGCCTCGTCGATACCGAGCCGCTGGTTGAAATTGCGGATCGGCGGGATCGTCGCTTCGCCCACACCGACCGTGCCGATCGCCTCGCTCTCGATCAGCGTGATCGCACAAGTCTCGCCTACCGCTTTTGCCAGTGCAGCCGCTGTCATCCACCCCGCCGAACCGCCGCCGACGATGACGATCGATTTGAGGGGGGCGGGCGCTGCGGTCATCCGCCGCAGCTTTCGCGGATCAGCAGGCTGGTTTCAAGCCGCTGCGAAATCGCCGGGCCATCGCCCTTGTCGATCAGCTTGGCGACCAGCATCCGTCCGGCAAGATTGGCGTCCTGGTCGATCGTGGTGAGCTGCGGGGTAACAAGGCGCGCGGCGGGGATGTTGTCATATCCGACCACCGAGACATCCTCGGGCACGCGCAGGCCCGACAGGCGCAGCGCGCGGATCGCGCCGATCGCGATCAGGTCGGAAGCGGCGAACACCGCGTCGAATTTGAGGCCCTTGGCCACCGCGCTGCGCACCGCGATCTCGGCCGAGTGGACCTCGAAATGAGCAGGAACGACGAGGCTTTCGTCGAGCGCGATGCCCGCGTGGTCGAGCGCCTGGCGGTATCCCCGGAACCGCTGCTCGGCCTCGGGGGCTTCGATGTCGCCGAGGAACAGGATCCGCTCGCGCCCCAGCCGCGCCAGATGCGCAGTTGCACGGCGGCCGCCGGCAAGGTTGTCCGAGCCGACGACGCAATATTGCGCATCGGGAAATTCCGCCCCCCACACCACGAACCGGTTGTCGCGCGCGGCGAGCGCGTTGAATTCGTGATGGAGCGAGGATTGCCCGATGAAGATCGCGCCGGTCGCCCGGCTGGTGCTCATCGCATAATCGAGATCGCCGCCCGCGCGCGGGGACAGGTGGCTGATGATCAGATCGGCATTCCGTTCGCGCGCGGCCTCGGCGATGCCGGCAAGCAGTTCGAGGAAGAAGGGGTCGGACACGCGGCTGTCACGCGCCTGCGGGGCAGGGACGACCACCGCAAGCGTCGCATCCGCGCCGATCGGCCCGCTCGGCATGCTCGCGCGGAACTCGTAATCATGCGCGCGCGCGATCTGCCAGATCTGCTGCTTGGTGCGGCGCTTGACCGAGGGGCTGTCGTTCAGCGCACGGCTGACGGTCGAGATCGACACCCCCGCCTCGCGCGCGATATCCTCAAGCGTGGCACTGCGCCGGTTGGCGGCGGAAGGGGACGCAATGTCGGCCATCAATTCTCCTGCACGGCAGCCCAGAACCCGGTGCCGGGCGCAAGGCTATCAGGCAGGCTGGCAGGTGCAATCGCGCTTTCGGTCGCGATCGGGGAAAGCAGCTCCATGCCCGCGGGCAGCACGAATTGCGCTGCGGTTTCACCGAGGTTGAAGACGCACAATACCGCCGCACCCTCGTGCCGCCGGACAAAGGCGACGATCTCGGGGGCGCTGTCGAGCACCTCGCTTGTCCCCAGCATCAGCGCCGGGTTGGCCCGCCGCGCGGCGAGCAGCGCGCGGGTGTACGCAAGCGTCGAGGAGGGATCGGCGATTTGCGCATCGACCGCAAATCCGGTATGCGCCGGATCGAGCCTCAGCCAGGTGCGGTTCGCGCTCGAAAAGCCCGCCTGCGGGGCGTTCGCCGCCCAGGGCATTGGAGTGCGTGCGCCGTCGCGGCCCAGCGTGTGCGGCCAGTTGGCGATCGCTTCGGGGTCCTGCAGATCCTCGAACGGGACATGGCCCTGCGGCAGCCCCAGTTCCTCGCCCTGATAGATGATCGGATTGCCGCGCAGTGACAGCAGCAGCAGCATGTTGAGCCGCGCGGCGCGGCCCATGTCGCCATCGAGCGTCCAGCGGGTCACAGCGCGCGGAGCATCGTGGTTCGAAAACGCCCACGACGGCCAGCCTTCGCCCGGGGTGCCGTCCCATTGCTGAAGCGAGGCGCGCACCAGCGGCGCAGTCAGGCGCGCGGCATAGAGGAAATCGAAATTGTACGCGCTGTCGAGCCGCTTGCCGCCTTCGGTAAAGGCTTTCATCTCCGCCAGCGGTTCTGGCCCGCCGACCTCGGCAACGGTGAAGCGGCCGGGAAACTCGTCGATCGTCGCGCGGATGCGTTCGAGGAAGGCGACGATGTCGGGGTGCGACTGATTGTACTGCTTGTGCTGCATGTCGAAGGGCCGGGTCACCAGCTCCATCGGCATGCCCGAAGGCGGGTTATCCCGCAGATCGGGATCGTGCATCGAGAAATTGAGCGCATCGAGCCGGAACCCGTCAACCCCGCGACCCAGCCAGAACCGCGCGGCATCGAGCAGCGCGTCCTGCACATCGCGGTTGTGGACATTGAGATCAGGCTGCGAGGTCAGGAAATTGTGCAGATAATACTGCTTTCTGGGGCCGTCCCACTGCCACGCCGAACCCCCGAACACCGATTGCCAGTTCGACGGGGGCGATCCGCAAGGCTTGGGGTCGGCCCAGACATACCAGTCGGCCTTGGGATTGGTGCGGTCCTGCCGGCTCTCCTGAAACCACGCGTGTTCGTCCGAAGTGTGCGAATAGACCTGGTCGATGATCACCTTGAGGCCGAGCGCATGCGCCTTTTCGATGATCCGGTCGAAATCGGCAAAGGTGCCGAAACTGGGGTCGATCCCGCAGTAATCGGCCACGTCATAGCCAAAATCCTTCATCGGCGAGGTGAAGAACGGGCTGATCCAGATGCCGTCCACCCCAAGGTCGGCGATGTAGTCGAGCTTGTCCGCAATCCCGGCAAGGTCGCCGATCCCGTCGCCGTTGGTGTCCTGGAACGAGCGCGGGTAAATCTGGTAGATGACCGCGCCGCGCCACCAGGCGAGCGGGTGGGCGGATTGGGCGGCGGTGCTGGCAAAAGCGGTTGCCATTAGTCTTCGGTCTCCAGAATGCAGGCAGCAAAGCCGAAGGCGGGCAGGCTGATCCTGACCGCGCCGGGCGCAGCGAGCGCGGCAGGGCATTGTCCGACCAGCGGCGCAACACCGCGCGCGGCGTAGCTGACCTCGATGCTTTGCGAAAGTGGGGCGGGGCCGGTGTTGAACACCGCAAGAACGCGCTGTCCGCTCGCCGGGTCGTGCCGTTCGACGGCAAGCAGTCCGGGCGCGGCTTCCTCGAACGCGCGCACGGTGCTCAAACCGCGGCGCAGCGCCGGGCTGGCGGTGCGCGCGGCTGCAAGTTCGCCGATCTGGCGGTAGAGCGGGTGCGCGGTGTCGAAATTGCTCTGCGCGGTGGTTGCGACAGTGCCGATCAGGCGGTTGTCG